>JAJYHP010000025.1 GCA_021784715.1 bacterium
CTCCACAATAGCGATCTTCTTCGCGAAGCCGAGTGGGCGCGCGAGTTCCATCGCTTCGTAGCCGCACATTCGTTGCCGCAATTGGAGATCGTCTATCTTCCCAACGATCACACCGAAGCGGCGCGCGCCGGCGCGCTTACGCCCAAATCATACGTGGCGCAGAACGATCTCGCCGTCGGTCGACTCGTCGCGACCCTCTCGCATTCGCCGTATTGGCACAGTACCGCCGTTTTTATCGTCGAAGACGACGCGCAGAACGGCCCCGATCACGTCAGCGATCAGCGCTCGACCTTTTACATCGCCTCTCCGTACGCGCGCGGTGGCGTCATCGCGCAGCGCTACGATACCGCAAGCGTTCTCCGTTCGATCGAACTTCTTCTCGGAATGAAGCCGCTCTCGGTGTACGATGCATCGGCGCGGCCGCTCGACGCGGCCTTTACCGACAGAGCGAATTTCGCGCCCTTCAACGTCGTCGCTCCCCGGAGTTCCCTGACGGCGCGCAATCCCCATCACGGAATCGGCGTTCGCCGCAGCGCCGCGATGAATTTCGCGATTCCCGATGCCGTCAATCCAACGATCGCAAACGACGTTCTCTGGGATCTGTATGGAGGAAAACGATGACCGGACCCGTTCTCGCCGGAACGACCTTCGCCGCATCGGCGGTGGAATGCGTGGAGGCGGCGACGATCGTGCTTGCCGTCGCGCTGACGCGCGGCTTACGCGTTGCGGTGCTGGGAACGCTCGGCGCGCTCGTTGCCTTGGCAATTTTTATCGCCGCGTTCGGCGCGCTGCTCGTCCGCGCGAGTGCTTTACACGGCATCGAAACGGTCGTCGGACTCTTCTTACTCTATTTTGGGTGGAAATGGCTCCGGAAAGCGATCTATCGCTATGCCGGGCGCATCCCCATGCGCGATGAAGCGGCAAACTTTCAGCGCGATAACGAACGATTGCGCGGAGCCCACGACGACCGACTCGGCATGGCGATGGCCTTTCAGGGCGTTCTCCTGGAAGGCTTCGAGGTCGCGATCATCGTCGTAAGTTTCGCCGCCACCTCGCACGGGGCACTCGATTGGTCGATCGGCGGTGCGGCGGTCGCCGCCGTTCTCGTGACGCTGGCCGCAATCGTCGCCCATGGCCCGCTGACGAGCGTTCCGGAGAATGCACTGAAATTTATCGTCGGAACGATGTTGGTCTCGCTCGGACTCTTCTGGAGCGCAACCGGGCTCGGCTTCGTCTCTCCGCTCGGCGATGGAAGCATCGCCATCGCGATCGTTGCAACGCTCGTGGTTTCGTACGTCAGCATCCTGCGACTTCGCGCCCCGAGCAATCGCTAAATAAATCTAGCAAACTCTCCCCAGGCCCCTGCAACCACGCCGCAGTAGCCCTGTTTGTAGTTTGCACGCGCCCGTCTGCTGAGGCGCAACCGCACCTGAAGGAGAGAACTATGGACGCAACCGCTCCCGGTTCCAACCGCTGGGGAATCGCGCTTGCAGGTATCATCGTGATGATCTGCCTGGGTACCGTTTATTCGTGGAGTATTTTTACCAACGCGCTTATCGCCGGATTTAATTGGTCGACGCAACAAGCGACGACGCCGTTTGAAACCGCAATTTTCTTTCTTGGGCTCGGCGCCTTTATCGGTGGCCGCTGGCAAGACCGGGTCGGCCCACGCACGGTGACGATCGTCGGTGCGATCGTGTGGGGAGTCGGCGTCCTTCTCGCCGGCCTCGGAACGCAGCACTTCGGGCACACGTGGATGCTGATCACCTACGGCGTCATCGCCGGTTTCGGGAACGGTATGGCGTACGTGACACCGGTTGCGATGGTGACGAAGTGGTTTCCGGATATGCGCGGATTGGGAAGCGGGCTCGTCGTTATGGGTTTCGGGCTCGGCGCCTTTTTCTACAATCAAGTGGTGACGCGGATGGCCGCATACGCCGCAGTCGCAAAGCCGGCGCTCGCCTATGTAAAAGCGCGCGACGCAGCGATTAAAGCTGGGACGCCGTTCGACCCGACCACCTATCAGCTCTCGCACGATCTCATGCACGGGCTGATGAACATTTTCCTCGTCTCGGGAATCGTCTTCATCGTTCTCGGCGGCATCGCCGCATTCGCACTCAAAAATCCGCCCGCGGCCAAAGCGACGACGGCCTCCGGCAGCGGCTATACGATGGGGCAGGCCTTCAAGACGCCGCAGCTCTACGGTCTCTGGTTACTGCTGTTCCTCAACGTTACCGCCGGTATCTTCGTCATCTCCAACGCGGTGCCGATGATCAGCCAATTTGCATCGGTCGGCATCCCCACCGCCGCACTTTGGTACGGTCTGATCGCCGTCTTCAACGGGCTCGGCCGTTTCTTCTGGGGATCGATCTCCGATCGACTGGGACGCAACCTCACCTACACGGTCATGTATCTCATCCAAGTCGTCATCTTCTTCATCGTCGGACATCTGGGCGGCTTACCAGGCGTCCTCATCTGTTTTGCCATCGTGCTGCTCTGCTATGGCGGCGGCTTCGGCGTTATGCCGTCGTTTAACGCCGACTTCTTCGGCACGGCGAATATGGGAGAGATCTACGGCTTTATCCTCACCGCCTGGGGCCTCGGCGGCGTCGTCGGCCCTGCGATCGCCGGCTTCGTTCAAGACCGAACGGGTTCGTATACCGGCGCGCTCTCCGCGATTGCCGGCATGCTCGTGGTCGCCGCGGTAATTCCGTTCTTCATCAAGAAACCGCCGGCAGCGGCGAACGCATAAATCGTAGAGAAACAAAGGGGAACGTATGGCGAAAACGACGATCGACATCACCGGGCTTGCGAGCGTTCGCAGCACGCGTTCGTCACTTGAGGAACGCATCGGCGAATTGCCGAACGTCGCATCGCAGCGTACCCAAAACCTACGCGCTCGCATCGACGGCGCAAAGGCGGTCACCAGCGTGTGCCCGTACTGCGCCGTCGGTTGCAGCACCCTTGCCTACGTCGACGATTCAGGTAAGCTTCTCGACGTCGAGGGAAATCCCGATAGTCCGATCAACGCCGGCCATCTCTGTCCGAAAGGCTCGGCGATCTTCGGCATGACGGTAAACGATCGGCGATGGACGACGGTTCATTATCGCGCGCCCTATGCAACGGAGTGGGAGGAACGGCCGCTCTCCTGGGCGTTGGAACGCATGGCCGCGCGCGTGAAAGAGACGCGCGAGGCCACCTTCGTGAAAGAACGCGACGGGAAACGCCTCAATCATACGCTCGGGATCGCATCGCTCGGCGGCGCCACCTTCGGCATCGAGGAGAACTACCTACTCGGCAAATTGATGCATAGTCTCGGCGTCGTCGCGATTGAAAACCAAGCGCGAATATGACACTCCTCGACGGTGCCCGGTCTGGGCACCTCGTTCGGCCGCGGCGGCGCGACGGTTTGGCTTCCCGATCTGGAGAATGCAGATTGCATCCTCATTCAAGGCTCGAATTTTGCAGAAGCGCACCCGGTTGCATTTCGGTTCGTGATGAAAGCGAAGGAGCGCGGCGCAACGGTGATTCACGTCGACCCGCGCTTCACGAGAACCTCGGCGGTCGCCGATCTCTATGCACCGATCCGCAGCGGCACGGATATCGCGTTTCTGGGCGGCATTATCAACTACGTTCTCACGAACGAACGGTATTTCCGCGAATACGTTAGCGCATACACCAATGCGGGCTCGATCGTCAGCGAAGAATTTATCGACACCGAGGATCTCGACGGCATGTTCTCCGGCTGGAACGCCGAGACGAAATCCTACGATACCTCGAGCTGGAGCTTCGAACGTAACGAGGACGGATCGCTTTGTCGCGACGATAGCCTCCAACATCCACGCTGCGTGCTCAACGTCCTGCGCCGTCATTTTTCCCGGTATACACCGGAGATGGTCGAGCGCGTTTGCGGAACGCCGCAGAAGCAGTTTTTAAAGATAGCGGAACTGCTGGCGAAAAATAGCGGCCGCGAGCGCACGACGGCATTTGCCTATGCAGTCGGCTGGACCCAACATACCACCGGCGTGCAATTCGTCCGAACGGCGGCGATTTTACAACTTTTACTCGGCAATATCGGACGCCCGGGCGGCGGCATTATGGCGCTGCGCGGACACGCCGACATTCAGGGCGCCACCGACGTTCCCACGCTCTACGATCTCTTACCCGGCTACCTGCCGATGCCGTCGGCGCTACGCGACGAGCAAACGCTCGAGCGTTACCTGGCAAAAAACACCAAGCCGACCGGCTGGTGGGCGAATACGCCGAAGTATGTCGTATCGTTGCTGAAGGCGTTCTACGGCGATGCGGCGCGCGCGGAAAACGAGTTCTGCTATGCCTATCTACCGCAACTCATCGGCGACCATTCGGTGCTGCCGACAACCTTTGCCATGAAAGACGGATCGGTCAAAGGCTACTTCGTCATCGGACAGAACCCCGGCGCTTCGGGGCAGAACGCCGAGTTGGTGAGTTCGGCGATGGAGCGTCTGGACTGGCTGGTCAATATCGATTTCTTCGATAACGAGACGGTTTCGTTCTGGCGACGCGAAGGAGCCGACCCGACAAAGATCGGCACCGAAGTCTTTTTTCTTCCCGGCGCAACGGTTCTCGAAAAAGAGGGAACGATGACGCAAACCTCGCGCGTGCTTCAGTGGCACGACAAAGCCATCGAACCGCTCGGGGATTCGAAGAGCGATCTCTGGTATTTCTACGATCTCGGGAAACGCCTCAAAGCGCTCTATGCCGATTCCTCGGATCCCAAAGACCGCCCGATTCTCGACATGACGTGGGATTACGACCACGAAGACGAACGCGAACGCGCCGCCGGCGAACCGTCGGCACTGCGCGTACTCCGCGAGATCAACGGGTTCATCGTCGCCGACGGGCGACAGGTAGCGGGCTTCGCCGAGCTCGCCGCCGACGGAAGTACGGCGAGCGGATGCTGGATCTACTCCGGCGTCTGCCCCGACGAAACCACGAATCGCGCGCGCGGGCGCGTCGCGGACGGAAAGAGCTCGCCGGATTGGGGCTGGGCGTGGCCCGCCAATCGGCGCACGCTCTACAATCGCGCCTCGGCGGATCCCGACGGCAATCCGTGGAGCGAACGCAAAAAATATATCTGGTGGGACGCGCAAAAACGCGAATGGACCGGTGACGATGTCCCGGATTTTCCGAAGGGAAAAGATCCTGCGACGCCGTCGCGCGCCGGAGCGAGCGGCATCGAAGCGCACTCCGGCGCCGATCCCTTCATCATGAACCTCGACGGACGCGGGCAACTCTTCGTTGCCGGTGCGCTCGTCGATGCTCCGCTTCCCGCTCACTACGAGCCGCTTCAATCGGTTATCGAGAACCCGCTCTACGCACAACAGAGCAATCCGCTGCTGCGCGAGTGGAAACGTGACGACAACCGCTATAACCGAGCCGTCGATCCCGATTTTCCCTACGTCTTAACGACCTATCGCATAACCGAGATGTCGGGGATCATGACGCGCTACATTCCTTGGCTCGCCGAGCTTCAACCCGAAGCGTTTTGCGAGATCGATCCCGAACTCGCCGTCGAGAAAGGTATCGCCAATGGCAGCTACGTCACGATTTCGACCGCGCTGGGCGAGATGGAGGCGCGCGCTTTGGTAAGCGGCCGAATGCAACCGTTACGTATCGGAAAGGGCAAGCGAATTCACCAGATCGGCATTCCGTATAATTACGGACGCATGGTTGGGTTCGCGCGCGGCGATTCTCCCGGGGGATTGATCGCACTTTCGATGGATCCGAACGTCTCGATCCACGAGGCGAAATCGCTCACCTGTTCTATTCGGCCCGGCCGACGCGCGGCGTATGCACCCGGCAAGATCGACGCCCCGGTTCCCGACGCACAACGGCATGCGTATGGTGCCGGAGCGGCGCATGGAATCGACGCAGGAGAGCAACGCTGATGGCAACGGGATTTTTTACCGACGCCACGCTGTGCATCGGCTGCAAGGCCTGCGAAGTGGCATGTAAACAGTGGAACGAGCTCCCCTCCGACGGCTTCGAGTTTACCGGGAACTCCTACGACAACACGAGCCAGCTCTCGGGCACCACCTGGCGACATGTTGATTTCGTCGAGCGCGAAACGATCGACGAGAGCGGCATCGCTGCGAGTTGGTCGATGTTGAGCGATGTCTGCAAACATTGCACGAACGCCGGGTGCCTGGAAGCATGTCCGACCGGCGCGATCGTTCGCAACGAATTCGGAAGCGTTTTCGTGCAGCCCGATATCTGTAACGGCTGCGGATATTGCGTGGTCTCGTGCCCGTTCGGCGTTATCGATCTCATCGAAGCGGTCGGCCACGGCGACGATGCCGCAAAATACGGCCTCGCGACCCTTCACGAAGATCGCCTCAACGAGCGGAAGACTGCCGTGCAAGCGACCGGGGGCGTTGCCGGAAAATGTACGCTCTGTTACGACCGCCAGCGCATCGGCATGGTACCGGCCTGCGCGAAAGCCTGCCCGACCGAGTCGATTCAGTTCGGCGAGATCGACGAACTTCGCGAACGGGCGAAGCTGCGCGTCGAAACATTGCAGGAGCGCGGCGTCGATGCACGCCTGTACGGCGCCGACGATATCGGCGGCGGCATCGGCACGCTCAACGCATTCTTTCTACTCACCGACAGCCCGGAGGCATACAATCTCCCCGTCGAGCCGGTGCTTCCCTCGACGCGACAGAGCATGGGATACGCTGCCGCAGCCGCCGCGGCACTGGCATTGGCGACCATCGGCTGGGCGATCTTTCGCGGCGACGGAGGCGACGTATGAAAAGTTACTACGAGCGCCCGTTACTGAAAGGGCCGCACTGGGGCGCAAACGTCGTCACCTATCTTTTCCTCGGCGGCATCATGGGGGGCCTCGGCCTCATCTCGCTGCTCTCCGACGATCGACCGGAGCCGGAGATGAAAAAATTGCGGAAGGCGACGCGCTACACTGCATTTGCATTAGCGGCGATCAATCCGCCGATCCTCATCTCCCATCTCGGCCGCCCCGAACGATTCCTCAATATGTTGCGCATCGTAAAACTAAAATCGCCGATGTCGCTTGGCGTCTGGGGGCTCGTACTCTACTCGGGCGCCGCCGGCGCAAACGCGCTGCGTGAACTCGCCGACGACGGCATCGTCCCGAAGATGCTGCGCTACGTCGCCCCGAGCGCAACGGTACCCATTCAGGCCCTTTTAGGGGCGTTCATGGCCGGTTATACCGGGGTTCTTATCAGCGCTACGGCGATACCATTTTGGGCTGCGGGAAAACGCCACATTCCGGCGTTCTCCGTCTGCTCCGGCGCGGCAAGTGCGAGCGCGCTGGCAACGCTCCTTTCAACACTCCAAGGAAACCACGACGTGATTCCGCGCCTCGAACGGCTCGAAATGACGGCATCGGCCTTAGAGATCGCACTCATCGCCGATTTCCGTCGACAGGGCGGCGCCGTCACCGCTCCCTTCTTCGAGGGCCGCGTCGGGAAGCGGCTGCGCGACTTTACCATTCTCGGAGGGATCGTCGTGCCTTTCGCCTTGAACGCGATCGGCGGCGCTTTCAAACTCCCGAGATCGATCGATGCGCTGCGAAGCATTGCCGCTTCGACGTTGACGCTCGTCGGCGGATACGTCCTGCGCGAGAGTTTGATCGAGGCCGGTAAACTCTCGGCGAACGATCCGCACGTGGCGTTCCGACAACCTTCGTGAACGAATCCTCAACCCGCCCGGGCCGTAGCGCCGAAGTCGCGGCCGTCACCATCGAGGAGGGTGTTCGCAAGCAGCACGACGATCGCGTTGCCGTCGAGGAGCCGCTGGAGATACGACTGGTCGCCGGAAAAGAACGGCGTTCGCTCGTCCTGACGATGCGTACGCCGGGGCACGATTTCGAACTCGCCGCCGGCTTTCTGTTCAACGAAGGTATCGTACGATCGCGCGACGAGATCGCCGGCATTTCCTATTGTCTCGACGACGATATCGACCAAGCGCAACACTATAATATCGTCAACGTCGGACTCCGCGCTCGCTCGTTGCCGGATTTGCGTGCGTATACGCGGCTATTTACCGGGTACGGAGCGTGCGGTCTTTGCGGGCGTGAAAGCATCGATGCACTCGAAGCCCGCGGGCTCGACGTTATCGACGATCCGACGACGATCGCTTCGGAGACGCTCTACAGCCTACCCGAACGCATGCGCGCCGCGCAGCCGATCTTCGAACGCACCGGCGGATTGCACGCAACGGCGCTCTTCAACGCCGGAGGAGAACTGCTGATTCTTCGCGAGGATATCGGGCGCCATAACGCTTTCGATAAGGTCGTCGGTGAGGCGTTCCTGACCGGCAAGATCCCGCTCGCAGGTCGCATCGCTCTGGTAAGCGGACGCGCGAGTTTTGAACTCGTGCAGAAAGCTATCGCCGCGCGGATTCCGGTGCTTGCGTCGATATCTGCACCCAGTAGCCTCGCCGTCGATCTCGGCAAACGTTTCGGGTTAACGCTGGTCGGCTTTCTGCGCGGTCGGCGAGCAAACGTCTACGCAGCGCAAGAGCGCATCGACTAATCGGGTCTGCGACAAAAGGGTTCCCTCCCTCGTATGACACCGGGAGGCCTTCGGCGAAGGACTCCCGGTGTGGAGAGCAACCGGGCACCTTCATCCGTCGCCGAGCAGGCGCGCTTTCGTTCGTTCTTCATGCATAACGTCGATTCGATCGTCTTCCTCGGTCTTGAGGGCGAGGTTCTACAGACGAATTTGATGTTTGACGAGATGCTCGAACTCGCGTCGGGTGAGGCGACATCGAGATCGTTCTTCGATTACCTGGAACCGATCGCCGAGCTCGAGGCTCGAGAGGCTTTTAGCCAAACGCTCGTCGGCGAAGCGCAAGAGTTCGACAGCGTGCTGCGAGCCGCGGGCGAAATGCCGTCGATGCCGATTCGTCTGCGCTTCACGCCGCTGCACAGCGACGAGGAGATTATCGGCGTCTCGGCGATCGTGAAGAACATCGCTGCCGAACGCATCGCGCACCAACACCTGCACAACCTCGCATTTTACGATCCGCTCACGCGCTTGCCGAACCGAGCACTCTTCGAAGATCGACTGATGCAGACGATTGCCGGAGCGAAGCGCTACAATCGTCCCTTCGCGCTCTTCTTTCTCGACTTAGACGGATTCAAAAGCATAAACGACGTGCATGGACATGCCGCAGGCGATGCGCTGCTTCGCGGATTCGGCGAGCGTCTCGGCGTGATCTTACGCGAAAGCGATACCTTCGCCCGTCTCGGCGGCGACGAATTCGCCGTGCTGCAGCAGCTCACGCGCATTCCCGAAGATGCCGCAACGCTCGCGCAAAAACTTATCGAGGCTCTTCACGAGCCGTTTCTCATCGGTGGGGCGGCACTGAAGGTCGGTCTCAGTATCGGCATTGCCGTCTATCCCTGGCACGGCATCGAAGAAGCGTCGCTTCTTGAGGCTGCCGATAAGGCGCTCTACGAAGCAAAATCCTCCGGGAAAAATACTTTCCGCTTCGCCGGTCCTTTTTAGTTCGTTCCGGGAGCGTTCTCCCCGAGTAGACCGTCGAGAACGCGCACCAATTCGTCGGCAGTCGGCGGACCCGCGATGCGTGCCTGCGGTTGCAACGAATCGACGTTCCCGTCACCGATGGTAATGAATGGAATGCCGCGCTCGCGCAGCATTGTCTCTAAGAGCGCTGCCGCGTCGTTATCGCCGCCGAGCTGCGCCGCGAGCACGACGGCGCCGATCGGTTCGCGCTCCAAAAGCGCTTCGATCTCCTCGATCTGTCCCGACATACGAACGCGATATCCGGCCTCACGGAGTTCGTCTGCAAGCACGAGATTTCGCTCCCCCGTTCCGACGAGCGCGACGGCATGCGGGCGCAGGCTCGGCGTAGGGGCGAGCGGTAATCGGACGGTGACGGTCGTTCCGTGCCCCTCCTCGCTGCTCAATGAGATCGTACCGCTATGAAGCCGTACGAGTTGCTGCGTAAGAAAGAGGCCGAAGCCGGTTCCGGGTATCTTTAGTTTTCGTGCATTCGAAGCGCGCGTGAAGCGCTCGAAGAGCGCCGGTATCTCGGATTTTGGAACACCGATTCCAGCGTCGTGCACCGTTACAACGACGCTGTCCGCCTCGCGGCGAACGTGGATCTGGACCGGTTGCCGGCCGGGCGAATATTTTATCGCATTGTCGATAAGGTTGGAAAATATCTGTACGAGTCGGTCCCCGTCGCCGCGAATCTTCGCATCGCCATCGGTAGTAATTTCGATCTCTCGGCGATCGAGATAGCGCACCGCAAGATCGTGCAACAACGATGCGATATCGACGTCGGCGAGCGAAAGGACCAACTCGTTGCGCTCCAAGCGCGAGAGCGCCAGCGTGTCGTTGGCGAGATTCGCAAGATCGAGCGCCGCTTGCTTCATCGCCTGCGTAAAAGAGCGTTGCTCGTCGGTAAGCTCTCCGACCTCGCCGAGGAGATCGGCGAAACCGACGATCGTCGTCAGGGGACTGCGAAAGTCGTGAGCGAGCATAGCGATAAGATCGCTCTTCGTGCGGTTCAGCTCGTAGATGGCATTACGTCGGCGCTCGACCTCGCTATAGAGCGCGGTGTTCCGCACCGCCACCGATACGAATTGTGCGAAGAGGTCGACCAAGAAAAGATCGCGCCGCTCGAACGGTCGCAGGTCGCGGTGGAGGCGTAAAATGAGGTCGGAGCGACCGCTACGGCCGATTCCGACCGCGACGTCAACGCGGTCGTCGGAGATAGCAAGCCCGTGCTCTTCGTGCAACCGGCGCGCCAACTCGCAGAGAAAGGGCTCCGATTCGGTTTCGAGCGGCCTACTGCTATCGTGTACCTCGACGACGTTGCCGTCGCTTCGCTTGGCAAGAATCCGTCCCGTTGCGCCGAGCACGGCTTGGGCGCCCGATGCGACGAATTCGACGAGTCGGCGGCCGTCGAGCGCGGCGACGATCTCGCGCGACGCGCGCGCGAGGGCCGCTAAACGGTCGTTCTGTTCTTCGAGCCGGGCCGTCTCTTCGACTTCTTCACTGATATCGCGTTCGACGAGGACCCAATGCGTGATTTCTCCGCGAATATCTCGTATTGGAGTGCAGGAACGAAGCGACCAAAATCCGCTACCGTCGCGGCGATACGCGACCACTTGCTCGCGTGCCGACAAACCGGCAGCGATCGCCTCGCGGAGCCGTCGCATACCGTCATCGTCGGGCATCGCAAAGCGAAAATCGTCGATATCGCGCCCGATCGCATCGGCCGATCGCCAGCCGGTCGCGCGCTCGAAGGCGTCGTTCATATAAATGAGTCGAAGGGCTCCGCTCTCGCCGGCAACTTCGAAGATCCGCAACATTTCGGCGGTCTCGTTCAGCGCTCGCGAGAGCAGATCGAGGCGACGGCGATAGCCGACCTGCTCGCTGATATCGGCGGCGATTGCGAGCACTTTCTGCTCTCCGTCAAGACCGCTGATATCGGCGCGAAGCTCTACCGGATACGACGAGCCGTCGCTGCGCCGTGCCTGCGTCTCGGCGACCCACGCATGACCACCACGCATGGTTTCGATCGCCGCTGCCATGCGCGTCGGCGAGAGGCTGTCGTAGAGCTCGGCGATACTTTTCCCGATTAACTCGCGATGGTCGTACCGGAGGTGATTCGCCGCGCCGGCCGACGCGAAATTCACCTTGAATGTCGTTGCGTCGAAAGTGAGCATATCGAGTTGTGCCGATTCGAAGAGGTTGTAAAACTCACGTCGCGCGTCGAGCACGGCCATGACGGCATGCGAGAGCGCCGTTAAGGCATCGCGCTGCCCGTCGGTTAAGGTGCGCGGCTTTCGGTCGATGACGCAGATCGTCCCGAGGCGCAGCCCGTTGGGCGCGATGAGTGGGAAACCGGCGTAGAAACGAATTCCGGGGTCGCCGGTAACCAGCGGGTTCGCACGAAAGCGATCGTCCAGGCTCGCATCCTCGACCTCGAGGGTCGAGATGCGATCGTCGAGCGCATAGGCGCAGAATGCCTGATCGCGCGGCGTCTCCCGAATCGTTAAACCACGCCGTGCCTTAAACCATTGCCGTTTCTCGTCGATGAGACTGACTAGTGCGATCGGGGTGTCTGCGAGTTCGGCAGCGAGGTTGACGAAGGCATCGAAGATCGCTTCGTCGCCGGTGTCGAGCACTTGATAGGATTCGAGAACGCTCAGGCGCTCGCGCTCTCGTTCTGCGCTCAACGGATACGGGCTGCTCATTTTCCGCTGCGTTCGTCGAGAAACGCCTGCAGATACCGATCGAACGCATCGGGCGCGTCGGCGTTGGCGACGTGCCCGGCACCGGAGACTTCGAACAACTGCGCGCCGGGGATTCCGGCTGCGATCTCCTCGGAGAGCGCGCGCGGTGCGATCGCGTCGCGCTCACCGACGAGCACGAGCGTCGGAACGCGGAGGACACCA
>JAJYHP010000169.1 GCA_021784715.1 bacterium
GTCGGCGATAGCAGCGGCGTCATCATGCTCGACCGTTTCGTGCTGCGCGACGATGCCCCGGCGATGCGCGCACGTTCGAACGAACGGCTCGTGCAAGACGCAAAACTCGTGGCGGAGGTTATCGAAGAATAATGCCGGTGGTAAAAGTGCTCACCGACGGCATCGGTGAGGTCGATCTCACCGATATGGCGATCTATCGACAACGCGACGGCTATCGGCAATGGGAGCGCGCCGTTCGCGAACTAAAATCGAGCGAAGTGCTCGAAATGGCGGATCGCTCGGGGCTGCGCGGTCGCGGCGGCGCGGGCTTCCCGACCGGAAAGAAATGGAGCTTTCTCCCCGCAGGCGATAAGCCGCGCTATCTCGTCTGCAACTGCGACGAGGCTGAGCCGGGGACGTTCAAAGACCACATGCTGCTCGAACGCGCGCCGCATTTGGTGCTCGAAGGCATCTTGCTCGGTGCCTACGGCATCGGCTCGCACCATGCGTTCATCTACATCCGCGGCGAATTCAAACGCGGCTACGAGATTTTTTCGCGCGCGTTGGAAGAGGCGCGCGCGGCGGGCTTCGTCGGGAAAAATATCTTCGGCACCGGCTACGACCTCGAAGTGACGATCCATCGCGGCGCGGGCGCGTATATCTGCGGCGAAGAGACCGCGCTGCTCAATTCGCTCGAAGGCAAGCGTGGCGAGCCGCGCCTGAAGCCGCCCTTCCCGGCGATCGCCGGGCTCTACGGCATGCCGACGGTGGTCAATAACGTCGAGACGTTGGCCTACCTCGTGCCGATTTTGCGGAACGGGCCGGAATGGTTCGCCGCGGTCGGCACCGAGCGCAGCAAGGGCTACAAGATTATTTCGATCTCCGGGCACGTGCGGAAGCCCGGGAATTACGAAGTCCCGCTCGGCACCACGGTGCGCGAGCTCATCGAGATCGCGGGCGGCCTTCGCGAAGGCCGAACGCTGCGCGCGGTGCAACCCGGCGGCGGTTCCTCGGCCTGCATTTTTGAAGAGCATCTCGATCTGCCCTACGATTACGAAAGCATGGCGAAGGCGGGTTCGATGCTCGGTTCGGGCGCCTTCGTGGTCTTCGATGACACGACGGATTTCGTGAAGTGTGCCTTCAATCTCGTCCGTTTCTTCGCGCACGAATCTTGCGGTCAATGCACGCCCTGTCGCGAGGGCGGGCACTGGCTCGAAACGGTGCTCCATCGCTTCGTGGAAGGGCGCGGCCTCGAAAGCGACCTTGCGATGATGCGCCGCGTTTCGTCGACGATCACGGGGTTAAACCTCTGCGCGCTCGGCGACTCGATCGAGCCGTTCCTGAAATCGGTACTCCAGCGCTTCCCCGAACAATTTGAAGCGCGCGTTCTTCGTGAGGTCGCTTCTGCATGAGTTCAGCCCCGGCGACGAGCGATCTCGTCAATCTCACCATCGACGGCGTTCCCCTGCAAGTGCGCAAGGGGACGCTCCTTGTCGAAGCTGCGAAGCTCGTCAAGCAAGAGATTCCCGTTTACTGCTATCACACAAAGCTCGGCCCCGCCGGGCTCTGCCGCGTCTGCTTGGTTGAAGTAGAAGGCATGCCCAAACTGCAGATCGGTTGCAATACCCCGGTCGCCGAAGGCATGGTGGTGCGGACGCTCGGTGAGAGCGTTGAAAAAGGGCGCGCGATGGTGTTGGAGCTGCTGCTCGTCAACCATCCGCTCGATTGTCCGATCTGCGATAAAGGCGGAGAGTGCGATCTGCAGGACTACGCGATGGCGTACGGCCGCGGCACGAGCGATCTCGCCGATCCGAAGACGAGCAAACCCAAAGCGGTCGATCTCGGCCCGACGATCGTGCTCGACGAAGAGCGCTGCGTTGTTTGCCAACGCTGCGTGCGATTCGACGACCTCATCGCCGGCGAACGGCAACTCGTTTTGAAGGATCGCGGGCATCGCAACATGATTGCTACCGCGACCGGCGATCCGTATCGTCACAATTTTACCGGCAACGTTACCGAACTTTGTCCGGTCGGGGCGCTCACCTCGAAGACCTATCGCTTTAAGTCGCGTCCCTGGGATCTCAATCGCACCGAGACGAGTTGCACGCAATGCTCGGTCGGCTGCCGCATGAACGTCGACGTTCGGCGCGAGAAGGTGCTGCGCACGATGTCGGTGGAGGGCGACGACGCCGTCTCCGATTGGTGGCTCTGCGACCGCGGACGCTATAACGTCGGCTACGTCGACGCCCCCGGGCGGCTCACGCAGCCGTTATTGCGTCGCGACGGCACCTTCGTGCAGATCGGCTGGGACGATGCCTTTGCGATCTGGGCGAAGGCGATTCGCGCGGCGCTCGATGCGCGCGGCCCGGAGAGTATCGGGACGCTCGGCGGCGGGCGCCTCACCAACGAAGAAGCCTATTTGCTCGCGCGGAGCATGCGCGAGCTTGGCGCGAAAAATATCGATTGGCGCACCGGCCGGCAGCGGCAAGCGACGCCGGGAAGCTCGGGCGGCACGCTGCTCGATCTCGAACGTGCCGGCGCGATCGTAACGATCGGCGAGTCGCCCGCGCAACTCGCGCCCGTCATGGATCTGCGCGTTCGGAAAGCGGTTCGTCATGGCGCGCGTTATATTCGCGTCGCTTCGTACGAAGCGACGCCGACGATGCACTATCTCGACGTTCCCGATGTTGCCGCAGCCGCCGCCGCAATCCCGGCGAACGTTACTCGCGTCGCCCTGCTCTGGGACGGCGTCGATAGCGCGCTCGCGCGCGCCGCGTTCGCCGCGCTCGAACGCGAAGGGCGCACGTTGCTCACCTACATCTCCGGCGAACAAGGGAACGCACGCGGTGCCGAAGCGATGGGCATGTTACCGTTCTCCGGCCCGGGCTATCACGTCGCCGATTCGGGGCGCGATTTCGAGGGGATCTGCGCCGATGCGCTCGCCGGAAAGATCGACGTCCTCTCGATCTTCGGCGCGAACCCCGCACTCAATGCCTCCGACGGCGCTCGCGTGCGCGACGCGCTCCAAGCGGTCGGCTTTCTCGTGGTCACCGAACTCTTTATGACCGAGACCGCGAAGATGGCAACGTTGGTATTGCCCGCCGCCGGTGCGTTTGAAAAGAGCGGTAGCATCGTAAATCTCGCCGGCGACGTGCTGCCGACCGCAGCCGCGCTCGCACCGCCCGACGGCGTCCTCAGCGATTTTGAAATCGTCGCCGGGCTCGCGCGCGCGCTGGAGATCGCTCTCCCCGATACCGAAGAGATCGAACGCGCAACGATCGCCGCTGCGGCGGCGCTGCCGGTCGGCATCGGCTTCGGCGACGAACGTTTTGCCGGCACGGCGAAAGAACCCGCGCTCGGCGACGGCCTGCGGCTGCGCGTGACGCACCACGCATTCGCCGGCGGCGGAACGCTCGCGAACGACGAACGGATCGCCGCGCTGCGGCCGTTACCGGAGGCGGCATTCTCGCACGCCGACGCCGAACGGCTCGGCATTCGGACCGGCGATTACGTCGATCTCGTCGGCCCCGGAGGAACATTGCACGATCTGCTCGCCGAGGTGCGCGAATCGCTGGCGCCGGGAGAAGTCGTCGCGATCGCCGGGCTCGCCGACGCTCCCGCGAACGCCCTCGCCGAACGCTCGCGCGTTCGCGTCGAGAACGTTCGGCACGCCGACGCGCTGGTGGAGGCGTAAGCGATGCTGATCGTACTCGTGAAATCCGCGGTGTTGCTGCTCGTCGTGATTACCACGTTCGCCTACGCGATGCTCTTCGAACGCAAGATTATGGGTTGGATGCAATTGCGCCCGGGGCCGAACCGCGTTGGGCCGTGGGGGCTGTTGCAGCCGGCGGCGGATGCGGCGAAACTGATTCTGAAAGAAGATCTCACGCCGAAGACCGCCGACCCGCTGATCTATCGCCTCGCGCCCTTCATTTCGCTCCTCACCGCCTTCGCGGTCTATGCGATCGTGCCGTTCGGCGCGAATGGCGACGGTTCGCCGTGGGCGATCGGCGACGTTAACGCCGGCATTCTGTTCCTCATGGCGATCTCGTCGATCGGCGTTTACGGCATATCGCTCGGCGGCTGGGCTTCGGGTTCGAAATTCCCGCTGCTCGGCGCCGTTCGCGGCACCGCGCAGATGATCTCCTACGAACTTTCGATGTCGCTCTCGTTCGTCGGCGTTCTCATGCTCGCGGGGACGACCTCGCTCACCGGCATCGTCAACGCCCAAGAGCGGGTGTGGTTTTTCATCCCGCAGGCGCTCGGCTTCATCATCTACGTGATCACCGCCGTCGCCGAGACCAATCGCACGCCATTCGATCTCGTCGAGGCGGAGACCGAACTCGTCGGCGGCTTTCACACCGAGTATTCGGGGCTTCGCTTCGGATCGTTCTTTATCGCCGAGTACGTGAACATGCTCACGGTCTCGTGCATCGCGTCGCTGCTCTTTTTGGGCGGCTGGAACGCGCCATTCGGGCTGACGATGCTTCCGGGGATCGTTTGGTTCGTCCTCAAGGTCGGGGCGTTCATGTTTTTCTACATGTGGTTGCGCGCGACGTTGCCACGCTTTCGCTACGACCGTCTGATGACGTTCGGGTGGAAAGTGTTGCTGCCGATCGCCACGCTCAACCTCGTCGCTACCGCGGCGTGGGTCGCGCTTCACTAAGGCGGGAACGAACGAATGCGAAAACAGCTCTTTAACGTCGGCGCGATTCTCCAAGGCTTGGGGATCACGTTTAAGTATATGTTCGCCCGACGCCCGACGATCGAATACCCGAGCGTTAAAAAACAGCACGCGCCGCGCTTTCACGGCCTGCACGAACTCCGTCGTTACGCCGACGGAAAAGAACGCTGCATCGGCTGCGAGCTCTGTTCGAGCGCTTGCCCCGCGAATGCCATTACCGTCATAGGGGCCGAAAACGCGCCCGACGCTCGCGTCTCGCCGGGAGAACGCCACGCGGCGAGCTACGAAATCGACGAACTGCGCTGCATTTTCTGTGGCCTCTGCGAAGAAGCGTGCCCGACCGATGCCATCGTGTTGACGCCGCGTTTCGAGATGGCCGATTACCGCCGCGGCGCCTTCGTCTACTCGAAGGATCGCCTTCTGGTCCCGAGCGATGTCGGGGTGGGAACGCCGCCCGACGAACGCCCCAACGGTATTCCCGCCGACCTCGGCCGCGTCGCCGAGGTGAAATCGACGATGAACGTCGACCGCGGCTATTCGGCGACGCATCGCGGTGAAGTGCTCAAGACGGAGCGGAAGGGGTTGGCCGGGTGATTGCCTTTTGGATTATTGCGGCGGTTTTAATCGTCAGCGCGCTCTGGACGGTGACCGCACGGAAGCCGATCTATAGCGTCGTCTCGTTGTTGCTGAATTTCGCCGCGCTCGCGACGACCTACCTGATTCTGCACGCTGAGTTTCTCGCCGTCATGCAGATCATCGTCTATTCGGGAGCGATCCTCATGCTCTTCGTCTTCGTGATCGCACTCCTCAACAGCGGCATCGCCGCAGTCGTGCTCGGGCGCGACCGCGTTCCGGTGGCACCCGCTGCAGCGGCGGCGCTCGCGGCGGTCGCTTTCGTCGCCACGGCGATCGCCGCGGCTCACGCACCCGCCATCGCGCCGATCGCCACGCATTCGCAGCTGGGAGCGGTCGGGCGCGGAAACGTTTTCGGCAGTATCGGCGATTTCGGCCAGGCGCTCTTTCTCTCGCGGCTGCTGCCTTTCGAAATTACCGCTTTGATTTTAATGGTCGCGGTCGTCGGCGTCGTGCTGCTCGCCGGCGATCTCGCCCCGTACGTTCCCACGCGCCGTCGCGCCGAGCAGTCGCGCCGCGCATTACGCGAAGCGATCCTTCGGGAGGGTAAATAATGGCGACGTCCTTCGCCGGCGTGCCGATCTTCTATTATGAAGCGTTGGCTTCGATACTTTTTTTCATCGGGCTTACCGGCGCGATCGCGCGGCGAAACCCGCTGGTGATGCTGATGAGTATCGAATTGATGTTCAATGCGGCGAACCTGGCATTCATCGTCTTCGCGCGCGCGTGGCTCAATAACGCCGGACAGATCTTTGCGTTCTTGGTGATCACGGTCGCAGCGGCCGAGGCCGCGATCGCTCTGGCGATCGTCGTCGTCGTGTTCCGCTCGGCGCAGCAGGTCGACGTCGACGAAGTTCGGGTGCTGCATGGCTAATCCCGAACACGTCATGGGAGTCGTCGGAAGCTATCCGCTCCTCGTCGCGCTCTGGTTGCTGCCGCTCTTCGGAGCGATACTGTGCTGGGCGTTCGGCCCGCAACTCAAACGCGCTGCGGGTTGGGCCGCTACCCTGATCGCCTTCGTCGCCTTCGGGCTGACGATCGCATCGTGGGGCGCCGGAACGCAGAGCCTCAACGGTGCGCTCGGCGCCGACCAGCCGTTGGTGAGCTGGATGCCGGGCTTCCATCTCGGGCTCTTGCTCGATCCGCTCTCGCTGCTCTGGGCCTGTATCATCACCGGCGTCGGGGCGCTCATCCATCTCTACTCCATCGGTTATATGGAGGGCGATTCGGCGTTCGCGCGGTTCTTCGCGTACATGAATTTCTTCTTGTTCGCGATGTTGACGTTGGTGCTCTCCGATAACTTCGTCGGGCTCTTGGTCGGTTGGGGGCTCGTCGGCCTCGCATCGTACTTCTTAATCGGGTTCTGGTTCTATAAACCCTCGGCGGTCGCCGCGGCGCGCAAAGCCTTCGTGATCAACGTCGCCGGCGACGTCGGCATCATGTTCGCGATCTTCCTGATCGTGCAGAAGACCGGCTCCATCAGTTTCGGCAACGCCTTCGCTGCCGCCGACACCTACGGGCCGACGCTGCTGCTCGCGATCTGCATCTCGCTCTTTATCGGAGCGGCGGCGAAATCGGCCCAGGTTCCGCTGCACACCTGGCTTCCCGACGCGATGGAGGGCCCGACTCCGGTCTCGGCGCTCATCCACGCAGCGACGATGGTCACCGCGGGCGTCTATCTCATCGCGCGCTGCGCGCCGCTATGGTCGCACGACGGCAACGCGCAGCTCCTCGTCGGAACGATCGGCGGCGTGACCGCATTGGTCGGGGCGATTCTGGGAATGGTGCAGTGGGATATCAAGCGCATCCTCGCCTATTCCACGATGTCGCAGATCGGCTACATGATTATGGGCGTCGGCGTCGGCGCATACGAAGCGGGCGTCGCGCATTTCTTCACGCATGCATTTTTCAAGGCGCAGCTCTTCCTCGGTTCGGGTTTGATCATTCATGCACTTGCGAACGAACAGGACGTTCGGCGCATGGGCGGCCTGCGCAAACGCTTGCCGTTTGCCTTTATCGCCATGCTCGTCGGCGTGTTGGCGATCTGCGGTATCCCCGGGTTGAGCGGATCGTTCAGTAAAGATGCCGTCATTCAGGGCGCGCTCGAGCACGGGCACCCCTGGCTCTACGCCGTCGGCATCGTTACGGCGGGTATGACGGCGTACTACATGTTCCGCATGCTCTTCGTGACGTTCTTCGGCAAGTATCGCGGTGAGGTCGATCCCTCGGAGCTCGGTATCCGGCATCCCGAATTCGCCGGCACCGCGACGCATCTCGCCGATGATGGACACGAGCACCACCACGCACCGGCGTGGCTGATGAACGTTCCGGTCGCGATCCTCATCGTGCCCTCGATCTTTGCGGGATGGCTGCTCTACGGTGGCGCGAACTCGCCCTGGCACAGATTCTTCGACCCGCAGTTCGGCGTCGGTCACTTCGTCGGGGTGCCGATCTCCGAGTTTACGACGACGCTCGTCACGCTCGCCTGCGTCGTGGTGGGCATTCTCATTGCCTACCTACGGTATGGAACGAAGGCCGCGCGTGAGGGAGCGATCGAGCGGCTTCGCCGTGAATCGGTCGGGATGTCGCCGATTCTAGCCAATGCATTCTATTTCGACGTCGCGCTCGACGCCTTATTCGTGAAAACGAGTGAAGGGCTCGGCCGGCTCGTCAGCCGGGTGCTCGATCCGCACGTCGTCGATGGTGCGGTGCGCGAAAGCACGATCGTCACGCAATGGAGCGGAGCGCTCGTGCGTTCGTTCCAAACCGGGCTGGTTCGCGCGTACGCCGTCTTTCTCGCCGTCGGCATCGCTTGTTTTGCCGCATTCTACGCCTTCCACGGAGTTCACTGATGCTGCTCGCACTCGTTCTCCTTCCCATCCTCGCAGGCTCGGCGATGCTACTCTCGCGCGGCGAAGACCGACGCGTATACCGCGGTATCGGCGTCGTGGTCGCGCTGGCGACGTTGGCGATAGCAATCGCCGCCCGCTCCGATGATTGGAGCGTGCCGTGGCTACGCGCACCCTTCGTCGCGAACTTCCACCTCGGGATTGGAACGCTCGCGTTCTGGCTGATCGCGTTGCTCGCACTCTGTACGGCTTGCGCGGTGCTCGCCGTCGATAGCGCGCGCCCGCGCGCGCTCGTCGGGCAACTCCTGCTGCTCGAGGGCACGATGCTGGGGCTCTTCATATCGCGCGATCTCTTGCTCTTCGCATTTTTTTACGATCTCATGCTCGTTCCGGTGTTTTTCGTTCTGCTCGAACGGGGCGAACATCCGCGCGATGCGTGGCGCTATATCATCTATAACTTCGCCGGTGGGCTCTTGTTGCTATTCGCGACCGCGGCTTTCGGCGTTCTGCACGGAACGACCGACGTCATCGGGACGGCGGGCAACGCGATCTCCGGCACGTGGGCGCCGTGGATCTTCTGGGGATTTGCGATCGCCTTCCTCGTGAAGACGCCGGCATTCCCGCTGCACACCTGGATGCCCAACACCTATGCGAGCCTCCCGGCGCCGGTTGCGGCGGTCGTCGGTGCGGTGCAATCGAAAGCCGGGCTCTACGGCTTCTTCGTTATCGCGTTGGCGTTGATGCCGCAGGAGGTCGCGCGCTACTCCGGCACGCTCATCGTGCTGGGTTCGATCTCGCTGCTCTACGGTGCGGTCGCCGCGCTCGTGCAAACCGATGCGAAGCGCGTCGTCGCCTACTCCTCGCTCTCGCATCTCGGCTTGATCGTCATCGCAATCGCCACGCAACAACCGCTCGCGCTCGCGGGCGCCGCGCTCTATATCATCGCGCACGGGCTCTTTACCGCCGCGCTCTTCATCGGCCTTGGATACGTTGAGGAACGCGAAGAGACGCGTTCGCTCGCTCGGCTGCGCGGTATCGGAGCGAAGAATCCGCGCCTCGCCGGTGCCCTTACGATCGCCGGGCTGGCGATGCTCGGCCTTCCCGGCCTCGCCGGTTTCGTCGGCGAACTGGTCATCATCACGGGAATCGTGCAGAGCGGAAATATTGCGGTCGCGGTCGTCGCCGTCATCTCCGTCGTGCTGGCATCCGCCTACGTTCTGCGCTTGTTCCAAGGAATCGTCAACGGCCCGGTCGTTCACGATCTCCCCGTCCGACGCGATCTTAGCTGGCGCGAAGGCATCGCGATCGCGCCGCTGCTCCTCGCATTGCTCTATCTCGGCGTGAACCCGCACGCCGTACTTGCCGGCGGGGCCGTCGCTATTCCACGCGCGCCGCTTTCCTCGACTTCAGGAGTTTCGACGCCATGACGTTGCCGTTTACCCACGTCGATTGGGCGGCGATCGCGCCGCTCGAAGTGCTCGCCGCAACCGGGTTGCTCGTGTTGCTCCTCGATCTCGTGCTGCGACCGTTCGCGCCGCGGGCGCTCTCGCTTGGGATCGCCATTCTGGGAACGATCGCGACCGCGGTGATGATCGGGCAGCAGTACGGCACGAACGTCGCGGCATTTAACGGCGGTTATATCGTCGGCAATTTCAGCGTCCTCTTCGGTGGCGTCGTCTTGCTAGGAACGCTCGGCGCGCTCGCGCTCATGGGACGTGGAGGCGGCGATCGCGAGAGCGCCGGAACGATCGCGCTGCTGCTCTGGAGCGCGTGCGGAGCGTTGCTGCTCGCGGGTGCATCGACGACGATGACGGTCTTTCTCGGCATCGAATTGCTCTCGCTCTCGCTCTATTGCCTCTGCGGACTCGCCGATCGCGCGAGCGCGCGCGAAGCCGCGCTGAAGTATCTGCTGCTCTCCTCGACGGCATCGGCGGTCCTACTCTTCGGTATGGCGTTGCTCTTCGGCGCGAGCGGCAGCGTTTCACTTGCCGCGCTCGCGACGCCCGCGATGGTGGGGAACCCGCTCTTCTGGATGGGCAGCGGTTTCTTTCTCGTCGGCATCGCCTTCAAGCTCAGTCTCGTGCCGTTCCACGCATGGGCGCCCGATGTCTACGAAGGCGCTCCGCTCCCGATTACCGCATTTATGACCGTGGTAACGAAAGCCGCGACGATCGCAATCTTCGCGCGCTTTGCGTATGCCGCGCTTCCAAGCGGCGCCTCGCAAATGCTGCTCCTGCCGATCTGGATCGTCGCCGGGATCTCGATGATCGTCGGCAACGTCGGTATGCTCGCGCAGCACGATCTCAAACGCCTGCTCGGATACTCCGGTATCGCGCAGGTCGGATACATTCTCGCCGCGCTCGCCGGGACGACGCGCCTGGGCCTGCGCTATGCGTTCTTTTATCTCGCCGTCTACGCGGTCATGAACCTGGGGGCATTCGCCGTCGCGGCGGCGCTCAGTACGGGCGATGCTGAAGAAGGAGCGAAGCTGGAAACCTATCGCGGGCTTGGGGCTCGCCGACCGCTGCTCGCCGCAGCGATGACGTTCTTTCTCCTGGCGCTCGCAGGGCTTCCGCCGACTGCCGGGTTCCTGGGGAAAATCCTCATTCTCGCCGCGACCGCCGGGAGCGGGTATCTCTGGCTGGCGGCGCTCCTCCTGGTCGGGACCGCGATCTCGCTCTACGCCTACGCGAAAGTCATTATGGCGATGTATCGCCCCGACCACCGCGTTCGCACCGTCGAGCTGGGAACGAGCGCGCCGTTGCCCTGGGTAAGCCTCGCGCTCTGCCTGGTAGCGACGATCGCTTTCACCTTTTATCCGCTGCTTCCGACGGGGTTGTTCCCGCTCGTCAAGTGAATTTTTAGGAACCTCTCGCATGGATCTCCGACTTTTGCTACACTGAGCGGGCGATGAGAACGGCCACCCTCTCGTTCGGTCTCGCCTTTGCGGGGCTCCTCGTCCTTGCCGCACTGCCAGTGTCGGCCTTGGCGGGCTTCGTCGTCAACCCGACGAGCAATCAGGTATCGCATGGGTTTCCCGCCGATCCGAAAGCGGCGGTTCGCGCGGCTCGCGCTCTCGTCGCCGAGGGGCACCTCGATCGAGCGATTGCAGCATTGAAGCTCTATGCCGTCGAGCATCCACGCGAGATCGGCGTGCGTCGCTTTCTCGGCGATCTCTACTATCGAGCTGGCAATCTCCGCGCTGCGCGGCTGACCTATCTTGCGATCGTTACCGATTTCGGTGGAGATCCGGAGACGTACAATCGCTTGGGGAGCGTGTATGCGTCCGAGAATCACATCAATCGGGCGATTGCGTATTTCGAAAAGAGTTTGCCGGCCACCAATTCGGTGATCGATCTCGTCTCGCTCTATCGCCGGAAGGGCGAATTACCGAATTTCGTTGCCTACGCACGTTCCCAAGCAGCCTCGCATCCGAACGGCTTCGCTTTCCAGGACGACCTCGGCCAGGTCTATGAGGAAGTGAAGCTACCCGTGCGGGCGGAACGAGCGTTTCGTCGCGCGCTTGCGCTCGCTCCAAACGATGCGGGGGCGCTGAACGGCCTGGGATTGGCCCTCTTGGACCAAGGCCATGTGAAGGGTGCGCTCGCTAATTTTCAACGGTGCCTGAACGAGCGTCCCGGTAATTATAAGTGCACGAATAACCTCGCAGTAGCGGATCTCGATCTCAATCGCGTCGCCGAAGCCGAAAGCCTCTTGAAAGCGGCACACGCCCGTCGCCCGGAACTCCCCGAAGCGATCGTCAACCTCGGTTATATTCGCGACGCGCGTGGCGACTGGCGCGGGGCTATTCGTCGATACCTACAGGCACTCGCCGTCGGCCCGTTCTGGAGAGACGCCTATTTGAATCTCGGTATCGACTACGAACGTCACCATCTCTACGCGCTCGCAGAGAGCGTCCTACTAAAAGGAATCGCCGCAATTCCCTACGATGGAGCGATGCACGTGGTCCTCGGGAAGACGTATGCCGATCAAGGGAAGCGGGCGCTCGCGCTCGCGCAATACGCCTACGCGACCCACGCCCTCGATCCGCGCGTACGCGAGGTTGCGAAAAATTTAATTGCGGCGTTAAAGCCCGTAACCCCGAGCTCGCCGCATCGTCGCTAGCTGCGAATGTCAGTCCGAGTAGCCGATATTGTGTCATCCCGAGTAGCCGCGAAGCGGCGTATCGAGGGAATGCGCGCCCGCCTCGATACGGGCGCTAAAGCGCCCTACTCGGCGTGACAATGGTTGCTCGCCAAGCGATGTCATCCCGAGTAGCCGCGAAGCGGCGTATCGAGGGAATGCGCGC
>JAJYHP010000195.1 GCA_021784715.1 bacterium
GCGTACGCAGCCACGATCGCTGCACCCTCGTCGCGACCGATCGGTGCGACGTTGAGGTGAAAGCCGGCGACTGCGCTGTCGAGAATGAAGATGCCGACGGTGAACACCGCGAGCTCCAATGCAAAGCGCGCCACGCGCGCAACCGGCGGCATATCGGCCTTGGCGGCAATATACGCCGTTGCAGCCAGCGAGAGGGCGATAACGATCGCCGCGATGACGAAGGGCGTCGTCACGGTTTTTCGGTTCCGGGTAAGGGGGTCGCGCAGCAGAACGCTCGCCTCCACATCGTCTCGACGCGCTCGCGCGTGGGTTTTTCGATAACGGCGGCGACGAAACCGTCGGGACGAATAATGATCGCGCTTGGGTGCTTCAGCAACCAGCGTTTCGGCGGCTTTGCAAGCGCGAGCGATACGACGCCCTCGATCGTCGCTCCGCCGCAGCAGAGCAGTGCCGCATGGCCGCGGCGCTCTTCGTTGATCCGTCGGCCATTATCGAGCGCGACGTCGCCGATTCTCCGCCCGGCAAGCGGATGCGAGGTATCGACGTCGGGCGAGCGCGTATAGCGGCCGTCGAGCATTCCGAGCGTACGGCAGGCTTTTCTACGCATGCCGCGCGCGCGAAGGCTGCGGCGCATCCACGCAAACGCGAACCGCTTGAGCGATGGCGGTGCGTAGACCGCCAGGCGGGTCGCAAGATCGGTGGTGCGTTCGATGCTGTCGTTTTGCATCTCGCGGCGCTCGATATCGTATCCCACGAGCAGCGCCTGCGCGCAGTGCGAGGAGCGTAGGGCGCAGGCGAGCCGCCACGCGAGATTCGCGGTGTCGTGAATGCCCGCGTTCATGCCTTGCCCGCCGGCCGGGCTGTTGAGATGCGCTGCGTCTCCGGCGAGCGCAACGCGCCCGGAGATAAAGTTCGGTGCGTGGCGACGATGGATGCGAAAGAGGCTGCTCCAATAAACCTGCGCGGAGCGTGCTTGCTCGCCGAAGAGGTGGGCGATACGTGCGGCGTGCGCTTCGGGCGCAAGTGCGGCATCGTCGCCGGTGCTCGGAGCGACCGAAGCGATCGTACGCCAGATGCCGGGCGCGTATTCGATCCCGACGAGGAGCCCCGGTGCATCGAGTGCGATGCGCGGAGACGGGTAGTTGCGCCCGCGGCTCTCAATTTCGATGTCGGCGATCGCGACGCGCGTCGAGTACGTCGCTCCCTGCAACGTAAACCCGAGAGCGTGACGTATGAATCCATGCGCGCCGTCGGCGCCGACGACGAAGGGTGCCGCGAAGGTGGTTCCGCCGTTTTCGCCCTGCGTGCGCAACCGTACTTCGCGCTCGTCTTGCTCGAGACCGATCGCTTCTTCGTCGTAGCGCAATTCGCAGAGCGGATTCGCTGCGACGCGTTCGCGCAAGATTCGCACCGTGTCGTACTGTGGAATAAAGAGCGCGCCCGGGCTCTCGACGCTATCGGCGATATCGCAAAAATCGATGGAGAGCAGGGCTTCGTCCCGCGTCGCATCGTGTGGGGTAAAGACGGTCGTAAATCTCCCGGCCGCCAAAAGCGGCTCCCAGGCGCCCCAGTCACGCAGCAGCTCCGCGGTGCGCGGCCAGATCACCAGGGCGCGTGATTCGCGCGCGATCTCCCGGGAGCGCTCGATGACGAGTGAACGCACGCCGTGGTGGGCGAGCCCCAGCGCGAGCGAACAGCCGACGGGGCCGGCGCCGACAATGACGACCTCGGGTTTCATGCCCTTCAAAGGTACGCCTCCGGGGTGCGGCACTCATGCTCGCACAAGGGGTGCGGCGTTTCCGGCGGGTACAGGCGACGGTGATGCTCGGCACCGGCCACCATTGGCTCCCCTTTACCCAGATGAACTCCCCGGAAGCGCACCTACGTCGCTTCGTGCGCGGCGAGGGAAGCTGGCTGTACGACGACGGGGGCACCCGCGTCTTCGATGCCGTCAGCTCGATCTGGACGACGATCCACGGGCATTGCCACCCGCGCATCGCCGAAGCGATCGCAAAGCAGGCCCATCTCCTCGACCATGCGACCGCACTCGGTGCAAGTAATCCTCTCGCCGAGGCGCTCGCCGCGAGGCTCTGCACGCTAACCGGCATGGGGCACGCCATCTTTGCCTCCGACGGCGCGAGTGCCGTGGAGACTGCGGTAAAGATTGCGATTCAATATTGGCAGAACGTCGGACAGCCGCAACGCAACCGCATCGTCCGTTTGCGCGATGCCTATCACGGGGATACCGTCGGCGCGATGAGTTGCTCCAATATCGCGCTCTTTAACCAACGCTTCTCGGCGTTGACCTTCGAAACGTTGGAACTCGGAAAGATCGATCTCGCCGCCGAGGATATCGCCGCCGTCATCGTCGAGCCGTTGGTGCAAGCTGCAGCGGGGATGCGGACGGTCTCGCGCCATCGTTATCAGCCGCTCGCCGAGATGACGCCGCTCTTGATTTGCGATGAGATCGCGACCGGCTTCGGAAGAACCGGGACGATGTTCGCTTTCGAACAAGCGCCGATTCGCCCCGACCTCATCGTTCTCGGTAAAGGATTGACCGGCGGAGCGCTCGCGCTCTCGGCGACCCTGGCCACGGAGCGGATTTACGACGCCTTCCTCGGGGAGTACGGCGAATACAAACATCTCTTTCACGGTCATTCCTATGCGGGAAACCCGATTGCGTGCGCGGCGGCGCTCGCGAGCCTCGCGCTTTTCGACGAAGAGCGCACGCTCGTCAACGCGCTCTCCTTGACGGCGTGCATTCGTCGTCGCCTCGATTCGCTGCGCTTGCACGCGCTCGTTCGTGACGTACGTGCGGTCGGTACGATGGTCGGGATCGAGGTGCACGCCGACCGCATCGATGCAGGTGGAGCGATCTCTCCTACCTGGCGCATCGCCGACGGACTCTATCGAGCCGGGCATTTCACGCGCCCGATCGGCGACGTCATTCAACTCGTTCCGCCGCTCTGCGCTCGTGAAGAATACATCGATGCGTTTTTCGATGCATTGACTGCGGAGCTCGGCCCGTGAGCTATCTCGAGCGAGCGCGAGCGCAGCTCGCGCAGATCGACGGCCTGCATCGCCGTCGCTCGATAGAAACGCGTCCGTCGGCCGATGCAATCGATTTTTCCGGGAACGACTATTTAGCGCTCTCGCACGAACCGCAGGTCGTCGAAGCGCTGCGCCGAGCGCGCAGCGTCGGTTCCGGAGGTTCGCGGCTGCTCGGCGGTCGCCATCGCGAATATTACCTCTTGGAAGAAGAGCTCGCGCAATGGTTGGGCCGCGAACGCGCGTTGCTTTTCTCCTCGGGCTATCACGCCGCGATCGGGGTCGCGCCGACGATCGGCGATCTCGTCGATCGGCTCGATTCCGACGAACTCAATCACGCATGTTGGATCGATGGTATGCGGCTCTCCCGTACGCCGCGGGCGATCTACGCGCATGCGCGGCCGCCGATCGGCGACGGTCGCCCGCGGGCGATTGTTACCGAGAGCCTCTTCAGCATGGACGGCGATGCGATCGAGGTCGGTCGGTATCGTTCGCTCCTGGCTGCGCACGACGTATTGATTCTCGACGAGGCCCACGCGCTCGGGGTTCTCGGCCCGCGCGGCGCCGGGCTCGCTGCCGGTGTCGACGACGAACGCATTCTCGTGATGGGAACGCTCTCGAAATCCTTCGGCTGTTTCGGCGGCTTCGTCGCCGGGGCGAGCGATGCGATCGAACTGCTCGTCAATCGGGCCAGGAGTTTTATCTTCGACACGGCGATGCCGCCGGCGCTTGCAACGGCGGCGCGCGTTTCGCTGATGCTGCTCGCGGGCGAACTCGGGGATCGGCGACGCGCGCATCTGCGCGAGCTCTACGCGCATCTCCATGCCGGGCTTGCCTCCCTCGGCCTAGCAAGTTCGGCGGAGTTCTCGCCGATCGTGCCGATCGTGCTGGGGAGCGAGGAACGCGCGCTCGCCGTCGCGGCGAAATTGCGCGAAGGGCGTATCGAGGCTCCGGCGATCCGACCGCCGACCGTTCCGCGAGGTTCCTCGCGATTGCGCCTCTCGCTGCGCGCCGACCATCGCAAAGAGCATGTCGACCTGCTGATCGAACGATTGGCTCGCGCGACGACGACGTGAGTGCCGTGCGCATCTTTGTAACCGGCACCGATACCGGGGTCGGGAAGACGCGTGCAACGGCGACGATCGCGCGCGCGCTCGTTACGCTCGGGCGCTCGCCGTGCGTGCTGAAGGCCGTGCAGACGGGCTTGCCTCCCGACGTTCCCGGAGATGCCGCCGAAGCCGGCGCGCTCGCGGGGGTCGAGGCGAGCGAGCTCGTGCGTTTTCCCCGACCCGCCGATCCGTACTCGGCGGCGCTCGCCGCCGGAGCCTCTCCGTTGGGGGCGGGCGAACTCGCACGGCTGGTCGACGGTATCGCCGGGGATCTCGTGGTCGAGGGTGCCGGAGGGCTGCTCGTTCCGCTCAACGCCGATGAAACGTTCGCCGATTTCGCGACCGCCGCTCGGCTCGATGCGGTACTCGTGGTCGGGCTGCGTTTAGGTTGCATGAACCATGCGTTGCTGACGCTGGAGGCCGCGGAGCGACGCTCGCTTCCGGTGCTCGGTGCGATCTTGGTCGCCTGCGACGCGGCGCCCGAGGCGGCCTATCTCGCCGATGTCGAGCGCGTCTTGCAGGGAAAGGCGAAGATTTTTGGCATTCTGCCCCATGAATCGCCGAGCGCGAGCGCCATAGAGCGCGACGCGGCGGCGCTTCGGGCTCATATCGCTCCTTTGTTGTAGAGAGGACCCGTGCCGCACCCTGCAATCGAACGCGCTCGCGAGCGCGTCATTCACGGTCGAATCCCGGCCGATGCCGCGTTACTGCGCGAGCTCGCGGAGATTCCCGCAGAAGAGGTCCCCGCACTGCTCGAACTCGCCGATGCCGTGCGCACGGAGTATTGCGGCAATGGAATCGCCGTCGAGGTGCTCTATAACGCAAAGCGCGGCGGCTGCTCCGAAGATTGTAATTTCTGTTCGCAGAGCGCGCGTTTCGCGACCGATGTCGAAGCGGAACCACTCTCGGATGTCGAGGGCTTTCTTTCGGCGGCGCGCGACGCTCATCGGCGCGGCGCGACGGAATTTTGCATCGTCGTCGCGGTCCGCGGACCATCGAAGCGCGTTCTCGAACGCGTCTGCGAAGCGACGCAACGCATTAAGGCCGAGCTTCCGCTCACGGTGGCCGTTTCGTTGGGGATTCTTACCGAAGAGCATCTCGTGGCGCTCGCCGCTGCCGGCGTCGATAAAGTCAACCACAACCTCGAGAGCTCCGAGCGCTATTTTCCGAAGGTCTGCACGACGCATACCTTTGCCGAACGTTTGAAGACCGCGCATTTGGTGAAGGCGCATCATCTCGAACTCTGTTGCGGCGGCATTATCGGCATGGGCGAGAGCGTCGAGGATCGGATCGATTTTCTCATGACGTTACAGAAACTTCGCCCCGAGGAAGTGCCGATCAATTTCCTCAATCCGCGCCCGGGTACGCCGTTTGGAACCTATTCGCTACTCGAACCGAGCGAAGCGTTGCGTTTTGTGGCGATGGCGCGTCTTGCGCTTCCGCAATCGCTGATCCGTTTTGCGGGCGGTCGCGAGATAACGCTCGCCGGCTTACAGGACCTCGGCATGCGTAGCGGCGCGAGCGGCATCGTCTTGGGAGATTATCTCACGACCGGCGGACGGGCCGATGCGGAGGATTTTGCCATGCTCGATCGCTTGGGCTTCGAAGTCCTCGCCTAGCGGCTCGTCGACAACAAACCGAAGATGGATCAACAGCAGACACCATATTTTCAGGTGTTGATCGATTACGTCGATGCAGGCGTAATTCCGTTCCATACGCCCGGGCATAAACAAGGGCTTGGGATGGATGCCGCGTTCCGCGAATTCGTCGGCGATAACGTGTTGGCAATCGATCTTACACAGATTCGCGGCCTCGACGACCTCCTGCAGCCGACCGAGGCGCTCGTGGCGGCACAAGAACTCGCCGCCGAGGCATACGGTGCCGATCAGTCGTTCTTTCTGATCAACGGTTCGACCAGCGGCAATCAGTGCATGATGATGGCCGCGCTCAATCCCGGTGAAAAGATTGCGTTGCCGCGCAACGCGCATAAGAGTGCGATGGGCGGGCTGATCATGAGCGGCGCACAACCGGTCTGGATGCAGCCGGAGGTCGACCAGACGCTCCATATGGATCACACCGTTACGCCGGAGACCGTGCGCGCGACCCTGGACGCACACCCCGACACGCGCGCGGTGTATATCGTGAGTCCGACCTACTACGGAGTCGCAGCGGATCTCGAAGGAATTGCGGCGGTTGCGCACGAGCGCGGAATCCCCTTGCTCGTTGATGAAGCGTGGGGCCCGCACTTCCACTTTCATCCCGCTCTCCCGCTTTCGGCGATGCAGGCCGGGGCCGATATGTGCATCAACTCGACGCACAAAATGCTCGGCTCGCTCTCGCAAACGGCGATGTTGCACGTGCAGGGAAATCGCATTCGGCTCGATCGCCTCAAGGCGGTCTATAAGCTCTTCCTCTCGACGTCGCCGAATCTGGTGCTCGTTGCGTCGCTCGACGTCGCGCGGCGGCAGATGGCGACCGAAGGGAGCGCGCTGCTCTCACGCACGATCGAGATCGCCAACGACGCTCGCGCGCGGCTCAACGAGATCGATAAAGTCTACTGTTTCGGCGAGGAACTTCAGGGGCGTCCGGGCGTCTTCGATCTCGATCCGACGAAGGTAACGGTGACCGTGAAGGATCTCGGTTACACCGGCTACGAAGCCGAAGAGATTTTGCGCCGTCGCTACAACGTCCAAGTCGAACTCGCCGATCTCTTCAATATGCTGGCGCTCTTTACGATCGGCACCTCGCAGGAAGCCGCCGATGCGTTGGTCAGCGGTGTGAGTGAGTTGGCGCGCGAAGATCGGCCGCTCGATATTTTCTCCCCGTCAGGGGTCCTCGAGCGGCGCCTGAAGAGTTCGAGCTACCTGTTGCCCTCGATTCCGCCGACGCGGATGCTGCCGCGCGATGCCTTTCTCGCCGAGACCGAGTTCGTACCGTTTCGCACGAGCAAAGGCCGCATTTGCGCCGAGGTCATCACGCCCTATCCGCCGGGGATCCCGGTAATCTCGCCGGGAGAAGAGTTGACGACGGAGATCATCGAATACCTATTATTGGAAAAACGGGCCGGCACGAAAATGCAAGGCCCGTACGATGACGAGCTGAAGTTTATTCGCGTCGTTCGCTAAGGATCGTTGGAGGATCGGGAATGCCTTTTTGCACGCAGTGCGGTTCGGGCGTCAGCGGCGAGCGCTGTACGAATTGTGGAGCCGAGAACCCGCACTTTCGCGATCCGAACGCCGAACCGGAGATCGCCCCCGCGCTTGTATCGGTCGAGCCGGTTCAAAGCGAGCGCGCCCGCCCCTGGCCGCTGATGGAACGTTCGCTCGCGCTTGCCTGGCCCCGGCTACGCAAGTATCCGCTCTGGTTCGTCATTCTCGCGGCAATCGATATGCTGGCGCTGGCCTACATGCTGCCGATGAACGCAGCGCTTGCGAAGGCTCCGACCTCGCCTGCGGCGATCGGGCATTTCTACGAACGACTCGCGCTGCCGCTGCTCCTGACGCTCGTCGTCTCGTTCGTGATTCGCTTGTTGAGCCTCGGGGAGGCTGCGCGTGCGCGGATGCCGGAGTTCCGCTGGACGCCGCGGAGCATCGCTGCCCTCATAGGCTGGCTGATCCTCGCGTTTCTGGGGGTATCGTTCGCGGCGGGGATCGTCTCGATGCTCGGGCTTATTCCGTCGATCGCTATGACGCTCTCGCAACATGGCGGGGCTCCGACACCGGCGACGGTAAACCCGGCGGTCATCGGGTTCGCCGTGCTCTCGATGTTCGCAACGATGGTTCCGATGATGATGTGGTTGGGCACGAAGGTCGCTTTGCTCGAACCCTCCTTCGTGCTCGGCGAACGTTCGAATCCGATCGGCGCATCGTGGAAATTAACCGATGGCTATTTTTGGGAGACCCTCGGTTTCTATCTCCTCTACGTCCTTGTCGCTCTCGGCATCCTGGTGATCTGCTTGGGCATCGGCAAACTCTTTGCCTCGCTCTCCCCGATCCTCGTGCTCGTCGGCGATCTCATGCAGTTTGTCGGCGCAATGTGGCTACAATTCGCCGCCGCCGAGGGGATGTTCGCGTGGACCCTGATGCTTCGCGAATCGAAGGTCCCCGGACGGCAGGGGTGAGGATGATCTGTGGATAACCGATAAAAAACGTCTTCTGGAGGAAGTGAGGGCTCGCCACTTGGCGCTGAAAGCCGAATCCGTTTCCCCAAACTGGGAACTGACCCAACTCCTCGACATCTTCCCGCTGCCCATCCGGCAATCACTCGTGCGGCTCCCGCACCTGGAAACGATCATCGAAGTCGTTCTCGACTTAGGCCGCGCCCCCGAGGCGCGCTTCGAGAGCGACTTTGTTTATCTCTCGGAGACGCCGGTCTCGCCGGAGGATATCGCGCACGTCTGCTCGCGCATCTCCGGGTTCGGCGCCGACAATCGCGCCGGCATCGAGCAGACGCTGCACCGCATCAGCGCGATTCGGAACCGCACCGGCAAGATCGTCGGGCTTACCTGTCGCGTCGGCCGGGCGGTCTATGGAACGATCGATATCATCCTCGACGTCCTGCGCAGCGGTAAATCGATCTGCTTGCTCGGTCGTCCCGGCGTCGGGAAAACGACGATGCTGCGCGAATGCGCGCGCGTTCTCGCCTCCGATCGCAAGCGCGTGGTGATCGTCGATAGCTCGAACGAAATCGCCGGCGATAGCGATATTCCGCACCCGGGAATCGGGACCGCGCGACGCATGCAGGTTCCCGATCCGGCGCTCCAGCATGCCGTCATGATCGAAGCGGTGGAGAACCACATGCCCGAGGTCGTGGTCATCGACGAGATCGGTACGGAGGCTGAAGCCGCGGCCGCGCGCACGATCGCCGAACGCGGCGTTACGTTGATTGCTACCGCACACGGCCAGACGCTGGAAAACCTGCTGATGAATCCGACGCTCTCCGACTTGCTCGGGGGGATCAGCGCGGTGACGCTCTCCGACGAAGAAGCGCGCCGTCGCGGAACGCGGAAGACCGTCCTCGAGCGCAAGCAACCGCCGACCTTCGACATGCTTGTCGAGATCCACGACCGAGATCGATTGGCGATTCATAAGAGCGTCGCCGATGTCGTCGATGCAACGCTGCGCGGTTACCAACCGCAACCGGAGATTCGCCAACGCGGCGCCTCGGGGGAGGTCGCGATCCTTCAGGAAGCCGAGCCGGAGTCGATGCCTCAGGTCGTGGAGAGTATCGAAGGCGTCCCGTTCGAACGCGAGGAGGGACAGCGTCCGCTCTCGATTTTCCCATACGGCGTTTCGCGCAGTAAAATCGAGCGCGCGATTCATAATCTTCGCCTCGGAGCGTCGATCGCGAGAACCTGGGATGACGCCGACGTGGTCTTTGCGCTGAAATCCTTGGAGCGCAAGGGCCAACCGAAGCTGAAGCAGATCGCCGCCGAGAACGTGCCGATCTACGCGATCAAGACGAACACGACGACGCAGATCCAACTGGCGCTGCGCGATGTCTTCCGCTTAGGTTCGATCGATCACGAAGAGATCGCGATGCGCGAGGCCGAGGAAGCGATCTATCAGGTGATGTTGACCAGCCAGGCGATCGAACTCTCGCCCCAGACCTCATACGTCCGGCGCATGCAGCACCAGATGGCCGAAAAACATCGCCTCCATTCGCGCTCGACCGGGTTGGAACCGAACCGGCGCGTCCGTATCTATCGCGGCGGAGAGTAACGCTCGAAGCGCGCTCTCCGTCACCCCGAGTAGGTGCCGCAAGCACCGTATCGAGGTGTGCCCTCGCGTGCGCCTGCGGGGTACCACTCCTCGCTAGACGCTCGCGCCTCGGACAAGCAATGTCAGGGTCCTCGTCGCTCGCTTAAGCGCTCGTCGGGTGCCCCGCAGGCTACGCTCGCCGCGCGAATGGGATTACCCGAGTAGACGCTGCAAACGCCCTATCGAGGGGCGCCCAGATTGCTACGCTTGTTTGACGTCGCCCTCTTCGCTGACGAGAAAACGCGTGTCGTAGGCGAGCATTTCGTCCTTCACCTGGACGCGACTATGCACGTTGAAGCGGTGGGCCTTCTTGCCGCCCGAGTTCACCAGCCCCCCGTAAAATATTTTAATGAGCGGCGTCTGCCCGGGCTTGGGCGCGTCGAGTTTTCGTGCCGCGACCAACGCCGCGACGATTTTATTTTGAATGGCGACCGGCAAGAGCCGGTAGGCGTCGTCGGTCTGAGCTGCCGCGGGGTTCTCCGGGGTGCGCCGATCGACGGGCTCGGGGGTGTCGGTCACGTAACGCACGACCGCGTCCCAATGGTCGGCGGCGATCCCCGAAAACTCGCATGAATAACGATTCCACGTATCGTCCTTATGCTCGACGGTATCGGCGCGGATCGTCTTACAACGAATCGGGATGCGTTGTTCGCGCAGGCGAACGACGAGGTTCATCTCTTTGCTCGCGATCTTGTCGCGGATGATAAAGACGAGCCCGTTCGCCGAGATCTCCATACCGATTCCTTGCCGGAGATCGCTGGGTTTGCTTGCGTCGGGGAGCCACCAAACATGAAAAGAACCCGCTCGGCGTTGATACTGTCGCCGATCGCCTGCGCGCCCGAGAAACCACTCGATAACGTCTGAGAAAATCGAGTTGCCGAGGGACATGGGTTGACCTCCCGTCGAAAGACCGCCCCGGTATGTTTGCGGTCATCGAAGGGATTGAAGGTAGCGGTAAGAGCACCCTGCAAGCGGGGCTCGCCGAGGCTTTGCGCGCGCGCGGACGGAGCGTTATCACGACGCGGGAGCCCGGCGGAAGCCCGCTCGGTGACGCCATACGGGCGCTTTTCCTCGCGCCGGGGCCCGCGATCGACCCGGTCGCGGAGGCGATGCTGGTCAACGCCGCCCGGGCGCAACATATCGCCGCCTTGATTCGCCCGGCGTTGCTTCGCGGAGAGGTCGTGCTCTGTGATCGCTTCGTCGATTCGACACTTGCGTATCAAGGCTACGGCCGCGGGGGCGATTTGGGGCTGCTGCGCTCGCTCTGCGATATCGCCGTCGGTACGCTGATCCCCGATGTAACGATTCTGCTCGATTGCGAGCCGACGCTATCGCACCGTCGGCTCCTGGAGCGCGGTTTCGCTCGCGACCGCCTCGAGAGCGAGAGTGCCGACTTCTACGAGCGCGTGCGCGACGGTTTTCTGGCGATTGCGCGCGAGAGCGCGCGCCACGTCGTTCTCCGGGCCGACGACGATCGCGAAGCGCTCGTCGCGGCGGCGCTCGCCGCAATCGAAGGGGTGCAGACGCGTGTCTGAACGCTACGATCCCACGATCGGCGCCGATGCCGCGCGTGCATTCTTCATGCGAAGTCAGAAGTCGGAGATCGCTCACGGCTATCTCTTCGTTGGGCCAAGCGGCGTCGGGAAGAAGAGTTTTGCGCGCTATCTCGCGCAATCGTTACTCTGCGAAGGGAATGGCGAGCGCGCGCTCGGGCCGTGCGGTACGTGTCGTTCCTGCACGCTCTTCGGGCACGAGGGGCAGAGCGCTCATCCCGATTTTATCGAGCATGTCGGAGCGCTCAAGATCGGCGAGACGGCGGGAACCGGCTTCGCAACGACCGGCGACACGACGTCGCGCGATCTCATCCGTCAGTTGGCGATGCAATCGTACTCCGGCGGTCGGCGCGTGCTGTTGCTCGCCGACATCGAGTTTGCCTCACCGGCTGCGGCAAATGCGCTGCTGAAGTTTTTCGAGGAGCCTCCGACGGGCGTCACCCTGCTGTTGACGAGTTCGACGCCGGCGGCGATTCTCGGCACGATTCGCTCGCGCCTCACGCAATTACGAGTCGCTCCGCTCTCTCGTGATGAGATGACGCGTTTGCTGATCGAACGCGGCTTCCCATACGAGGCCGTCGAACGGGTGCTCGCACGCGCGCGCGGAAGTTTGACGCGTGCCTTGGAATTGCTCGACCAGGATGCGGAGGCTCCGCATGCCGTCATCGCGCGGTGGTTCGACGAAGCGATCGTCGGCGCGACGCCGGCGGCGAACTGGGCGACCCGCGAGAGTCTCGACGAGGGCTTGCTCGCGATAAAGACGCTGCTGAAAGATGCCGTTGCGGCGCCGTATCTCGGTGAAGGCCGCGAGCAAAAGATCGATCTGCCGCGTGCTCTCAAGGCCTTCGAGAAGATCGACGACGCTCAACGTCTGGCGCGGACGAACGTTAGCCCGACGATGGTCGCCGATCTGGTGCGGATGGCGATCACGGGGCTCGCTGTTCCTGGTTCGCGGTAAAAGCGGTTAGCGGA
>JAJYHP010000086.1 GCA_021784715.1 bacterium
CCGGCTCCGATGCACGACGTATAGGCGAGGGTGTCGGCCGAGCTCGCGATCTGCGCGATGCTCTCGCTCTGCGGGCGTCGATAGGCGAAGCGGCCGTGTAGGTAGCTATCGACGGTATCTTGCCGCGAGGTCGGCGTATAGTTGCCGTAGCTCCCGGGAACGCCGAGATGCTGCGAGGTGATGCCGAGATTGAAGCGGGCGTCGATGGCGCCGAACCGATGCGTGAAATCGCTACGGAACGTCGATCGTTCGACATCGGCGTTGGCGCGCGTCGTTCCATCGGGGAGCGCGTAGGCATTCGTCGCCACGTAACGCTCGAAGCTCAGATACGGTACGTCGATGCGAAGATCGTTGGTTCCAAAGGAGCCCGTACGGAGATCGACGCGCGTATGGCGACGCGGCGCGGTGATGATATTGATGACGCCGCCGATCGCGCCCGATCCAAAGAGCGTCGAGCCGCCGCCTTCGACCACTTCGATGCGTTCGACGCCCGAGGTGGAGACGGTCGAGAGATCGGGTGCGCCTAATTGCATTCCGCGCAACGGCGTTCCGTCGAGTAAAACGAGCGTTTCATCGGCGGTCGCTCCGCGCATCGTAATCGACGCGCCGGCACCGGGACCGTAGCGCGTTACGAACGCGCCGGGGATCGAGGAGAGTGCTTGCGCGATGCTCGTCCAGCCGTGCTTCGCAATATCGGCGCGCGTGATGACGTAGGTCGATCGTACGGCGTCGGTCAGGGGCTCGTTCGAACGATCGGCGGTAACGACGCGCACGATCGTGCGCAGCGGCTTGGCCGTGGGTTTGGGAGAGGGAGCCGCCGCAAGAGCGACCGCAGCGGAGGATGAGAGAAGGAGCGCGCACAGCGTGGCGCGCGAAACAGCACGAAAAGAAGCGTGCATACCCGGTCCTTTCAACGCGAGGTGGTGATGCATAACGCTCCGGGACCGGTATCCTGACTCCGCGGATCCTCGCCGTTTTGCCGTTCGTCTTCCCGTCGCCGAGGCGATAGTGACGAATGGCGGCTCCCCGCTAACAGTGGCGCGACCGTGCCGGATTCTCACCGGCTTCCCGCGCCCGGGCGTGACGGGGCTCATTGGACCACGCAGGCGAGGGTTCCTGGTAGTGCGAAGGTCGCACGTTGTGTTTCACGCCCTCCGTGCCGCGACGATCGTCGCGAGCTTGCTCGCGCCGCACCGGATCGTTTCGCTGCTCCCATCGCTAACCGAAGATATCTGCGCGCTCGGTCTTCAAAGCCAACTCATCGCGGTCTCGGCGTATTCGAGCGATATTCCGTGTGCCAAGGGCTTGCCGCGGGTCGGCGATTATCAGAGTGTCGATAACGAACGCATCGTTGCATTGCACGCCGATCTCGTTTTCGGGTTGCCTTCGCAAGCGCAACTCGTCGCCCCGCTACGCGCGCTCGGAATGCACGTCGTTTTGGTTCCCGACGAGAGTTACGAGGATATCTACCTCGACATCGCGCGCATCGGAGCGGCCGCAGGCGTCGCGCCGCGCGCCGCCCGGTTGACGGAGCGGTTGAAGGCGAAGGTCGCCGCGCTTCACGCGCGCACGCGATCCTTTCGTACGCATCCACGCGTCTTCGTCGCGCTGAGCGTCGAACCGATTTGGACGGTGGGACCGCAGAGCTATATCGCGCGGATGATCGAGCTCGCCGGTGGACGCCCCGCGGTGACGCAACTCCCGCAGCCCTACGCGTTGTACAGCCCGGAGCGATTGCTCGCGCTTCGCCCGGATGCGATCGTCGCGACGCGCGATAGCGAGATCGATACGGTGCTCGCGAAGGCTCCGTGGAGGGAGTTGCGCGCCGTACGGCGAGATCGAATCCTCATCCCTCCGAACGACGATATCCTCGTTCATCCCAGCCCGCGTTTTATTGAAGGACTCCGGTGGCTCATTCAACGACTGCAACCGATAGCAAACCACAGCGCGCACTCGTCGTAGCGGTCGATCTGCGCGACCCGCGGCGCCCGCTCGAACCGGAGTTGGCCGAATTTGAGGCGCTCGCGCGTGCGGTCGGCGTCACCATCTGCGAGCGCGTCGTACAGAAACGCGATGCGCCGGATCCGGCGACGCTGGTCGGTTCGGGCTTGCTCGCGGAACTGCCGGGGCGGGCCGCCGCGCTGGATTGCAACCTGCTGCTGGTGTTCAACGAACTTCGTCCGCGACAGCGCAAGAACATCGAGAAGGCGCTGTCGCTGCCGATCGTCGACCGCACCATGCTGATTCTCGATGTGTTCGCGCAGCGCGCGCGTTCGCACGAAGGAAAACTCCAAGTGGAGCTGGCGCAATTACGCTACCGCTCGACGAAGCTCGCCGGCGGCGGCGCCGATCTCTCGCGTCTGGGCGGCGGGGTTGGAACCCGAGGCCCCGGTGAAACGAAGTTGGAGGTCGACCGCCGCCGCATCGCCGCGCGTATTCTCTTGCTGGAGAAGCGCATGGGCGAGGTGCGCCGCGGGCGGGCGACGCGCCGCCGCGAGCCCGGAACCGAACTCCGCGTCGCGCTGGTCGGCTACACGAACGTCGGCAAATCCTCGCTGCTCAATGCGATGGCACGCAGCGACATCTTCGTTGCCGACCAGCCCTTCGCCACGCTCGACCCCACCACGCGCCGCGTTTACCTCGCGCCGGGGATTTTCGCGCGCATCAGCGATACCGTCGGTTTCATCACCGATCTTCCCACCGAACTCGTCGAAGCGTTTCGCGCGACGCTCGAAGAACTCGACGAAGCCGACGTGTTGGTGGAAGTGCTCGATGCCTCGAATCCTGATACGCCGCGACAACGCGCCGCCGTCGAAGCGATCCTTCACGATCTCCATCTCGAAGAGACTCCGCGGCTGGTCGCGTTCAACAAAGGCGACGCCGCACGCGATGACGTCGGCATCACCCCCGATGCGTTCGTTCTCAGCGCGCGCACCGGCGAGGGGATCGATGCGCTGCGAGCGGCACTTATCGAACGTGCATCGGATGTGCGAGCTCGTTCGCCGATTGCTCCGCAAGCCACACCGTAACGTCGGAGGCGAGCCAGCGCGCCATCTGTTCGAGGTGTCCGCTATAAAAATGACGGATGCGCGAGAACGCGGCGTACGCTTCGTGCCGGTCGCGCACGGTATATCCCGCGGATTCGAGGCGATCGCAGGCGAGCCCGAACTGCGTTTCGTCGATGCGCTCTCCCGGTGCGTGCGGCAGCAAGAAATAATTCGCCAGGTCGCTGAGCAGGTGCCGTGCCGCCCCGAGCAGCGCGCGCGCTTCGGCTTGCGCGTAGGGTGCTTCCACGGTGGTCACGGTGATCGCGGCGGCATCGAGCACCGCCCCGAGCGAACTCATCCACGAGTGGTTGTCGTGCGCGGAACGGAAGAGCGCGATCTGCGGATAGGCGAGCGTTTGATCGAGGGTGCTGACGCACCACGATTCCGCTTCGCGCAGGAAAGCCGCGAGTTCTTGCGGCGATTTCGTCTCCGCGCAAAACATCAACAGGCCGATCCCGCTCGGCGGCGCACCCGCGCGCGCGCTCAAACGTACGACGAACTCTTCGCGTCGATTGAACGCCGCGAGCATCGTGAGGAGAAATGAGGCGAGGACGGCGATGATGGTGACGCCGGTCGCCCCCGTCATGAGCGCGACCAGCCGGGTGAGGCCGTTCCCGGGAACGATGTCGCCGAAGCCGATGGTTAGCAACGTAACGCCGGCAAAATAGATCGAACCCGGCCCGTTGGGGTGCGGGTGCAGATGGTCGCGCAAGGCATAGAAGATGCCGCCGAAGCCGAGAATGAGGAGTGTAATCCAGATCCCGATCTGCACGAAGAGATTGAAAGGCGCGAAGAGCGAGAGGAATTCGTCGCGACGTCCGTGTTCGTTGAAGTTCGCGGCGATACGCTTCCAGAGCGGCCAACCAGCGCGCGAGAGCGTTCCGCTCGCGCGCCACGTACGGTTCGATGCGCGCGGAATAACGGCGAGAAAAATATCGCGTAGCGAGAGCGCAACGAGGACGACACCACCGAGGGCGGCGAGGAGATCGAGCCACATGGGGCCGAGGTTCGCCGCCGGCCGCTGCGGTTCCGGGAGAGCGGTCCGCATTGCGGCAGTGAGCGCGGTGTCGTAGGCGCCTGCGACCGGGGAATAGCCGCGGGCATGGATTCGCAACGCGGGTTTTCGCTGCTCGAAACGATGGCCGCGTTGGGCATCGTCTCGCTGCTGCTGCTCGCCGGGCTCCGCCTTGCAACGCTCGCGCGCGCACCGGGGGCGACGGCAAACGCCGTCGCGCAACTCGACGCGGCGATCGCTCTAGCGCGCTCGCTCGCGCGGGGCTCGGGGAACGGCGCGACGCTGTTGTTGCTTCCGCGAACCGACGCGCGCGGAGCCGCGCTACCGGGCTTCCGCATCGTTCTCTACCGCGGGCGCCCGAGCGTTGCGGGTGCGGCGACGCTCGCGCGAGAGCTGCCGCTCGTCGCCGATGCATCGCTGCGGGAAGCGAGCCTCGGTGCGCCGCCCTTCGCGCTGTTTTTTCGTCGCGACGGCACCGCCGTGGGAAGCGCGCATCCGGTGCTCTCCGGCGCGCCCTCCGATCCGCAGTTCGCGCCGATCGCGGCCGAGCCGCCCTGCCCGAATGCGGCGGGAATCGTGTTGGAGATCGCGCGGAACGGAGCGACGGCAACGCGCGCGATTCCGTGCCCGAAGTCGCCGAATGCGTCGGTTCTCGCTCCGCAGCCTTCGATGACGCCGAACCCGCCGACGCTCGCGCCGCGCGCGCTGCTCTTTCACTGGCCGCACGCGCCGGAGAAGTGGTTTGCGATTGCGGAGTTCGGATATCGGCGCTGGTTCGCGGCGACCGGCGGAGCGATGCAGGGCTTCGCGTGCATCGGCGGCGGCGCTGCCGTCGTTGCGTTTCCCAGTGCGCCGCCGTATTCCGGGCCGCAGAGCGCCGCCGACGCCCAAAGCTCGCCGACACCCCCGAACGCGCCGTACGCATATGCCGTTGCGACGAGCAGCGCGCCGGGTGCGATGGACGATGCGCCGGCGCATTTCCCGGTGCGCCCCGTCGGTGCGGGGCTCTGCCGCGTTCCGCTCGTTGACGCATTTGCGCGGCGCACCGACCCGTGGGGGAATTCGCTCGACGTAACGGTGCAGGTGATGGGCTGGTTGACGCTCTCGCAAGGCGGCAATAGTGCGACGAGTCAGACGCCGCCGCTTGCGACAACGCCGCAGTTGACCTCGGGGCAACCGGTAACGATTGCGGCGAGCAAGGCCGACGACAACGACCCCGCGGGAATCGTTCCCAGTATCACCTCCTGGAATCCGGCGAGTTGCGCGAGCGTCTTCTCCTCTCCGGCGATCGTAAGCAACACACCGGGCAGCAACCCGCGTGCTACGGCGACGACGGTCTTCTCGCTCACCGATAGCACGCCGCCGTCTTCGGCGTTGACCTGTACGGGAACGGTGAACGATCAGTATGACGAGACGCCTGGGGTCGCGTTTACGGTCAACGTCGCGGCAGCAGCCTCGGGTTACTACGCGCTCGCCGATGTCGCCGTATCGAGCGGCGGTACGACGGGGAATATCCCCTGCGCGCTCGCGACGCTCGCCGGACAAGGCAACGGCTGCAATATGACGGTGATCGCCCTCGCGCCGGTTCCGCAATCACCGTTGGTGGCGCTCGAAACACGCGTCGCGCCGTGGATCAACGACGCACTCGGCGGTGGGGTCGCTGCTGCGTGTTCCGGGTGTATCCCTCAGCCAAAGCCAATCATAAGTTCGTGCTACAAAACATCCAGTTGCGCCTTGACGATCAATCCATCATCCGGGGACACGTTGACGACGCCCGCCTTCACGCAGACGGGGCAAACTTGGTCGTTTACGGTCGGATTCACCTACGGAAGAGCCGTGACGGTAACGAGTTCCGATCCGAGCGCGGTGAGCGTGAGTCCGGGAACGGGAACGGGTTCGACGACGTTCGTTTTAACCGCTGGCACCAAAGCCGATTCTGCGGTGCAGATCACCGCTAGCACGTCGAGCAGTTCCGTCGGGTTAGCGGCGTCGTTGACGCTTCCAACGTCCTCGCCATCGAACTGTATATCAACGGGACTACTCTTCACCTCGATTGGATGGACGAGTACATGGACGTGCAATCCCGGCATCATCGATCAATACCTCTACCTTGGTGGAGTGAATTACACGGCCAGCGACCCGTCGTTGCAGACCTCGTTAAATACGATGGCATCGCAAATGGGCGTTTCGCTCGCGACTATTTGCCCTTCCGGGGACCTCTGCGTCTTAAACAAAGGGATCGGCTTCTCCGGAACCACCTCTATGCCGTGTACGGACCCTAACGCTTGCTTGATCGATCCTGTCCCGAATGCATGCGGAACCCCCACTATTCCATGCAACGGGGGAGGACATATCTCCGCTCATGCCACCTTCCAATTTGCGAACGCCGATCTCGGGGCGTACCGACAACAATTCGTTCAAGTCGATGCGAGCGGCAACGTGATTTCGGGAGGGGGGAAACTACAAGGATATCATTACCCTTATCAAACAGGCGATGCGCCGCCAAACGAATGCGAGCAACTTAGCGGTGCGCCGGGGGTCAATCACTGCCTCGACCAAACACTCTTCGATATTCCGGCAACCGCAACCACCTACGTTCAATATCCAAGCCAAACGACGAACGCGCTCAGTCAAACGAAGGTGGCGCTGCCGTACCTGTAAATCGAACGCGAGAATAATAAACGGGAAGCAGTATCGCTTCCCGTTTATTATTTGCTAGAGATCGAGGAGTTAGCGAATATCGTACACCGAAAGATCTGCACTGTAGATATTGCTTGCTCCGTGACCCTGCCAAACGTTTAAGGGATCGTCGAATTCCGATTGCATGAATGGATTGTTTTCGAAATCACCTACGGAGCAGGTCGATGAACTTGAGAATGCTCCAGGAGAACTCTCATCGATTGCGGTCGTTACCGGCTCGACGGGGACGCCGACCGTTCCCGCACCTCCAGGCCATTGCAACTGCGTTCCAAATCCGAACAGCGGCTCGGTGTAATAGAGTCCGTTGTCCGCAAGTCCCGTTCCCGTGACGCCATTTGCAGGAAACACCGGATAGACTTGCGCCATTTGGTTCGCCTGCGCTTGTGCGTACTCCGTCACGAACTCATCGGCGATCTCGGGAGGAGCGGGCGGCTCCGCTGCAATCGTCGGTGGCCCGGCAACATAGGGTTGCCCCGCCGCGCGTGCGGCGTTCAGGGCGATGAAGCAGGAGAGTTGCGGCTCGACGAGCGTCTGAATCCGCAGATTCCCCGAGGCTTGCACCGGCGTTGGGCTCGGATAGCCCGCGTTCGGATCGTTCGGGTAGTAGAGCGGCGTCGGCACGACGATCGGGGCGTTCCCCGCTGCGACCGTAATCGACATGTGGAGGGTCGTCTGCCACGCGGTCGGCCAGGGCGAAGCGTACGGAACCGGGGTGTTGTTGCCAACGACCAAGAGGTAGTGCCCCGGCGCGACGGGGAGGGCGAAGGTGCCGTTCGCGGCGGTCGTGCCACTCGCGACGGGCGTCGTATTACCGCTCGTCCACGGCAAGAGCGCCACGGGAACCCCCGCAAGCGGCAACCCGTAGGTCGGCGCGTGCGTCGGCATCGGTTCGGGCGAGGCGTTAGGAGCCGGGGTATCGAGCGAGGCGGGGTTCGCGGTCGGCGTTGCGAGGACGTAGGTGTGGCTCGCATCGACCACCGTACCCATGACGCAGGCTTGCCCGGTCGTACCGCACGCCTGCGGGCCGGAGGTCGTGACGGGGCTCGACACCGGGGTGGGGGTGGCAGGGCTTCCGACCGGCGGAACCGGGCTGGAACTTCCACCCCCGCCGCCGCATGCCGTAACGAGAGCGAGGCCGGCAATGCAGAAGCCGGCCGCTAGGGGAAAAAAGCGAACGTGCATGCGAGGAAGATACAGAGTGCCCTCCGCGCGTTCCTCTGCGGTCGAAAAAATCATCGCCCGCGCTCGCGGACTTTCCGTGCTGTCTTATCGATGCAGCAGGATTGCCAGCATCGTCGTGATCCAGGTCCCGATAACGATGCCGATGAGCCAGGTGAACTTCGCATCGACCTGTGCGAAACGCGAATCGACCTGTGCGAAACGCGAATCAACCTGCGCGAAACGCGAATCGACCTGTGCGAAACGCGAATCGACCTGCTCGAAACGATGGTCGATCAGCTCGAAACGGCGCTCCATGCGCTGCTCGAATCCATCGAGCCGTCGATCGATGCCGTCTACGCGGCGGTCGAGCCCTTCAAGTCGACCGGCGATCTGTTCCAGGGCTCCGGTGAGCCGCGCGATCGGAGGTTCCCAAGGTTGAACGCTCATGCAGAGCTCCTTTCACCCACCCTATCACGCATTCGCATGCAAACGACAAGGGCCCCGGCCCTTACGGGGAAGGTCTTGCCGAAGCCGCGGGGGATGGGCTCGCGGAGGCGGCGGGAGATGGGCTCGCAGAGGGTTCCGGGCTCGGGCTCGGCGTTCCAGGCGGCGGCAGGGTAGCCTCGCCCGCCGGGAGCGCCGCCGGCACCAGCCGAAGATAGCGAGCGTTCGCCGTCTTGTTCTGTAGCACGAAGACGCGCTTCGAGACGTAGGTGTAACCCGGCGCGTGCACCTGCACTACTTGGTTGCCGATCGGCACGCCGGTGAGCACGAAGGCTCCCTCTTTATCTGCGGTTGCCGTGTAGAGCGAGCCGACGGAGACGAGCGCTTCGGGAATCGGTCGATTGGTTGTTGCATCGAGCACGCGGCCGACGACGGTTCCGTAGGACTGGACGCCTACGACATTTGGCGGCGGCGAGCAACTGCTGCCGATCGCGGTGAGAACGAGTAAGGCGATGACGAGCGTGCGCTGCATATTTACGACGATACGCCGCCATTCGCCAGGGTTCCCCGGGGGGCTCGCCAAAAACATCGGTTTGCAATGAATCCGTACCTACCGGTCGCGATCTTTCTGGCAGTCGCGCTCGCTGCAGCCTTGCTCTTCACCGTGCTTCCCGGGCTGCTCGCGCAACGAAAGCCGAACCCTCTGAAACTCGAAGCGTACGAATGTGGCGTCGAACCGACATCTTCGGTATCGGGGCGCTTCCCCGTTCGCTTCTACTTAATTGCGATGCTCTTCGTCGTCTTCGATGTTGAAGCCGCATCGTTCTATCCCTGGGCCGTCGAGTTGCATGCCCTCAAGCTCTTCGGGCTCCTCGAGATGGTGGTTTTTATCGTCGTCCTCGGCATCGGATACGCGTATGTTTGGAAGCGCGGAGGTTTAGCGTGGAAGTAGGCCCGGGTCACTTTCTCTTAGCAAAGCTCGACGACGTCGCGCGTTGGGCGCAGAGTTCGAGCGTATGGCCCCTAACGATGGGGCTCGCCTGTTGCGCGATCGAGATGATGACGGTCACCGCACCGGAGTACGATATCGCGCGCTTGGGATCCGAAGTCTTTCGTAGTTCGCCGCGCCAGGCCGATCTCATGATCGTTTCGGGGCGGGTCGCGCAGAAGATGGCGCCGGTCGTCAAACGCCTTCACGATCAAATGGCCGATCCGAAATGGGTGATCTCGATGGGTGCCTGCGCGAGTTCCGGCGGCGTCTTCGATAACTATGCCGTCGTGCAGGGCGTCGACACGATCATTCCCGTCGACGTCTACGTTCCTGGTTGCCCGCCGACCCCCGACGGCCTCCTCTACGCCGTCAATCTCATCCAGCAACAGATTCGCGAAGGCGGGCGCGGCGGCGTCCTCGCACGCGGTTAGCACACGTTCGAGCGCAAGAAGAAAGGCCCGAATGCCGAGCACACAAACGCCTTCGATTACCGGGTTGGCAACCGATCCTACGAGCCTGCGCGCGGATGTCGGCGATGCCGAAGTTCGTCGCGTCGAGCTCGCCGCATTGCGCGCCACGATGGAAGAATTGCACGCGCGCGGCTATTCGATGTTGCTCGATCTCGGTGCCGTCGATTATCCCGAACGCACTCCGCGCTTCGACGTGGTCTATCATCTGCTCGCGATGCCGGTGAAGGCGAGCACGCTCGCCGAGGTCGGAACGCCCAAACGCTTGCGCGTGCTCTGCGGCATCGACGGAGCGAAGCCCGTTTGTCCGAGCGTCATGGATATTTGGCCGAGCGCCGATTGGGCCGAGCGCGAAGTCTTCGATCTCTTCGGCATTACGTTTACCGGGCACGAAGATCTCCGCCGCATTCAGATGCCCTACGATTGGGAAGGGCATCCGTTGCGGAAAGATTATCCGTTGCGCGGGCCGGCGCGCGAACGCGCCCCGCGCCCCGCATTCGCACTCAAGAGTAACGTCGTCGCGGGTGCGCCCCCGTCGGGGCGCACGCTCGAAGCGTTGCAGGCGCAAGTGAAAGCCGCACGCGAGCGCGCCGCGCGGGAGAGCGAATCGTGAGCACGACGGAACGGCCAACGACGCCGCCCGAACCGATGACCCCCGAAATCGTCAGCCGCGAAGGCAATTCGATGGTGCTCTCGATGGGGCCGCAGCATCCATCGACGCACGGCGTGCTCCAAATCATGCTCGAGATCGAAGGCGAGACGGTCGTGAAGGCCGAGCCCGAGATCGGCTACCTGCATACCGGCATCGAAAAATCCGCCGAGAATCTTTTCTGGACGCAGGCGCAGACCGTTATCGAACGGATGGATTATCTCGCGCCCGAGAGTAACGCGCTCTGTTACGCGCTCGCCGCCGAACGATTGCTCGGCATCGAAGGGAAGATTCCCGAGCGCGCGCAGACGATACGCGTGCTTTTTTCAGAGTTGACGCGCATGGCGTCGCATTGCGTTTGGTTGGGGACGCACGGCATCGATATCGGCGCGATCTCGGTGTTCTTCTATTGCTTCGATCTGCGCGAGAATCTGCTCGATCTTCAGGAAGCGGCGGGCGGGGCGCGCATGCACCCCAACTACATGCGCATCGGCGGCGTGAACGGCGACCTGCCGCAGGGCTTTCTCGACCGTTTCGATGCGCTGCTCGAAAAGTTCCCGGGGCGAATGCGCGATCTGCGCGGATTGCTGCAGGCGAATCCCATCTTCCAGGATCGCACCATCGACGTCGGGACGTTGACGCCCGAAGAAGCGGTGCGCTGGAACGTGACCGGGCCGGCGTTGCGCGCCTCGGGGGTCGCCTACGACGTGCGCCGCGCGTTCCCATATTGCGGTTTCGAAACCTACGAGTTCGACGTGCCGACGCGAACCGAAGGCGATGCGTACGCGCGCTTTCTCGTCCGCCTCGACGAAATGGAAGAATCGTATAAAATTCTCAAACAGGTGCGCAAACGCCTCGATACGCCCGGCGCGGTAATGATCGACGATCCCAAGATCGCCGCCCCGCCGAAAGAGACGATCGCGCTCTCGATGGAAGCGTTGATCCACCACTTCAAAATCGTCAGCGAAGGCTTCCGCATTCCGCCCGGCGATGCGTATGCATCGGTGGAATCGCCGCGCGGCGAACTCGGCTATTACATCGTCAGCGATGGGGGAAACAGGCCGTACCGTATTCGGACGCGCCCGCCCTCGCTCTATAACTTGCAGGTACTCAAACACATCGCACCGGGAAATCTGATCGCCGATCTCGTCGTGATGATCGGTTCGCTCGACCCGGTCTTCGGAGAGGTCGATCGATGACGCAACGAGAAGTCGATTTTCCCGCATTGGCAGAGCGTTTGCGCCCGCAGTGCGAGGCGATCGTCGCGCGCTACGAAGAGCGGCGCTCGGCGCTGCTGCCGATCGTCCATCTCTTCCAAGAGCATGAAGGCTACGCCAGCCGCGATGCGATGCGCTTTACCGCCGATTTGCTCGGGCTCAGCCCGGCGGTCGTCGAGAGCACCGTTTCGTTCTATACGTTGTTTTTCCGTAAGCCGGTCGGCAAATATGTGCTACAGGTCTGCCGCGGCCTCTCGTGCACGATCAACGGCGCCGAAAATATCATGGCGTATTTCCGCGAAAAACTCGGCATCGGTCACCTTCAAACGACCGAGGATGGTCTTTTTTCCTACGAAGAAGTCGAGTGCCTCGCCTCCTGCGACCGCGCGACTTGCATGCAAGTCAATCTGGAGTTCATCTACGATCTCACGCCGCAGGCGATCGACGACATGATCGCCGCGATGCGCGCGGGTACGTTCTCCGTCGCTCCGATGGTGCAGAGCGATCCTCCGGGAAAAACCTGGAGCGTAAAACAGGATGGTGAAGTTTCGCGCGGCGGAAAAGCGGCCGGCGCGCTCGGCGTCAGCTCGCCGAACAACCCCGGAGGAGTCGGCGATAGCAGCGGCGTCATCATGCTCGACCGTTTCGTGCTGCGCGACGATGCCCCGGCGATGCGCGCACGTTCGAACGAACGGCTCGTGCAAGACGCAAAACTCGTGGCGGAGGTTATCGAAG
>JAJYHP010000105.1 GCA_021784715.1 bacterium
ACGATTCCGGCGTGTTCGATGGTGGAATAGGAGAGCAAGCGTTTGATATCGCGCTGTGCGAGCATGAGTGCCGCTCCGAGGACCAACGAGAGGGCGCCGCCGTCGCGCAACACGTGTTCGAAGAGCGGCGCCGCATCGGTATGCAGGGTGATGCCCTGCACGCGAACGATCGCGTAAAAAGCGCAGGAGACCAATAAGCCGGAGAGCATCGCGCTGACCGGAGCGGGCGCCTTGGCGTGTGCGTCCGGAAGCCAGGCGTGCATCGGAACGAGCCCCGCCTTTGTGGCAAAGCCAACGAGCATCAGCAAGAGACCCGTTCGCGCGAGCGGTGCGTTTAATCGCGCACCGTGCAACGCGAGCACGCTCCAAGAAAAGCGATCGCCGGTGAGGATGCCCGCATCGCCGGCGGCGCGCGCGAGCATAAACGCGCCGATCAACGCTACGGCGATGCCGAAACTGCAGAGCATGAGATACTTCCATGCCGCCTCGAGCGCCGTACGTCCGCCGAGATGCGCGACGAGAAAGGTCGTCGCCAGCGTCGTCGCGGTGATACCCGCCCAGAGCCCGACGAAGGTGGTCGCCGTCACGGCGAACAGCATCGAACTCCAAAATCCGCCGACGAGAAGAAAGAAGGCCGCCGGGCGCGACCATGGTGGACGATGATCGCGCGATGGCGACGGGAAAAGCCCGCCTGCGAAGAGCACGACGAGCGTCATCAAGAGCGATACCATGCAGGCAAAGATCGCCGAGAGCGCATCGAGGCGCGACGCGAGTACGAACGTTGCGGCAACGATAGCGACCGAAAAGGCGGCGCGCGCGGCAAGCCGCAACGAGCGCTTCTTCGGGATCGCCGCGATCGCGAATGCGACGAGCGGGAAGAGCGTGAGGGCGGCGATCATCCGCGCAGTTCCCGCATCGCACGCACGTCGAGCTCGGGATTCTCACGTGCGATCTCCCGTGCGATCGCAAGGCCGACGAGCGTTGCGAGCACCGCATCGAAGGTGTCGGCGAGTTCGGCGCTCATCGGAACGTGCGGGACGAAAACCACGGCGGCTAAGGAGACGGTGCTTCCCAATGCAAGCAGCCCGATCGCGTTGGCGATGAGACTGCGATGCGCGATCACCACCGCGATGCTCGTCGCTAACGCGAAGAAGACGAGCCCCACATTGTGAATTCCCGCAAAGGCGGGTAGCCGCCCAGCGAGGTGCGCGAGCCCGAGCGCGAGCAGCACGATGGCGATGCGTCCGGGGAGCGAGAACGACGGGCGAAGATCGTTTCGCAAGCCGCTATGTTTCTCGAGCCAAAGTATCGAAGCCGGGCCGATGACGACTTTCACGAACGCGAGCGCGACGAAGACGGCGAGCGCTCGCGGATTTCCGAGGCCGGGATAGGAAAACGTGAGCGCGATTCCCGTGAACAGTGCGTATCCCAGCAACGCCGTACGAATGCGCGCATCGACGACCAACGCGGCGAGCGCGAATAGAAAGAGGAGCGTCATCGCGCGGCTCCGATGATATCGATTCCCATCGCGGCGATGGCGAGCAACGTCGCCGCACTCGCGAGATGCGGAAGCTCGAAGAGGCGCATCTTCGCTTGGAAGGCTTCGACGAACGGGATCGCCGCCGCGACGGCGATCAAGCAGAGCGGCGCCGGAAGCCCGGAACCCGCGAATACGAAGGCGACGAGGATCGCCATCGCGGCCTGGCGGAGTTGCGCGGCGTATTGCCACGCCGCAAAGACGGGCCCCGCATACTCCAACAGCATGCCTTCGTGAATCATCGTGAGTTCGTAATGCGTTTCTTGATTGTCGATCGGCACGCGTGCGGTTTCGAAGAGCAGCACGATGAAGAGGGCGGAGCCGGCGAGCAGCGCCGACGCTTGTGTCGATCGCGCTGCGAGCAACGCGAGGAGAAACGGGGCTTCGACGATCGCGGCAAAGGCGATCTCTCTCCCCACCGCCATCGCCGAAAACGACGAGCCGGTATCGAGCGCGGCTACGACCATCGCCGCACGTCCGAGCGCGAAGAACAGGACGAGCGCGACGACGTCGAGCGCGTTCGCGCGGACGCCCGCGCTAAATACCTGGGGAAGTAAGAACAGGATCGCGACCGAACTTCCCAAGGCGATTCCCACCGCAAGAAATCCGGTCGGCGAACCAAACCGTCCCGCTCGCGGCGCTTTGCGAAGCAGCTTGGTAAGATCGCGATATGGTTGTAAGAACGGTGGGCCGGGACGCCCGCTCAACCTCGCCCGAAGGCTTGCGATCGCACCCTGTAATAACGGAGCGAATGCGAGAATCGCCAGTATTTGCACGACGCTCATCGTCCCAACACCAGCGCAAGTGCGATAGCGATTGCGGCGTAGGCGATATACGCGCGCATCCGCCCCGATTGCACGACCCGCAAGCGACGAACGAGGCGCTGCGAGAACGCCGCAACGCCGCGCGCGGCTTCGCTCGTCAAATCCCGCGTGCTCACCGCGTACTCGATCCGCGCCGGAAAATCACCGCTGGTTGCCGGGACGACCGTTCGATGTCGCTCGGGAAAGAGCGCGAAGGCGAAGATGCCGCGGAGCGGTTTCGTCAGCGCCGTGGCACTATACGAGGCACGTGCCGGTAGCGCCGAACCGCAGGCCCATACGGGGGCGTCTCGTCGCGCCGCGCGCCGGCCGTACCACCAGGCTCCCAACGCCGATAGCAACGGGATCGCCGCGAGCCACGCCAGGCGTGCCGCACCGGCGAACGTCGAATCGAGCGCAACTGCGCGCGCGCCGACGATTTGCGATGCGAGCGCGAGAAGCGGATGGAGGACGACGAGCGGAAAGAGTCCGAGCGCGAGCACGATCGCCGCGCCGAGCGCCAACGCCATCACCGATGCATCGAACGTTTCGGGGCGTTCGTCCTCGCGAACCGGGGCGGGAGCGCCCGCGAACGCGATTCCAAAGAGTTTGACGAAGGCCGCCGCCGCGAGCCCTCCGCCGAGCAAGAGCGCGAGGAGGCCGAGCAAACCGAGCGTTGCGAGCGATGCGTTCCCCGAGAGCGTCGCATCGATGAATCCGTGCAACACGAGCCACTCCGAAACGAATGCATTGCTCGGAGGTAACGCGGCCGCCGCCATGCAGCCGACGAGCACCCATGGTGCGCTGCGTTTGAGTGCCCCGGCGGCGAGCCCTCGCAGACGGTCGAGATCGGTCACGTGATGCAGGCGCTCGACCACCGTTCCCGCGCCGAGAAAAAGCAGCGTCTTGAGCGCGGTGTGATTGAGCGCGTGAAAGAGCATCGCCACGAGTGCGAGGGTTGCCAACACCGGATAGCCCATTGCCGAAGCGACGATCGCGAGACCGAGCGCCGCGACCATGACGCCCATATGCTCGATCGAACTGAACGCGAGCAAGCGCTTCAATTCGCTCTCCACGGCGGCATAGAGCCCGCCGAAGAGTGCGCCCGCAAGTCCCGCAAGCAGTAGAATGACGCCGGGTGTCGCTCCGACCGGCGCGACGAGGACGAACGTCGTCAAGGTCAGTGCGTAGAGCGCGAGCTCGATCATCACGCCCGAGAGCAACGCCGAGGCGTTGGCGGGCGCGGCCGGGTGCGCGCGCGGCAACCAGAATTGTAGTGGGACGAGTCCCGCTTTCGAACCGAACCCGATGAAGAGCCCCGCGAGTATGCCCGCGCGCGGCGCAACCGATAGCGAAGCCGCCGCTTTCGAGATTGCGGTGAATGCGCCGCTGCCGGCATGAACGGCGAGCATCGCAAAGGCAATCGTCATCGCCAAGGCGCCGAGTTGGCTCACCAGCGCGTAGGCGAACGCGGCGCGACGGACGCTCTTCCGTTCGCTCTCGGTCGCGACGATCGCGATAGAGATCAGCGACATCAGTTCCCAACTCAGGAGAAACGCAAAGACCGATTGTGCGAGCAGCACCCCGAGCATCGCCGCGCTAAAGCAGGCCAGCGGAATTCCTGACGCGGCGCGGCCGCGTTGGAGATTCCATATCGCGACGACGATCGCACCGAGCGCGAGAAAGACGAGGAAGGGACGTGCGAGCGGCGTTACCGCGAAATCGAGCGTGAGATATCGCGCGACGATCGGCGCGCGTGCCACGACGGGCGCGAATGGGAACGCGGCGGCGGCGAGCGCGGCCACGGAGAGCGCAGCGAGCAACGACGAGGCGAAGAGGCGTATACCGCGCACTAGCTCTGCGCTTCGAAGTTCGCGCGCTGCTCGCGCAGGAGCCGATCGCAAAAATCCCGCGCGGCATCGAGGATATCCCAGAGCCGCTGGTCCGCGACGCTATAGCGGACGAAAAGCCCCTCGCGACGGGCCACGACGAGCCCCTTACCGCGGAGCGTGGAAAGGTGCTGGGAGACCGAGGGTTGGCCGAGGTCGAGCAGCTGTTGGAGCTCGACGACGGTCTTTTCGCCCTCGCGAAGGGCATCGAGGAGGCGGATCCGCGCGGGGTGCGCGAGCGTCTTAAAGAGATCCGCCTTGAAGTTCCGAAGCACATCTGAATATTAGCATATTCAGATTTATGAATACAAGCTCACCCGTTGAGTGCGCTCAATGTCTCCTTGAGGAGGGAATCGACCTCGCCGGCGACCCCGACGAGCTCGGTGTTCCCGGTCACCCCGAGCATCGCCCCGGCGTCGATCGCCTTAACGTAGGTCTTGCCGCCCTTCTGCATGACCACGACGTTGCACGGCAGCAAAAGCCCCAGATCGGGCTCGCGCTGCAGCGCCTGATGGGCGAAGGTCGGGTTACAGGCGCCGAGGATGACGTAGGGCTCCATATCGGCGCCGATCTTTTTCTTGAGCGTCGCGGCAACATCGATCTCGGTCAAAACGCCGAAGCCGCGCTGTGCCAGCGCGGCTTTCGTGCGATCGATGACTTCTTCGAAGTTACCTTCGACGACGGTTTCGTGTCCGTATTTCACGAGTTCTTTGCCTCACTTTATCTGCAACCCCAGCGGTTTGATGACCGTCGCTAGGTAACGATGGTATGCGTCCATCGCCGCAGCAAAGCGTACATCGAGGTGCTTCGCATATGCAAGTAACGATGCCGTCGGCGGCGAGTTCGCCCCAAGGAAGAAGCCGCCGGGGACCGCTTCTCGCAGAGCACCCGGACGCTGGATGGAATCTTCATCGTTCTGATAGTTTGCGGTAAAAGTCGCAAAGATCGCATCGTGCTGTTTCATCGCCGCCGAGAGCGCCGCCAGGCGCGGAGCGTTATCGGCCGAGCGCGCGATCGCGTAGGCCTTCTTGAGCGCGATTTTCTGCGCGTCGAGCGCATCGAGCACCGCGTTGATCTTCCCGGACATATCCAGGAAGTGTTTACCGATTCGGTATCCGGCCTGCATCTGCGCGAGCGTGTACGGCGTCTGCGGATCGGGTTTCACCGAAAAGGACTGCGTGAGGGTGCGCCCGTCGAGTACGATCCGCGCGGTGTACCGGCCGGGCAAGGCGGTCAGCCCTTCCTTCGGCCCACGATACTGTTTGCGAGCGGCGCCCATCCAGCGCATCACGCCGTTTTCGTGGAAATCCCACACGACGCGATTGATGCCGGCCTTATTCGGAACGAGCGCGATCTTCTTCTTGCCGATCTTGATGCTTCCCGAAATGGTACGAATCACGCGCCCCCGAGCGTCGAGTACCTGGACGACCGGCGCCTTTTTCTGCGGAGCTTTTTGGTAGAAATCGAAGATCGCTCCGTAGGGCGGATTTTTCGCCGCATAGCGGGTGTACAAGTTCTCGTCGTTGCTATGCATGATGTATTCGTAGGCCGTGCGCACCGGGAAGAGCATCGCGCCTTTCGCTCGCGCCGCCGAGAGGTTCTGCAACGACGCGATATCGTCGAGAATCCAAATCGCTCGGCCGTGAGTACCGATCACTAGATCGTCAAAAGTCGGTTGGATGTGAATATCGCGCACCGATACCGCCGGAACGTTCAGCGAAAACGGCTTCCAAGAGTCGCCGCCGTTGAAACTGATAAAAATACCCTCTTCGTTTCCGGCGAAGAGCAGGTTTTTGTTGTGGATGTCGGGGCGAATCGTCCGCGTGTAGATATCGCTCGGCAATCCACGAACGATCTTCTTCCAGGTTTTACCGTAGTCGTGCGTGACGTAGAGATACGGCGCGTAATCACCCATGCGGTGATCGTCGAACGAGGCGTAGGCAGTAGCGGGGTCGAGCGGCGATGGGGCGACCGTCTCCACGCGAGCGAACTCCGGCGCACCCTTCGGCGTGACGTCGCTCCAATGTTTGCCGCCGTCGCGCGTGAGCTGTACGAGACCGTCATCGGTCCCAACCCAGATCTCACCCGGTGCGGCCGAGGAGCCTTCGATGTCGAGAATCGTATCGCTATATTCGGCGCCCGAAACGTCGTGGGCGAGCGGCCCGCCCGCGGGCAACTGGTGCGCTTTAATATTGCGCGTGAGGTCGGGGCTAATCGGATGCCACGTTTGGCCCCGATCGGTGCTTTGAAAGACGACGTTGCCGCCGTACCACAAGATATGCCCGTTCCACGGTGCGAATGCGATCGGCGAATCCCAGTTGAAGCGATAGGGGCGCTTGTTGAGATCGAAGATCGAGAGCCCCGGTTCGAAGTACGGATTGATGAACCGGTAGAGACGTGCGTTGCGATTGAAAACATTCACGTAGCCGTCTTCGAGATCGGCGACGATGAAATTCGAGTTGCTCGGATCGGGAACGGCCCACATGCCGTCGCCGCCGACCACTTGGAACCAGCGACGGTTCTTGATGCCCTGCGGATCGCGCGAATTCGAAGGCCCGCACCAACCGCTGTTATCTTGCCAACCGCCGCAAACGAGATACGGATTCCCGTTGGAGAGGCCGACGTGATAGACCTGGCCGATGGGGAGGTTCCGCGCGAACGACCACGCCTTACCGCCGTCGAGCGTCAGCGCGTAACCGCCATCCTCGCCGACGATGATGCGATTGCCGTCGTTCGGTGCGATCCAAATGGCGTGATAGTCGACGTGAACGCCCTTCGCGATGCGTTTGAATTTTTTGCCGCCGTCGGTGCTGACCGAGAGCATCTCGGAGACGCCGTAGACGCGGTTTGCATTTTTCGGATCGACCGCAATATGCGTGAAGTAGAACGGACGCTGATCGACCAACGTGTTGTCGGTCATCATTTTCCAGTGCGCGCCCGCGTCGTCGCTGCGCCAGAGAATGCCGCCCTTCGCTTCGATTAACGCATAGACGCGCGCCGGATCGCTCGGAGCGATGGCGAGGCCGATACGCCCTTCGTACCCGGCGGGGAGGCCGTTGCCGACGAGTTTCGTCCACGTCTTTCCGCCGTCGGTCGATTTGTAGATCCCGTCGTTGGGGCCGCCGGAGTGGAAGGTCCACGGCTTCCGACGGAATTGCCACATCCCCGCATAGACGATATTCGGATCGGCGGGATCCATCGCAATATCGCTCGCCCCACTGCTCGGGCCGATATAGAGCGACTTACTCCACGTTTTTCCGCCGTCGAACGTCACGTAGACGCCGCGATGGACGGAATCGGCGAACGGATCGCCCGATGCGCCGACCACGACGTGCTCGGGATTCTTCGGATCGATCGCGATGCGCGAGATATGCCGCGTCAGTGCGAGGCCGACGCGCGCCCAGGTTTTCCCGCCGTCGGTGCTTTTATAGAGTCCGGTACCGAACGAGACGTCGTTGCGCGGGTTGCTCTCGCCGGTGCCGACCCAAAGGACGTTCTGATTGCTCGGATCGATCGCGACCGCGCCGATCGCTCCGGTCGGTTCCTTCGTGAAGATCGGTTTCCAGGTCGCGCCGCCGTTCGCACTCTTCCAAACGCCGCCGCCCGCGGTACCGATAACGTAGAGATCGGCGTTCTGCGCCGTCCCCGCCACCGACGAGACGCGGCCGCCGGCGATCGCCGGGCCGATCTCGCGCCATTTCATGCGCGCGTACGGTGCGGTCGCCGCCGCAGCCGGAAGAAAACTTCCGGCTGCGAGCAGCGCCCCCATCGCGAGAAACCGTATCTTCATCTTTTCTCCTCCACCAGTGTCGAGCTTAGTGTACGGTACCGATTCCTGCGATCGGCTTCAGCCCGGCTGCCTTCATCTCTGCCTGCAGTGCGGGGATCGTGCCGACGAAGGCGTTGTATTGCCCGAGGGCTCGGGCGTATTTGCCGTCGAGCCGATGCGCGAACGCGAGGGTCGGCGGCGTGATGAGGCTCTGCGCGGCGAAGTAGAGCTGCTCGAAATCTTCGCGCAGCGCACCCGGGCGCTCGATCGAATCCTCATCGTTCTGGTAGTTCGCCGTCAAGATGTCGAACATACCTTGGCGACGACCGGAGAGCGCCGAGAGCGAGGCGAGAACGCCGGTCGCTTTCTTCGCCGTCGCGGCTTTCCGCGCCGCATCGATCTGCTTCTTGAGCGAATCGAGATTGTTCAGCATCGTGTCGATCTTTCCGAACATCCCTTCGTACTTCATCGAAAAAGCGAACGTGCGATCGTATTCGGCTTGCGTGAATTTCGAACGCGGATCGGGCTTCACGACGAAGCGACGCGTGTAGGTCTTCCCGTCGAAGGTGAGCTTCGCGGTGTAGCTGCCCGGCGGAACCCCCGGTCCCTCCGGGAAGCCTTGGTACGATTTTTTCGCCGCGCCCTTCCAGAGCGCCACACCGTTCGTGCCGAAATCCCACACGTATCGATTGAGGCCGACGGCGTTGGGAAGCCGCGGCTGGGTCTTTCCTGCGAATTTGTGGGTTCCGGAGATCGAACGCATCAGCTGGCCGCGCGCGTTGAAAATTTGCAACGAGGGCGGCGTTTTGGCGTTCGCCGTCTTTTGGTAGTAGTCGAAGATGACGCCGTAAGGCGGATTGTTGCCGACGAAATCCGTGTAGGTCCCTTCGTCGTTTTCGTGCAGCGTGTACTCATACGAAACGCGGACCGGGAAGAATCGTCCTCCCGCCGCTTCCGCGCGGGCGAGTTGTTGGATCGGGGTCATATCGTCCATGATGTAGAGCGAGCGGCCGTGCGTCGCGATGACGAGATCGTCGAAAGTCGGCTGCATGCGAATATCGCGAACCGAAACGGTCGGCATGCCGTTCTTGAAACTCTCCCACTTCTTCCCATCGTCGAACGAGATGAAGATTCCCGTTTCGTTTCCGAGGTAGAGGATGGACGAGTTCTTGATATCCGGGCGGATGGTCCGCACGAATACGTTTTTCGGGAGGTTGCTCGCGATCGAGCTCCAGGTTTTGCCGTAATCGTGCGTCACGAAGACGTAGGGTTTGTAATCGCCCGACCGATGGCGGTCGATCGTAACGTACGCCGTCGCGGCATCGAATGGCGAAGGAGCGACGGTTTCGACGCGCCCGTAGGGAGGAACGCCGGGAATCAGCATCTTCTTCCAATGCTTGCCGCCGTCGACCGTGAGGCCGATGACGCCGTCGTCGGCGCCGGTCCAGATCTCGCCCTTACGCACCGGCGATCCCTCGATATCGAGCAGGGTATCGCTATACTCCGCACCCGAAACGTCGTGGGTGATCGGGCCGCCCGATGGAATCTGGTGGGATTTCATGTTGAGCGTGAGATCGGGGCTGATGACTTTGAAGCTCTTGCCGCGATCGGTGCTCTGGAAGACGACGTTGCCGCCGACCCAGCCGATATGCGGGTTCCACGGGGCGAACGCAATCGGCGAGTCCCAGTTGAAGCGATATTTGCTCGTGCGCAGGTCGTACTGTTCTTTAACGCCCTGAAGGTAGGGCTGCGCCGACCATTGATCTTGCGTCTTCTTGTTCCACACGACGACCGAACCGTTTTCGGAGTCGCTCCAGATGTAATTGGGATCGGAGGGATCGGGAACCGACCACTCGCCGTCGCCGCCGACGCTCACCTTCCAATATTTATTGAGAAGGCCGCTGGGGTCGAGCGAGTTCTCCGGGGCGCAGAATGCGTTGTTATCTTGCAATCCGGCGCAAACTTCGTATGGATTTTCGTTGGAGAGCCCGACGTGATAGATCTGCGCGATCGGGAGATTCTTCGAGAAGAACCAATTGGCGCCGCCGTCGACGGTGAGCGCGTACCCGCCGTCTTCGCCGAGCATGATGCGCGACGGATCGTTCGGCGCGATCCAGATTGCGTGGTAATCGACGTGCACCGCGAGTGCGATCGGGCGGAATTTCTTGCCGCCGTCGGTCGAGACCGAAGTGAGTTCGGAGACGGCGTAGACTTTTTTAGGATTCTTCGGATCGACCGCGATGTGCGTGAAGTAGAAGGGGCGTTGATCGACGAGCGTGTTGTCGCTCACCATCTTCCAATGCGCGCCCGCATCTTCGCTGCGCCAGAGAATGCCGTGCGCCGCTTCGATGAGCGCGTAAACGTAATTCGGATCGCTCTGCGAGACGGCGATGCCGATGCGCCCGGTGATTCCGGTCGGCAGACCATTGCCGACGAGTTTCGTCCAGGTCTTGCCACCGTCGATCGATTTATAGAGTCCGTCGTTGGGGCCGCCGCTACGGAAGGTCCACGGTTTGCGCCGAAACTCCCACATGCCGGCATAGACGACGTTCGGATCGCTCGGGACCATCGCGAGATCGCTCGCGCCGCTATCGGGCGCGAGATAGAGCGTCTTCTTCCACGTCTTGCCGCCGTCGAACGTCACATAGACGCCGCGGTGAACGCTGTTGCGATATGGATCGCCGAATGCGGCGACCACGACGTGGTTGCCGTCTTTCGGGTCGACGACGATGCGCGAGATCGAACGCACGCCTTTGAGGCCGACCCGCTTCCAGGTGATGCCGCCGTTCGTCGATTTATAGAGGCCGTCGCCGTAGCTGACGTCGTTACGCGGGTTGCTCTCGCCGGTACCGACCCACACGATGTTGTTATTGCTGGGGTCGATGGTGACCGCGCCGATCGCGGCGACCTTCTGGTTCGCAAAGACCGGCGTCCAGGTGAAGCCGCCGTTGATCGTCTTCCAAACGCCGCCGCCTGCAGAGCCGACAAAATAGAGTTTCACGTTGGTCGCAGAACCGGCGACCGAGGTGACGCGTCCGCCGCCCGCTGCGGGGCCAATCTCGCGCCACGTCATCTGCGTATATGGCGGCGGTGGAGTCGGCGTGGGCGTCGGTTTCGGCGAGGCCTTAACGGCGGTCTTCGCCGGGGCCGGGGTAGCGCCGGCTGCCGCGCGCGCGTACGAGGGAAGGCTAAGAGCGAAAAGAGCTGCGGCGGCGAGCGCCCAGCGAATGGGTGTGCGAGACAACGACTTCCTCCTCGAAGAGAGCTTCATAATTCAGCCGAGGAGTCCGATAGGAAAGGCCGCGCTCCTGCGAGCGCGGCCTCAAATGTTGCTCAAAAATGCAGATTCTAGGCCGACATACGCGTGATCAGCACGTCGATATCGTCCCGTCCCGCTTTTCGGACGAAGGTAATGTGCACGCGCTGTGCGCCCCAAGCAAAACGGAAGGTGTAATCGAAGGTCTCGATTCCTCCACTCGACTTTCCGGCGAGCGTGTCGAAGCGTCCCTGAAACTCCGGGTTCGCCGTACACGGGGCGACTTCGGTAAAGAAGTTCCGGCCGACCTGCGATTTCTGATCGAGGCGCGCCATCTCAGCCTCGGTACGATTATAGCGAAGGATCTTGCCGTCGAGCCCCAGGGTGATAACGCCGACGGGTAATCCGTCGATCTCCTGCGCGCTCATTGCCTCGACTCGGTCGAGCAACTCTCGATCGTGCATGAATGCTCCTCTTCAATATGAATGTCAGCGTACGAAAACGCTCCCTCCGCGGGAACCTCGCTGCATAACTCTGCCGAGAATCCTGGAGTTGCTCCCTGCATGTAAGGAGCGCGCAAAGGGAGGGGCAGGTGCTATCGCAGCGCGACGCGCACGAGCACCTGCCCGGCAAAGGCGGCAAGGACGCCGAGCAGCAGGCTTCCGAGCGAATAGAGTGTGGCCATGGCAAAGGCTCGGTCACCGACCAACGTCACGGTATCGAGTGCGAAGGTCGAGAAGGTCGTATAGCCACCGAGGACGCCGACGGCGAGAAAGAGGCGTGCGGATGACGGCATTCCGAACGTTCGGGTGGCGGCCAGTTCCGCGACGATTCCGATCAACAAACTCCCGGTAACGTTGATGAGCAGCGTGCCGAACGGAAATCCAGGGCCAAATCGCTGGACCACCAAGTAGTTGACGATGTAGCGAGCAGCTGCCCCAAGTCCCCCTCCAAAGGCAACCGTCAGAACGCTTTTAAGCCCCACGGGAGGC
>JAJYHP010000171.1 GCA_021784715.1 bacterium
CGCGTCGAAGACGTAGAGCAAGAGCGCGATCAACGGCGGAAGTGCGAGCATGAGCTTCACGCCGCGGAATGGCTCGATCTCTTCCATCGCGAGCGGCGTGCTCAGCAACCCGACGACAACGAGCGCGCCGAGCAGCACGGTGCCGATAACGACGAGCGACCAGCGCAACGACCGCCACCACTGAACCCAAAATTTCGTGCTCGGCGATTCGGCGCACGCGGGCGCGTAGACGAGCATCGCCGCGACGACGAAGAGCAGGCCGCCGCAGAGAGCGAGCAGCGAGCGCGCGAGATCCGCGCGGTGCGTCGCGATGCCCCCCGCGTAGAGTAAAATCGTCGCGAGATAGGCGATCGCCGCGTAGCTGGGGCGATAGAGCCCGAACGCGCCGAGGAGCATCACGAAGATCGAAGGAACCGCGAGCGCGACGATGCCGACGAGCAGCCGATTCGTACCGGGATAGAGCGGGATCGGCGTCGCCGTGCCCAGCCGCATGCCGTCCGCCGCGATCGCTTTTGCTAGGCGGTGGACGATCTCGACATTGGTCGCCTCGATACTGAGCTTTTTATCGCGGTGCGGATACGGGTGAAGGTAGATCACGCGAACGTTGCGCTCGCGCACGCCGAGCATGAAGCGATCGATCAGCGCCGGCACGCTCAGGCGGTCGAGTTCGGTCTTTTGCACCGTTTGCACGCGAACCGTCCGCCCGGGAATGAGTTCGGCGAGAGCGTTGTTGCCCTTCTGCAGTTGGCTGGGATCGTAGACTTCGATCGTGCCGAAATTAAAGTGATGCGCGCGGAAGAGTTCGGCGGCATCCTTCTCGTGGTCCGGATAGCCGAAGACCTGATTCTTCAATCCGAAAAAGATGACGGTCGAGACTTTCGGATCGAGCGCGAGAATGCCGTTGAGCTCGGCCTTCATCTGCGGCGCCTTAAAGCGTTCGTCGTTCTGCAAGCGCGGGATAAGCAGAAGCCCCAACCGCTTCGCGAGCAAAATCTCCGAAGTGGGGATGCCCAGCCCGATGCCGTTGAAGTAGTCGATCTGCGTGTGCAATTCGATCAACCACGGACGCCGCGCGCGAAGAATGCGGATCGACTTCGGCATGAAATGCAGCGGTAGCTGGAGCCGGAGACGCTCGTAGGTGCTCTTGCGCCCTATGGTGAGATAGATCGCGCGACTGTCGATCTTTCGTGCGCGCGCGAGCCGCGCGAGCAGCGGGTCGTCGATCGGTGCGAGGCGGGCGCCGTTGAGGATCTGCGCGCCGGTCGCTACCGTCGTCGAACCATCGTTGCCGAGGTTCGAACCCAACTGCTCGCTGACGGCGAGCGAGGTGAGCCCGGCGCGGCGAAGCGCGATCAAAAAAGCGTCCGCTCGGTAATCGAACGAACGCGCCAGCTGTGCGAAATCGCTGTAATCCATCGCGATTTCGACACGACGCGCGTGTATCTCGGTACGGACGCGGAGGGCTGCGACGAGGCAGCACGCAAGGAGAGCGACGGCGAGGATCGCAGCGGCAAAACGCGTGTTTTTCTGAATGAGTTGCACGGGCGTTGCCTTCGTCCGCGGCGGGCGGAATGCCCGCTATGCTTGCCAGTGCGGCGTGCGTTTTTCGAGGAAGGCACCGATGCCTTCCACGGCATCTGCGGCGCGAGCGTTGCGTACCATCACCTCTTTGGTGTAGGCGTACGCTTCGTGCTGCGGAAGGGCGATCTGTTCGTAGAATGCGGCCTTCCCCGTCGCTACCGTCGCTCGCGCGGAGCGCGCGATCCGGTCGGCGAGCGCGAGCGCTTCGCTGTGGACGCTCTCGGCGGCGACGACACGATTCACGAGTCCCCACGCGAGCGCGCGTGCGGCGTCGATCGGCTCTCCCAAGAGCAGCATCTCCATCGCCGCCTTGCGTCCGATCGCGCGCGTCAGCGCGACCATCGGCGTGCTGCAAAACAGGCCGATCTTGACGCCCGGCGTTGCGAAGACCGAACGCTCGGAGGCGACCGCGAGATCGCAGCTCGCGACGAGTTGACAGCCGGCGGCGGTAGCGATGCCGTCGACCTCGGCGATCGTCGGCGCTTCGATGCGCTGCAGCGTCTCCATCAGCTCGACGCAGAGATCGAAAATTTCGTCCATTTCGGCGCCGCGCGCTTCGGAGATCTCGCGAAGGTCGTGTCCGGCGCTAAAGGCCGGGCCTTCGCCGCGGAGGATGACGGCGCGGAGGCTCGGATCGGCGGCGACGCCGTCGAGCGCGTCGATCAGCGCCCGCATCATCGCGCGGGAGAGCGCGTTGCGTTTGGCTGCGTTGGTCATCGTGATGACCGCCGTGCTGCCTTCACGGTCGGTGCGCACGAGCGTCGATTCGTTCATCTCGTCCTCGCTTGTAGGAAGTGGGCAGCACCGTGATTCGGCGCAGGAATGCCCGCGCCCCCGGTCGTGGCACTCGGCGATTTAGCCGCGGCGGTGCGCTCCGATTCGATTGACGATTCGTTCTTTTGCGCTTCGCTCGAACCAACCGTTCGGATGCCGGTTGTTTGGGATTCGTAGCTTACGGGGATGTTCTTATCGGTCACATCGACCAAGTAAAGGAACAAGAACATGTCAAACCAAGCAACGATCTTGAAACCGACGCCCAAGTCCAACGGGGGAACCGGCGATCCCGCCGCGACGAAGAGTGGAAACGAGTTCTACGAAAAATTAGAACCCAAAGGCGGCAAGGAACCTGTCGGAAATCCGCGCGCGAGCGCGGCACACCATGAAGCTGCGGGGCATCACGATGCCGCCGCCCACCATCACCGCCAGGCGGCGTTCGAGCAATCCCAAGGCGAACACGAATTGGCGGAGCAGCACGCTCACCGCGCTCACGACCACGGCGAACAAGCGCACGCGTATTCCGCGAGCGCATTAGCGCAACTCCGCGGCGAACCTCAACGAAGATCGTAAAAAAAATGCGCCTCATGCCGCGGGCATGAGGCGCATTTTTCGATACCTTCTCTAAATGCGCGCGCCTCGTCCGGTCAGGAAATTGATGACGATCAAAATAATGGCGACCACGAGGATGAGATGGATCAGCGCTCCTCCGATATGGAAGAGCAAGCCGAGAAGCCAAAACGCGACGAGGACGACGACAACGGTCCACAAGAGATTGCCCATGATGAAGATGCTCCTTCGTTCGGTGATGATACCCGCACGAGCGGGATCGTAAACGTGGCGGCACCTTTGGTTTTTCGGGCGGCGTTCTCGCGTGATGCCGCTAGAGAGCGATCTTCCCGATCGAATGGCCGTTCATGACGGTGAACCAAAGCTCTCCATCCGGGCCGGTTGCGATACCGCCCAGAGCCATCGGGGCCGACAGCGAATACAGCGTTATTGCGCCGCTTGGGGAGATTCTTCCGATCTGCCCTGCTTCGTTGTTTTCCGTGAACCAGAGGTTGCCGTCCGGGCCGGTCGTGATATTCCGCGGGCTCGCATCGACCGACGGGATGGGATAACTGGTAACGACGCCGCTCGTCGCGATCGTGCCGATCGCGTCGATGCCGGGTTCGGTGAACCAGAGGTTGCCGTTCGGACCGGTCGTGATGTCGCTCGGCAAAGCGCCGGTCGATGGGAGGGAATAATCGGTGACGACGCCGCTCGTCGTGATCTTGCCGATCGCGTCGATGCCGGGTTCGGTGAACCAAAGGTTACCATCCGGACCCGCGGTGATGCCGGAGAGATATGCGTGCGCCCCCGGAAGAGCGAATTCCGCGATCGTACCCCCGGTGGTGATCCTGCCGATCTTATTCGCGGCACTCTCAGTAAACCAGAGATTCCCGTCGGAACCCGTCGTGATGTCGAAAGGGTTTGAGGAGGGCGAGGGAACGGGGTACTCGGTAATCGATCCGCTGGGAGTGATCCTGCCGATCTTGCCGGTGCCTTCGGTAAACCAGAGGTTACCGTCCGGCCCCGTCGTTATGTCGCCGAGCCAGGCATTGCTCGTTGGGACGGGGTACGCGGTGAAGGCGCCGTTCGTCGTTATTTTGCCGATCCCGGTGCCTTCGGTAAACCAGAGGTCGCCGTCGGGGCCCGTCGTTATTGCGGTACCCGGATCGAGCGGCGACACTTGGAATTCGGTGACCGTAGCGAGAACGGAGGGCGTTGGCGATACGGTTGGGACGGGATTCGACGAACCGCCGCAAGCAGTAAGCGTCGTCACCATGGCAATGCCGCCGACGAGCATAGCGATACAAAAATGCGGTCTGCGATTTTTCACGACGCGTCGCCTTTGGCGGAAGCTTCTTGCCCGCCCTCTACCGGAGCGCATGTTCGGCGAAGATTCGTTGGCGTGCCGACCGATGGTGCGTCGCGTGGGAAATGGTGGGCGATGACGGGCTCGAACCGCCGACATCCTCCGTGTAAAGGAGGCGCTCTCCCAGCTGAGCTAATCGCCCACGTTCGCGCCAGCCTTCGCGAAAAGCGTCCGTCGCACCCCTACCAGCACGCGCACGGCGATCGCTCCGACGAACAGTGCGAGGATCGCGCCGAGCCAGGGAGTGAGAAAGGCGAGTACCGAGAGCGCGAGTGCGGCCATATCTTCGAAGAGCGAGACGATGGGATTTCCAAAACCGCCGGTAAAGGTCGTCGAGACGCCGCGCCCGCTCGCCGCCGCGGCGTGAATGCCGAGCGCGTTGAGCGCGCCGAGAACGACCAACGAGACGAGTGCGGGGCCGGGAAGCCCGTGCAGCGAGCCGGCGACCAAGATCGCGGCGATCGCGGGTTTCAGCACCGTCTGTGCGACGTGCATGCTGTGGTCGAGCAGCGGTACTTTATCGGCGAGCAATTCGAGCGCGGCGAGAACGAGGAGCGCGATGGTGACCGGCCAGGCGTCGAGCCACGCGAGGTTCGCCGGGGGATGGAACCAACCGGCGTGAACGGCGAGCGAGGCGACGGCGAGCGCGAAGATCGCGCGCAATCCCGCCGCGCTGCTCAAGGCGTACGCGATCGCGTACTGCATCAGCGGCGTGGGTGGGCGCGTGCGACGAGCTGTGCGAGCAACGCGTGCATCGCCGCCTGTAATTGCGGATCGTGCGATAATTCCCCGATGCGCCGCACCCGCGCTCCCGAGACGCGGATGTTCGGCGTGAGACCGCGTTTGTTGATATCGCGATGCAACGGGGTTAGGTAATGCGCGGTCGTAATTTTTAGCGCTGCGCCGTCGCGGAGCGGATCGAGTTCTTGCATGACGCCCTTTCCGAAGGTCTGCGTACCGATCAATTCGGCGGCGCGATCGTCTTGGAGCGCGCCCGCGGTGATCTCCGATGCCGATGCGGTATTGCCGTTTACCAGCACGATCATCGGCAAGCGCACGGGAGCGTCGTTCTCCCCGTGAATCGTCGCCGGCGCGCGATCGCGCCGTTCGATCACCATCAACGGTTGTCGGCCGAGAAAATCCGACGCGATCTCGACGGCCGAGGAGACGAACCCGCCGCCGTCGTTGCGGAGATCCAAAACGAGCGCGCGCGCGCCCGACGACACCAGGCGATGCAACGCGTCGCCGAATTCCTCGGGAGTCGCTTCACCGAACGCGCTCACGGCGACGTAACCGATGCGATCGGGGAGCATGCGGCTCGTGACCGTCGGCGGCCGGTAGAGCGCACGATCGAGCGTGAGCGTGCGTTCGCGCTCGCCGGCGCGATCGACGACCATCGAGACCGGGCTGCCGACTTTACCCGCGAAGAGCTCCTCCGCCGCCGCGCTGCCGAGATCGTGCGTGCTCTTGCCGTCGATGCTGGGAATGCGATCGCCGACGTGAATATCGGCACGGTCGGCGGGGGTTCCGGGCACGATGTAGTTCACGACGATGCCGTCGTGCGAACGGCGGAGCTCGAGCCCGACGCCGACGGTCCGCTTGGGATCGAGTTCGTGCTGAAACGCGAGCATCTGCTGGGGATCCCAGAAGACGGTATAGGGATCGTGAAACGCCGCGGCCATCGCGCGAATCGCGACGTACGCATCGTTGCGCGCGTCGTCGTGCGTCAGCCCGGCGATCGTTTCGATTTCGTCGTCGAGTGCGGCGACATCGGCCTTTCGCGTCGTCGCCGTTGCGGGAAAGAGCGAGAGTACCACGCCGCGTTCTTTCGCGCGCGCTTCGAGGGCGTGCCGAGCGACATCGAGCAGCCGCTGCGCCGAGAGCGGCTTGAACGGCACCGTCGTGAGCAGGTGAAACGCCTCGCGTACGTCGGCCCTGGTCGAGAGCGAGAGGTGGGGGTTCGGTGCGGCGGCGCCGATGCAGGTAAACGCCACGGCGAGGGCGGCCGGCCCTCGTGCCCATCGGGCAAAAAACTTCATATAGAAGGGTTGTACCGTATCTCCCGGCGCGAGGCAAGGTATCGACGACCAAGGTCGCTCGCTTGCAACCCCGCGGTGGTTATGCTGGAGAGAGGCAACGAAGGGGGCCGAAAAGCGATGACACAAGCGATTGAGATTACCGGGATGACCTGCGAGAACTGCGCCCGGCACGTGAAGGAAGCGCTCGAAGGGCTTCCGGGGGTGCAGAACGTCCGGGTGGACCTGGCGCATCACCGCGCGCAGTTCGAGGCCGAACGTACCGTCGAACGGGAGAAGATCGCCGCCGTCCTAGACGAGGCGGGATACGCCCTGGCATGAACGCCGCGCACGCCGAGGAGCGCGTCGAGCTCTCCATCGGCGGCATGACCTGCGCGTCATGCGTGAGCCACGTGACGCGCGCGCTGCGCCGCGTCGAGGGCGTCGATGAGGTCTCCGTCAATCTCGCGACCGAGCGGGCGAACGTCGCCTTCGAACCGGGGGTGCAAGTTGCGAACCTCATCGCCGCGGTGGAGCGCGCGGGATACCAAGCGCACGTCGCGCCCGACGAAGAGAGCGCGGCGCGCGAGCGAATCGCCGCGCTACACGCGCAGGCGCGCGCCCTGTTCTGGGGGAGCGCTGCCGCCGCGGTCGTCGTGGCGCTCGCGATGCTTCCGCTGCGCGTTCCCGATAACGAGCTCGTTCAGGCGATTCTCGCGACCGGCGTCTGGCTGACGCTCGGCGCGCATTTTCATCGCGGCGCGTGGATGGCGTTGCGCGACCGCAGCGCGACGATGGATACGTTGGTCTCACTCGGCTCGACCGCCGCGCTCGCTCTGAGTTTTGTCAATCTCGCGCGCGGCGTGCCGACGTATTTTGAAACCGCCGCGGCGATTATCGCGCTCATCTCGATCGGCAAGTACATCGAAGCGAGAGCGAAGGTCGGCAGTTCGCAGGCTTTGCGCGAATTGATCGCGCTGCGCCCTCCCTCCGCGGTGCGCGTCGCTCCCGATGGAACGCGCGAAACGGTCGCCGCCGATCTATTGCGCGTCGGCGATATCGTCGCCGTCGCCGCCGGAGAGCGCATTCCCATCGACGGAGAGATCGTCGAGGGCGCGAGTGCGATCGACCGCTCGATGCTCACCGGAGAGAGTATGCCGGTCGAGGTCGGCACCGGCGACCGCGTCGAGCAGGGCACGCTCAACGGCGACGGCGCGCTGTTGCTACGGGCGACCGCAGTCGGCACCGGCACGACGCTCGCGCACATTACTGCGGTCGTCGCTCGCGCGCAAGGCAGCTTGCCGCCCGTGCAACGCATCGCCGATCGTATCGCATCGGTCTTCGTGCCGACGATCCTGGCGATCGCTCTACTCACGTTTGCAGGCTGGCTCTTCACGCATCACGCGCCCGCCGAAGCGTTGATCGCTGCCGTTGCGGTGCTGGTGGTGGCATGTCCGTGCGCGCTCGGCCTGGCGACGCCGACCGCAATCGTCGCCGGCGTCGGCGTCGCGGCGCGGAACGGTATTTTGGTGAAGGATGCCGACGCGCTCGAGCGGCTCGCGAAAATCGACACCGTCGTTTTCGATAAGACGGGTACGCTCACGCGCGGGCGCCCGCAGGTGGTCGGCGTCGAAGTTTTCACCGGCGACGAGGCGCGGCTGCTCGGGCTTGCGGCATCGCTCGAAATTGCATCGACGCATCCGCTCGCCGGTGCGGTGGTTCGTGAAGCGCGGGCGCGTTCGCTCGCCTTCGAGCCCGCACGCGACGTCGCGGCGGTGCGCGGGCGCGGCCTCGCGGCGAGCGTCGCGGGGAGTAGCGTGCTCGTCGGGAGCGCGGCATTTTTGCGCGAGCGCGGTGTCGCCCTCGCCGAAATGCCCGAGGTTGACGCGATCGAGAGCGCGCTCTACGTCGTCGAGAATGGAAGCGCGCTCGGGCGCATTCGCATCGCCGATCCCATTCGCGATGACGCGCGGAGTACGGTCGAACGATTGAAGGCGCAAGGGATCGTCGTCGCGCTTGCGAGCGGCGACGCGCTCGGTGTTACCCGGCGCATCGCCGCGGCGTGCGGCATCGAACGCGTTTATGCCGAGCTCTTGCCCGAAGCGAAGGGCGAGCTCGTGCGCAAGCTTCGCGAGGGCGGCGCGCAAGTCGCGTTTTTAGGCGACGGCATCAACGATGCCCCCGCGCTCGCGCTCGCAAACGTCGGCATGGCGATGGGCGCGGGCGCCGCCGTCGCGTTGGAGACGGCGGGAACCGCGGCGTTGCGCGACGACCCCTCGGCGATCGTCGATGCGATCGAGATCGGGCGCGCCACCATGCGCACGATCGTGATGAATTTCTTCTGGGCGCTCGCCTATAACGTGGCCTTGGTGCCGCTCGCGGCGTTCGGGATCGTCGCACCGATCTACGCCGCCGGTGCGATGGGCGCGTCGAGTCTCTTCGTGGTCGGCAACGCGATGTGGCTCGCGCGCCGCTATTCGTCGAACGCGAATTCGCCGCGCGCGCAAGCGGCGACGAACGCGGAGTAATCGCGCTCGCAGCGCACGCCGTAGGCGAGCGAGAATTGCAGCATCGCTTCCTCGAATTCGGCGCTATTGCCGAGATAACCGCCGATCGCACTCGGTTCGCCGGAGCGGGCGTGCGCGCGGGCGAGCGCTCTGCCGCAATGGCGAGCGTAGCGAATCAACGTCGATGCGCGAACGCCGGTCGTATCGAGCGATGCGTGCGCGTCGGGCAACCGACGCAGGTGAAAATCGCGATCGCCGTCGCTGGTCCAACCGAGAAACGGATCGCTCGCCGCCTGGACGAGCCGTTCGCCGGCGACGATGCGTTCGCCGTGGTGGGCGAAGCGGCTGAGCCCGAGCGGGCGCTCCAGCGTCGAACGCTGCGCCTCTCGTATCTGCAAGAGCAGCGGCCGCTCCGAGCCCGCGGGCAAGAGGACGACGAGCGAGAGCGTGCCGACGCCACCGATGCCGACGATATCGAGCGCCATATCGACGGTGTGATAGCGATCGAAGAGCGCGCGGCTATCGTCGGGGAGCGCGCCCCGATACGAACGCAGAATGCCGTGTGCGAGTTCGACGCGTTCGTCGGCGTGGCGCAGGCGCCGAAAGAGCGGCGGGCGATCGACGAAGCGCGGCGTGCGTTCGTTCGGCGATGCGAGCGTCGGCATGCGTGCTGCTGCGGCAGCACGCATCGCGCCGTCATCGGCGATTCGCGCGTCCACCTCGATGCGATCGTACCAAATTACGAGCGGATCGAGCTGTGCGTAGGCATTCATCGCTTCGCGGTACGCCTGGGCGGCAGCGACGACGGCATCCTGCGCGCGGTCGTTCCGTATTCCGACCGAGGCCGCAAAGACGACGAGGCTCGAGCAGAGCCGGAGCATATCCCATTCCCATGGTCCCGGGAGCGTCTCGTCGAGATCGACGAGATCGAAAACGAGCGCGCGCTCCGCGGTGGAGTAGACCGCAAAGTTGAGTAGATGCGCGTCTCCGCAGAGTTGCGCGCGCAGCCCGGTCACGCGAAGTGCGGCGAAGTCGCTCGCGGCGATCGCCGCCGAGCCGCGCAGAAAGCTAAACGGATCGCGGCGCATCCGTTGGTGGCGGATCGGTAACAGCGCGGGAATGCGCGTCGATTCCTGGCGTCGGAGCGCGGCGAGCGGATCTTCGGCGCGCATCGCATCGTCCCACACGCACAGGGTCGCGCGCGGAAGACGTTTGCGCAGGGCCTTCGCGGCTGCGTTCATCGCGCGCCGGAGCGATCGGCGTACGCCATCAGTGCGAGCCCGGCGAGCGTGAGCGCGATCCCCCAACCGACGCTCGCTGAGGGAATCTCGCCGAGGAATCCCCACGCCGCGATGATGCCGACGATAGGATTGCTCAGCACGCCCATGCTTGCGTCGCGCGCCGGAAGACGGTCGAGCACGTAGACCCAGAGCACGTAGGCGAGCGCGGTCGCGATAAAGATGTTATAGGCGAGCGCGCCGATATAGGCGAGCGTGTAATGCGTCGCGCCGTGCGGCACGAAAAACGCGGCGATCCCTAACGCCGCGCCTCCGGCGAGCATCTGCCAGGTGGTGAGTTCGATCACGTCGATCTCGGTCCGATTGGCGAGCCGTTTGGTAATGACGACGCCGACCGCCCACGCGATCCCCGCGAGTAATGCGAGTAGATCGGCGTATCCCGCGCGGCCGAGGTGGTCGAAGCCGACGATCGCGAGGATGCCGAGCATCGCCAACACGAGCGCGACGATCTGCAACGGGTGCAGGCGTTCGCCGAGAAAGAACGCGCCGCCGACCGCGACCCAGAGCGGCATCGTATAGGCGAGCGTCGAGATCGCGCCGACCCCGGAGATCGCGATCGCCATCATCACGAAGCCCATGAAGCCCGCCGTCTGAAAGAGCCCGATCCACGTATAGGTGGCGAGATGGCGCGGCCGCACGCCGCGCCCCCGCCACGCGCAGAGCGCGAGCAGCGCGATGCCGCCGCCGATCATCCGCGCGGCGGCGAAAACGAGCGGCGGCGCGTAGGCGACCGCGACTTTGAGGACGACCCAATTCAAGCCCCAGGCGAACGCGAGGACCAGCAACGCGAGGAGCGCGAGCTTTTTCTCGCGTTCGGTCGCAACGGTCGGTGCGCTCATCGCGCGCTCGCGCGCGCGAGCCGGTCGGCGATCGCTGCGCCGAGGCCGCGTGGCGGCACGCGTGCCGCGTCGATCCGTTCGAGCCCGAGGGCGTCGAGTTCGTGCAGATATTCGAAGAGACGCGCGGCGGCCTCGCTCTCGCTTCCCGCGGGCGAGAGCACGCGCTGCGCGGCGTATCCCTCGGCACCCTGCTCGAAGCCGAGATAGGCAGCGCCCGCGCGTCGCTCGAGCGGCGGGAGGCGATCGATCACGCGAATCGGCGTGCGCGGTGCGTAATGCTGCAGCAATTGTCCCGGTGCTTGCGGCGCCGATCCGTCGCTCGGCGCCGTTGCATCGAGCAGCGGGCCGATCTCCGCTTCGATCGCTTCGCGCGCGATCGCGCCGTGGCGCAGCAGCGTCGGAACGGGATCGAACGCGACGATCGTCGATTCGATTCCTAACGGCGTCGCGCCGTCGTCGAGAACGATCTCGACGCGCTCGCCGAGTTGGGCGCGTACGTGCTCGGCACTCGTCGGGCTGAGCCGCCCGAAGGGATTCGCGCTCGGTGCCGCAATCGGCATCTTCGTCGCCGCGAGGAGCGCGCGCGCGACCGGGTGTGCGGGCATGCGCACGGCGACCGTCTCGAGCCCTGCGGTAACGATCCCCGGAATCTCCGGACGTTTCGCGAGCACGAGCGTCAGCGCGCCGGGCCAGAATTTTTCCGCGAGCCGGGCCGCGAGCGGCGGGACGTCGGCGACGACGCGCGCGAGCATCTCGGCATCGAGGACGTGGACGATGAGCGGATCGAACGTCGGGCGCGCTTTAATTTCGAAGATGCGTGCGACGGCGCGAGCGTCGAAGGCGACCGCGCCGAGCCCATAGACGGTCTCGGTCGGGAAGGCGACGCAGGCCCCGGCGCGGAGCGCGGCAGCCGCGCTTGCAATCGCCGCCGTATCCGCACGTAGAACCGACATAGCGGCGGGGTTCGGCTCTTGCGAACCGAACCCCGCCGAATTGCCTCTACCGCAGCGACGCTACGGCGATTGCCACGAGCAATCGGAGACGTTGTTGTCGTACTCGCCTTGGATCTCGAAGACGGTGCCGTTGAGCGAGATCTGTTGCGTCGGGACGCCCGCCGCCGGGGCGCAGAGATCGCCGATCTCGCCGCCCGAGGAGTTGTACCACGCGAGGTTGTTGATCGCGACGTCGGGATCGGTGAAGGTCTC
>JAJYHP010000131.1 GCA_021784715.1 bacterium
CCGACCGAATCGGTTTCCGCCGCGCGCTCTCGGCTGCATACTTTATTTTAACCTGCGCCTATTTTATGGTCGGTTCGATCGGCGCACCGTGGCTCGCACCCGTCCGCGCCGTCGTGCCGCTCGGCCTGTTAGCAGGCGTGATCCTCTTCTTGCCGGCGCTCGGCGTCGCGCTGGTAAAACCGTCGGTCGTCGGCACCACTGCACGCTCTTCAAAAGAGAGCGTTCGTTCGATCGGGTATGCGATCTATTACACGATGGTCAACATCGGTAGTACGCTCGGGCCGTTTCTGGCGGGTTGGCTGCATTCACGACTTCCGCCCCAAGATGTTTTTTTGATCGCGGCAGCCAGCGTCTTTCTGATGTTCTTTATGGTGCTGACATTCTTTCGCGAACCTCAGACCCGCGAACGTGAAGCATCGAACTCTTTGGCAAAGACCACGCGCGATTTCCTAACGGTCTTCAGCAACTGGCGATTCGTGCTCTTCCTCGCGATCTTCTCGGGTTACTGGATCGTTTATTGGCAGCAGTATCTCATTCTTCCGATCTACATTCACGACTACGTCGACCCGAATGCCAACACCGCGATGATCCTCATCACCGATCCGCTCATCGTCATCACGCTCACCGTTGCGATGAACGCGCTCACGCGACGCATACCTTCGTTCCGCGCGCTTACGCTTGGAACGCTCGTCACGTCGGTCGGCTGGCTGCTCATCGCAACGAAGGCAACCGTGCTGATGGCAATCCTGAGCCTGGTCGTGCTCGCGCTGGGAGAAATCATCCAGTCGCCGCGCTACTATGAATACATCTCGCGCCTTGCACCCCCGGGGCAACAGGGCACCTACATGGGTTTTGCATTTCTCCCGATCGGCATCGGTTCGATCGTCGGCGGCTGGTTCGGCGGCACCCTGCTTCAGCATTTTGGTACTGCCGGGCAGCACCCGGCAACGATTTGGTGGATCGTTACCGGTGCCGGCGTCGTCACCGCGCTGCTGCTGTGGGTCTACGATACGGCTCTGAAACCCGCGACGTAACGCGCGCGGGAGCGGGAGCAGCGCCTCGATACGCTGCCTTCGGCAGCTACTCGGCGTGACAGATCAGCTACTCGGCGTGGTGGATAGGCCGTGTGCAGCGGTTGCCCGAAAGGCCTACCCATCATGCAACGATCCGCCCCGAAAAATCTCCACTGGCCCGGGCTGCTCGCCGCGCTTCGCCTCTGTGAAGGCGTGAAGGTCTTTCTGCGCATCGGAACGACGAGCGAGCCGGCCGGAGAGATTCGCACGCGCGCCGCGGCTCGCGGCACCGAATTCTGCCTCTTTGAGGGGGAGGAGCCGGTTTCGCGGGCTGCACTGATCGAGCGACTCGAACATCTGGCGGCGCATCCCGACCGGCGCTTCGCTGCAGCCGCACGCATTCACGTAAACGGCAGCTTCGAACTCGTCGAACGCGCGATCGACGATTCTATCGCCGGCGCACTCTGCACGGTCGTCGTCGCGCGCAGCGCCGGCGGACGCTTCGAGCCCCTACGTGGAAAAGCTCCACATACCACCGGGCGCAGCAAACGCATTAAAACCGGATAGGGACTACGGCGGGCAGGTAACGATCCACGCATCGAGCGCCGGATGTTTAAGAATCGTCGTGTCGCCGAGCGCCGCCGCTGCGGGGCAATAGGTCGAAGTAAATTGCGTCGCCGTCGTAACGTCGTCGTATTCGACGTCGACGATGAATTTATGTTGCGCTCGTAACGGCGCATCGGCAGCGCACCACCCCTGCGCCCAACAGCTTTCGTTAATCGCGAAATCGACGGTCGACGCGATCGTCGGCAACATCTCCGGTGCGTTCTTCAGCCCGACCGCGAGCCCGTCGGCGTGCGCGAAAGCGGCTAAGTCGGTGAGATAGTTCTCGTCATCTTGAAGCGTGAGCGGAAACCCGGTCGTATTGGAATATCCATCGACGTTGTCGAACTCGACGCCATCAAACCCCTTCGTTCGACAGGTCGCGATTCGTGCATCCATGATCGGCGCGAGGATATCGATGCGGCGAATGTCGAGCCAGCGTTCGTTCGGGTAACCTGCGTAGGTGTCGCCAAGCACGACCGCCGGAAAGCTCGACGCATCGGAGCGCCAGTTTTCGTAACTCCCCGCGTCGACGTAGCAGACGGCGCGCCCTCCGGCAGCATGCAACGAAGCGACATCGCTTGCCGTGGTCGCTTCCCAATCGATATCCTCGATCGCCGCTCCCGGTGACGGAAGCCCGGCCTGACTGAGATCGTACTGAAAGCTCGATCCCGGAGCGGGGGCCCACCACGTCGCGCTCGGGCTGGGCGTCGGGGCGAGCACGCCCGATCCGGCGGGCCTACCTCCCACGCCGCATGCAGCCAGCAGCGCGATGGTCGCGACGAAGAAGATCGTGCGAAGTCTGTTGAAGAGCATCATCTCATCACGGAGCAACCGCGTGCAGCCCGCGAATGCTCGGTAGACGAGCGGCTTTCAGTCGATTCTCCAACGGCTGCATGATGTCGCTTTCCAGTGCGGCGTAGCGTTTCATCGCCGCGCGATAGCGAACCATAAACGATCGGTCGAATGCGAGATCGGCGGCGGTCGGTGGGTGAAGCGAGAAACTCAGCCCGGCCGGAAGATCCTCTCGTAACGAGCCCGCGCGTAAAGCAAAGTCTTCACCGTTGCGATAGTTCGCCGTAAAGGCGGCGAAGACGGAATTCCGCTTTTCGATCGCGCTTGATATTGCCGCACGAAGGGTTGCATCTTGCGTTGCAGCCTGGGCCTTCGCAAGCGAGGCGGCCATCGCGTCGAGATTATTGAGAACGGTATCGATCGCCGAGGTGACATGCACGTACCGACGATTGAACCGATACGCGCGTTCGTAATCGGCTTGCCGCCACGGCGAACGCGGATCGGATTTCAGCAGCAGCGTCGTCGTTTCGGTGCGTCCGTCGGCGGTGAGCCGGAGCGTATACCTGCCAGGAGGGACCGGCGGCCCCGACTGAACGCGAAATGCAGGCGCTGCGCCCTTCCACTGAACGGCCGGAGTCGCGCTGAGATTCCAGACGTAGCGATTGATGCCGGGGAGGTTCGAGATGCGCGTCACGATTTTTTTGTCGACGGTGTGGGTTCCGGCAATCTTGCGCACGAGATTTCCTGCCGCATCGTAGATTTGCAACATCGGTGGAGTTTTCGAAACGCGATGTTGATAGAAAGATATCATCGCTCCGTTCGGAGGATTTTTGCCGGAGAATCTTCCGTAAAGTCCCTCTTGATTCGAGTGCATGACCCACCGATAGGTCGTACGCGGATGGAAGAGCATAAACCCGGCACGCTGCGCGGCAGCGAGACGTTCCAGCGGCGTCAGATCGTCGAGGACCCAAATGCCGCGTCCGTGCGTCGCCACGACCAGATCGCGCTCGCGCGGGGCGATTCGCAGGTCGCGAACGCTCGCGACCGGGATGTTGTTCCGCAAGCTCGTCCAGTTTCGTCCGTTGTTGAAGCTCACATAGAGCCCACGCTCGGTTCCAAGATAGATGACGTGCGGGTTGACCGGGTCGGGACGGATGGTTCTCACGAACTCGGTTGGCGGAATTCCGACGACGATCTTGCGCCAATTTTTACCGAAATCGTCGGTGACGAACGCATACGGAGCATCGTCGCCGGAGCGATGTCGATCGACGACGGCATAAGCGGTTCCGGCTGCAAACGGCGACGGCGCGACCGTCTCGACGCGGCCGAATGGGGCGAGTCCCGGCGGCGTGACGTTCTTCCAGGTTTTTCCGCCGTCTCGCGTGAGCTGCACGAGCCCGTCATCGGTACCGACCCAGATCTCCCCCTTCGCTATCGGCGGGCCTTCGATATCGAGAATCGTATCGGAGTATTCGGTACCGAACACATCCTTGGTGATCGGGCCGCCCGATGGAGCCTGATGCGATTTTACGTTCAGCGTGAGGTCGGGGCTGATCGGCACCCAATGCTCGCCGCGGTCCGTACTCTGGAAGACGACATTCCCACCATACCAGAGCATGTGCGGATTCCACGGTGCGAAAGCGATCGGCGAGTCCCAATTAAAGCGATATTTCGCCAGCCGCAAATCGAAGCGCGCCGCCGACGTTGCGTTATATGGCCCCACGTAACGGAAATCTTCGTCGTTCCAATCGTAACGCAGTAAATAGCCGTCTTCAGAATCGGCAAACACGTACCGCGAATCCGCCGGGTCGGGAACCGCCCACATGCCGTCGCCGCCAACGGTCACGCGCCAGTCGCGACCGGTAATACCGTCGTACGAGCGCGAGTTCGACGGCCCACAGAACGCTTCGTTATCTTGTAATGCCGCACAGATCATGAACGGTCGGGCTGTCGATATCCCGACGTGATACACCTGTTCGATCGGCAGATTCCGCGTAAATGAAAAGTGCTTCCCGCGGTCGAGGGTCAGCGCGAAGCCTCCGTCGTCGCCGATTATAAAGCGCTTCCCATCCTGCGGATCGATCCATATGGCGTGAGCATCGGCGTGTACGCCGCGGCCGAAGCGTTTGAAGCTCTTTCCGCCGTCGGTACTCACGGCGAGATTCATCGAGAGCGTATAGACGCGATTTTCGTTTTTCGGATCGACGGCCAAATGCGTGAAATAGAATGGACGTTGATCGATAAGCGTTCCGGAAAAGAGTTTCGTCCAATGCAGACCGGCATCGTCGGATCTCCAGAGAACCCCTTCGCGCGATTGGATCAGCGCATAGATACGGTTCGGATTGCTCGGCGCGATTGCCAAGCCGATACGCCCGGTAAGCCCGGTTGGAAATCCATTGCCCTCGATCCGTTTCCAGCTTCTCCCGCCGTCGATCGACTTGTAGAGGCCGCCATGAATGCCGCCGCTTGAGAACGTCCAGGGTTTGCGACGGAACTCCCACATCCCGGCATAGAGAATTCGAGGATCGTTCGGATCCATCGCCAGGTCGCTCGCACCGCTATCCGGCGCGAGATAGAGCGTCTTCTTCCACGTCTTGCCGCCGTCGAACGTGACGTAGACGCCGCGGTGCACGCTGTTGCGATAGACGTCCCCGAGCACCGCGACCACGACGTGATTGCTATTGCTCGGGTCGACGGCGATCGCCGCGATATGTCCGCTACGTCGCAGACCGACATTTTTCCAGCTCTTCCCGCCATCGACGCTCTTATAGAGGCCGTCACCGCGAATCACATCGTTGCGAGGATTGCTCTCGCCGGTACCGACCCAAACGGTCTTGGCGTTGCGCGGGTCGATGGCGATCGCACCGATGGAAGCGACCGGTTCGTCGGCAAAAACGTCGCGCCAGGTCGCCCCACCGTTCACGCTCTTCCAAACGCCGCCGCCGGCGGTGCCGATATAGTAGAGGTTCGGATGCCGCGCACTCCCGGCGACCGCGGGCACGCGCCCCCCGGCGATCGCCGGCCCGATCGATCGAAAGTGCATCGCCGCGTACGGAAGCGGCGCCGAGCGCGCGATTCCCGGGGAGCAAAGTGCGACGAGCGCACCGAGAAGCGGCATGATTCGTTTCACGGCAGATCCTCCAACCGGAGGGATTATGGAACGGCGAGCTATTTCCCGGTTGACAACCCGTTGAGGATCGCTTGATTCTGCGCGGCGCTCGCGTCGTTCACGGTCCATACCATCATCCCGCCGTAGCCGTTATTTTTGACCCATGCCGCAAGCGCCTCGAGCGTCGCATTCGGAGCGAGGGGAACATCACCGTCGATATCGCTACCTAACATCAGACGAGTCGCCGGGAAGAGCAGCGAGTAGGCCGCGAGATCGCTCTGCGCCGCGGTGTAATCGTAACTCATAACGTTCACCCATGAGAGCGCTCCCGCGACGCCGGGCGCGGCAAGGACGGTGCCGTCGCCGAAGTTCGTCGGCGTATCGAACGCAGCGAGGGTGACGAGCGCGTTGGGCAGAGCGTTTGCATCGAACGCTGCACGCGTTGCCGGAAGCAGCGTCGTCAACGTCGCGACGCGCTGCGATGTCGTTCCTGACTCGTCGTCGAAATCGACGCCGTCGAAACCGTACTGCCGAACGACCGCAACGAGATTCGTTTCAAAATCTTTCGTATCGCCGTCGAAGTTAAAGGCCGTAGCCGGGCTCCCGCCGCCTAACGAGAGCAGCACCGCTATACCGCGTTGATGGAGCGCGGCGACCGCCGCTGCGGTGAGATAGCCCGGCGAGTTGCCGTCCGGAACGACGCTATGCCCGGAAACAAAATCGAAGGCATAAATCAGCGTCGTCACCCCTTGCGGAACCGCGCTCCACGGGGTCTGCTCCCAATCATCCCAATAGCCGACGTACTGCGGGGCCGAGGCGGGCGACGTAACCGGCGAAGGTGCGGCGCTCGGGAGCGCGTTCGCGGCGTTCCCGCCGCCGCCGCAACCGGCAACGAGCATCGCTGCGGCGAGCGCGGCGGCGATTCGAGCGTTGGGTCTCTTCGCAATCATCGTTAGGTGAAGAGACGCTCGATATCGGCGGCATCGAGCGGCAACGGCGCGCTCGACGCGTCGGCGAATTGACTCGCGGCGAGCTCGCCTTTGCGCGCTTGCAATTCAAGAATCCGCTCCTCCACGGTTCCCTCGGCGATGAGTTTGTAGACGAACACGTGCTGCTCTTGACCGATGCGGTGCGCGCGATCGGTCGCCTGACGTTCGACGGCCGGATTCCACCAGGGATCGTAGTGAATGACGGTATCGGCAGCCGTCAAGTTCAGCCCCGTGCCGCCGGCTTTAAGGCTGATAAGGAATAGCGGCACTTCGCGATTCTGAAACCGTTTGACCGGGGTTTCGCGATCGCGCGTCGCCCCGCGAATCTCCACGAACGGGACGCCCCGTTTCACCAGTTCCGGCTTGATTAAATCGAGCATCGAAGTAAACTGCGAGAACAACAATATCCGGCGCCCGTCGGCGATCAAGCTTTCGAGCATTTCGAAGAGCGCATCGAGTTTTTGCGACTCCTTGACGCTATGGGCCGCATCCAAATCGAGCAGACGCGGATCGCAGCAGACCTGCCGCAGCTTCAGAAGCGCGTCGAGCACGACGATTCTACTCCGAGCGAGCCCCCGTTTGGCGACTTCATCGCGCACGCGCTTATGCATCGCCAAACGAATGGTTTCGTAAAGATCGCGCTGCGCTCCGCCGAGTTCGACGCGATGGACGATCTCGGTTTTCTCAGGGAGATCGCGCGCGACATCTTCCTTCGTACGTCGCACGAGGAAGGGATGAAGGCGTCTCCCTAATGCGTTGCGTCGTAAGACGTCACCGCGTTTTTCGATCGGCGTTCTAAAAAAACGTGCAAAGGAGCTTCTCGTTCCTAACAGCCCCGGCAACGCGAAAGCATAGATCGACCAGAGTTCTTCTAAATTATTCTCTATCGGCGTACCGGTCATCGCGATACGCTGCTCGGCGTGGAGCTTCGTTGCGGAGATCGCCGCTTTCGCGCGGGGATTTTTAATCGCCTGCGCTTCATCGAGCACGGCGATCGACCATTCGCGAGCGTGAAGTTCCTCGGCATCGCGAACCAGCAGCGCATAGGTACTGAGTACGATATCGGCATTGGGAATCTCATGGAAGAAGCGCGCGCGATCGGGGCCGCTGAGCGTGAGCACGCGGAGCTCCGGCGTGAATCGCGCAATTTCGGCGCGCCAGTTCGGGACGACGCTCGTCGGAGCGACGATCAGCACCGGTTTATTCAGCCGCCCCGCGGCCTTCTCCATCGCCACGTGTGCGAGCAATTGCACTGTTTTTCCGAGCCCCATATCGTCGGCAAGGACGCCACCGAACCCATGCTCGCGGAGGAGTTGCATCCAGACGACGCCTTCGCGTTGGTACGGGCGCAATTCGGCATGAAAATTCGCCGGCAGAACCGGCGGACGCGCTGCAAGGTCTTTCAAGCCGTCGATAAAGGTGCCGAACGCCTCGGTGACGGCACCCCGCCGAAGCACGGTTCCATCGATCTCGGCAAGCGAAATCGCACGCGCGGCGGGCAGAGCGATCCGTTCGCCCTCCACCAATGCATGCTCGCCGTCAAAGAGATCGACGAGCGTAGCCAAGACGCGCGCGACGCGCGCCGGCGGAAGCGCGACATATGCCCCGCTTGGCAGGCGCCCGAAGATCGGCTCGCTGCGCGCACCGATGGCAACCAGATCGTCGGTCGAGGAGATCCCGTTTGCCGCGAGCGCCTCGACGATCACCGGCAGCAGCGGAATACGTTCGCCGTCAACTTCGATGCCGAGATCGACTTCAAACCATCCGGTTCGGTGCGGATCGGGCTCGATATCGGCATCCCAATCGTCGGAGAACTCAACGATTTCGTGCGGGAACTCCGCATCGATTTCGATCTTCCATCCTTCGGCACGCAAAAGCGGGGCCGTGTAGCCGAGAAAGCGCGCCCAGGAATAGGCACTCTCTTCGGGGCCGAGCCGAAACATCGCCCGCCGTTCCTCGTTATCAAACTCGAAGGAACGCGGAATCGGAAGAAAGCCCAGCGCGAGCAGACGCTCCAACGCCCGCTCTTCATACGCACGCTGTCTGGGCCAGATCGCCGCTCCGTCACCATCGGCGATGCGAAATTCCGTTTCGCCGTTCTCCGGTGCGATGCGAAACTCGCCGTAGGTAAATTCCAACTCGGCGGTCGTCGTCGTCCGCCCGCGCCCGAGATGCAGGACCGGCGTTGGGTCGCGCTCGATGACGCGCACGTCGAGCCGAGCCTGCGGACCATCGATACCGGTCGCCGAAAAGACGCGCCGCAAGGCCACTTGGACGCGCTTTGCATGTTCGGCAGTCATCGCCGGCGCCCCGGCGAGAACCGCCGCGAGATCCGGCGCGAGATCGCTGCGTGCGTGGCCCGCGACGTTGAGATCGGGATCGACATACCAGAGCGGCATCGCCCCGACGAGCACGCTCCCGGGACGACCGGCGAGATGCGGGCGCTGGCGCTCGTCCTCGTCGATGCGCCACGCAATATGCGCGTCGACGATATCTTCGCGTCGAATCGGCTCGTTATCGAGGCTCTGCCAGTGAACCCGCTCGCTTTCCAGCAGCAGATCGAGCAGCGTCCCCAAAATCGTCGGCGAGAGCGCATTCATCCCGCCGAGCAAGCCGCTCGCACCGACCAATCGGCCGATCGTGCGATCGAGCGGCTGCAGGTGCTTTGCACTTCCGGCAGCGAGATGCTGCAGTTCGTAGCGACGCGCGCTCCCGAGAGCGCCGCTTCGCAGCATCGGCACGACAAACGCCTGCAGCGAGAAGGACGGAACGAAGAAGCGCTCCTCGATCGAGATGACGTATCGTACGTGCTCGCGCTGCAACTCGCGCCGCTTGTTCGCCGTTACGGCATGAACGTTTTCGATCCAGCTCTCAACCGCACCGTCGGCGGCATCGCGCTTCCGCCCGGTCGAGCGAGCGGCGATAGCGGCGAGAGCGACCGCAGCTGCATGCTTGCAATTGCTGCCCATCGGGCAGGAGCAGCGAGCGAGCAACCTCGTGCTGCCGTTCGAACCGACCGCGCGCACGTGGACGGTGTAGGGCTGCTGCTGCGTGCCGATAACGCGGGCATCGATCGCCTCCGCGCCGATCTCCAGTTGCAACACGCGGCGACGCTCGAAATAATCGCGACCCCGCGTGAGCGTGGGCGCGTCGAACGACGCTTGAAGTACGGTGAGATCGAGGTGCATAAGGGCGACCTCTGTCCTTGGCGGTCGGTGCTACGAATTCCTTCCATCGAGCAATGTCGCAGCGGCACGCAACCCCTCGCGCAACGCGTCGGGTGAGGGTGGGCAACCCGGAATCCCGATCGACGCTTGAAGCTCCTCTCCGGCGCCCTCCCCGGCACTTCCCGCTCCGCACCACACGCCGTCACCGGTCGCACAATCACCGACCGCAACGATAACGACCGGGTCGGTCGCGGCCTCGATCGTGCGCTGCGCTGCAAGCCGCATCGCTCCGCTCATCGGCCCGGTCACCGTAATGATATCGGCGTGCCGCGGGGAGGCGACCACACTCCAACCTTCTTGCGATATATCGTACTGCGGCGCAGCCAAAGCGTTCATCTCCAACTCGCAGCCGTTACAGCTCCCGCAAACGAGGTGACGAATTCCCAGCGAACGCGCAAATTTTCCCGCCGACATCGTTATCGATCCACGCACGAATAGCAGAGGTTGAAGCTTTTGTTGACCAGCGGAAAATCCGGTACGATATTCCCTTCCATCGCTCGCGTCACGAGCGGCCAATTGCGGTAGGCCGCCGAGATAACGTGCAAGCGTTCGATTCGCCCGTCGGCACCGAGCTCGAGCGAGATGCTCTCCGCTCCGCGCGCGCCCTCGACGACGGTCGTGGTGACGCCCGCAACGCGAGGCACCGAACGCGGGACCGTCGCTGCGCCGCCTTTGAGTTCGCGAAGCCCACGTTCCAGGAGATCGAACGAACGCTCGATCTCGCGCACGCGCACCTCGCTGCGCGCAGCTACATCGCCGGCGCTCGCGCGTTCTTCGGAAAACGTAAAGTTTCGATAGGTTCCGTACGGAGCGATCGCACGGACGTCGCTCTCGACCCCGGAGGCGCGCGCGCTCGGCCCCACGGCAGCGAAGCGACGTGCCGTCGCTTCTGCAACGATCCCGGCGCCTTCCAGTCGCCGAAGCACCGAACGTTTTGCAAAGAGCGCATCGCAGAACCGAGCGATGTCGTCGCGCAGCTCGCGAAGTGTTTTGCCGATGCTCTCGGGATCGGCGAGGATGCCGTCCTTTACGCCGCCGGGAATAATACTGTCGAAGAGCAGGCGATGTCCGCTAACGACCCGATTGAGCTGATTGATGCGTTCGCGTAATCCCAACGCAGCCGTCGTTCCTTTTCCGTATCCCGCGCCTGCGGCTATATTGCCGAGATCGAAAAGGTGCACGTGCACGCGTTCCATCTCGGCGAGCACGAGCCGCGCGAATTCCGTTCGTTCGTCGAGTTCGATCTCGGCGAGCTCCTCGATTGCGCGGGCATAGGCCCAGGAGCGAGCGACGGTACAGTTGCCGCATATCCGAGCGATATGGGGAGCGAGCGCGAGCGCGTCTTGCCCCTCGAACCACGGTTCGAGCGCCCGATGCGCGTACGAAAGTTGCGCGTCGATATGAACGACGCTCTCGCCGCCGGTTGCAATCGTGAAACGCCCCGGCTCGATGATCCCGGCATGGACCGGGCCGACGACCACTTCGGTAATCCCCTTGCCCTCGACGACAATCGCCTCGGGAATTGCATCGGAAGAGAAATAGAGCGGCCGTTCGTCGGGGCTCGATTGGACGACGATCCCTTGTAACGCTTGCATCTCGCGCTCGTGATTGGCAAAAAACGGGTAGCGAGGAGCGAGCGACTTCCAATGCTCGTCGCCTCCAAGATGCGTATGTACTGCAAGCACGCCCATCCTCGAAAGAAAAAGCGTCCGCACGGTGTGTTGCGTTGCGTAACAGCCCAGGGGCAGCGCGACGCGCACCATCTCATCGACGGCGCTATCGAGCTCGGACGGCGCCACGACGCGCTCGTGATAGTTTCTAGCCACCGGAAGCTAAGCTCCTGGAGAGTTCCAGCAGGCGGGCAGCTTGGGGAAGAAATGGAAAGAGCGCAAAAGCAAGCGCTCCGGCGCCGACGCACCATAGCGCGATTTTCGTAAAGCCGAGAAGCGGGCGCGGCGCTGCCTGAGCGGTCGGAGCGTTCGACGCTCCCGCAGAACTTTCAAGCGCAAAGCGCAACAGCGCTGCAAACCCAAGCAATAGCGCAATCGCGGCGAAAAGAGCGAGCCAATACTCGCCGGCGCTCACCAGGGCAACCATGAGCAGCACCTCGGAAATGAAGAGTCCGCCGGGAGGTAGCCCGCCCAAACCGACTGCAGCGAAGAGCAGCGAGCGCCCGCCGGCGCCGCGGCGCAGCCCCTTTAAGTGTCCCATCGATGTCGTGCCCTGTTCGTGTTGCACGATGCCGACGCTCAAAAAGGCAAGCGATTTTACCAGCGCATGATCGAGGAGATGGTAGATGGCGATGAAGTAGCCGAGGGGTGTCGCGAGGCTCA
>JAJYHP010000091.1 GCA_021784715.1 bacterium
CGGCGACGCGCACGTGCGTTGAATCCCGATCGGCTTCGGAGAATATGGCGACGCTCCCGATGCCGAGCTCGCGACAGGCACGCACGATCCGCAGAGCAATCTCGCCCCGATTGGCGACCAGCACTTTACGCAGCATCGCCGCTACCCTCGCTCGATCTCGAAGAGGGCACGGCCATAGTCAACCGGTGCGCCATCCTCACAGAGAATCGCCCGAAGCTTCCCGGTCGAGCGCGCGCGAACGGAGGTTCTAATCCCGAGCGCCTCGATCGCGGCGAGCTCCCGATCCTCCAGAACCTCCTCACCGAGTGAAGGGGCATTCCGTCCGAAGCGCACGATGCCGACGACGTCGGCCCGGAGAACGTCAACGGGGATCTCGACTGCAGGTTCGGGGGATTGCACCCCCTCGAAGCCCCGCGGCGCCTGCGTCGGCATCGAGCGCGCAAACTCAAATTCCTCGTTTTCGCGCTCGATGCGCAGACGAAGGAGCGGCGTGCCGACGAAAAATTCGGCCAGACGCTGCGCGCGGGCCGATGCTTCGTCCTCAGGGGAGTACTCGGAGGTCATCGCGCCGCCTTTTCGGGGAGCTACCCCGAACACCCCTCCGCCGGGAGTTCCCGCTCGGCGAGCCGAACCCCAAATGCGTGCTCTCGTACTTTCTCTACGCCCGGGGAGCAGAGGTCGGCGATATTCCGTCCCTTCTCCACACCGCGGGTTTTGAAACCTATGAGGTCGAGTTCGACCGATTACGCGACGAAGGGGGGCTCGCCGCGTTCGGGGAGCCCGGCCCGACGATCTTGGTCGGCGATCCTCGCGACCCCGACCTTGCCGTTCTCGCCGACGATCCGCACGTCGTCGCCGTTCTCACGCCACCGATCGAGCGCGTCTCGCTCGTCGCGGCGACCCGGGCAGCGACGATGCTCGCCGCCGAGCGCACACAAACGAGCACGCTCCTCAACGTCAGCCGCTCGCTCTCTTCGGAGCGCGATCTTCCCACGCTCGAACGCTCGATCGTTCACAATGCGCGCGAGCTCACCGGAGCCGATGCCGGAAGTCTCTATCTCATCGAGGAAGTCGACGGCGTCAAACATCTGCGCTTCGTAGTCGCGCAGACCGGTCCGACCGACGAAGGAACGCTTTTCAACCGCGAGTTGCCGCTCAACACGAACTCGATTGCAGGCTACGTGGCGGTAACCGGAGAGAGTATCACCATCGACGACGCCTATCAACTCGACTCCGCGCACCCCTATTCGTTCAATCGCAGCTTCGACGAAAGCAATAATTATCGCTCCAAATCGATGATCGCCGTCCCCATGCGTAATCTACGCGGAACGGTCATCGGGGCGATTCAATTAATCAACCGCAAACCGGCGTTCGAGATCGTCCTCGATACGCCGACCCACACCGAATCGATCGTCCGCCCGTTCGACCATCACGATCGCAGCGTTCTCGAGGCGCTTGCATCGCAGGCGGCGATCGCGATCGAAAACGCGCGGCTCGTCGAGTCGATCCAGAACCTCTTCGAACGCTTCGTTCGTGCGTCGGTAAAAGCCATCGAAGTCCGCGATCGTTCGACCCAAGGCCACTCCGAGCGCGTCGCAGCGCTCACCGTCGCCCAAGCCGAAGCAGTCAATCGCGTTCACGCGGGCCCGCTCGCCGATATGTATTTCACCGCCGATCAGTTGCGCGAGGTGCGATACGCATCGCTCCTTCACGATTTCGGCAAGGTCGCGGTCCCGGAATATATTTTCGGGAAAGCCAAGAAACTCCCCGACGGACGACTCGATACCGTCCGCCTCCGTTTTCTTCTCGCGATCGAACAGTGTCGCGATGAAACGATGCGCGAAGAACTACGCGAATTACTCGAAAAGATTCAAGCCGCCAACGAGCCCAACGTCGTTGCCTCCGACGCAGACGACGCAATCGGGCGAGCGATGCGCCACGCCTATCACGATAGCGGCGAGAAGCGCCCGCTCCTGGACGACATGGAACTCGCCTACCTGCGGATTCCCCGCGGTTCGCTCTCCGACGCCGAACGCGACCGCATGCAAGAGCACGTGACGCAATCCTATCTCTTCCTCCGCGAGATCCCTTGGGGAGAGACGCCCTGGTTCAACGTCGCGGAATATGCCTACGGGCATCACGAGCATCTCGATGGAACCGGCTATCCGCGCAAGCTCTCGGGCGATGCGATCGCCCCGCAAGTGCGCATGATGACGATTAGCGACGTCTACGATGCGTTGACGGCAAAGGACCGCCCGTATAAGAAAGCGATGTCGGTCGAACGCTCCCTCGACATACTCACCAAAGAGTTCGCCGAGCGCGGGAAAATCGATCGTCTCTTCCTCGATCTGTTTATTGAAAAGAAGCTCTACGACGCAGAGCTGGCGTAACGCAAAGATATCCGTTCCCGAGCGCACATCTCGATACGACTGCGCGGCAGCCTACTCGATCCGATAAGAGCGCTTTCATTCGTCGCGGGTGACGATCCGTTCGACCGTGTTACGCTCCGACGTCGGCAACGCATCGCGCCACGCCTCAAACGATGCGTCGATCTCCGCGAGCGGAACCAAAACGAAAGCGCGCTCGAAAAGGTGGCGATGGGGTATACGTAAGTGCTCGTCTTCGAACCCAAGATCGTCGTACAACAAGATGTCGAGATCGATCGCGCGTGGCCCCCAATGCTCGCCGGGAACCCGACCTAATCGACGTTCGATCGCTTGGAGATCCGCGAGCAGGGCGTGCGGTGCCAACGAAGTATCGAGTCGAACGACGGCGTTCGTAAAATCCGGCTGATCGCGTTTTCCCCAAGGATCGGAGCGATAGAGCGAGGAGCGCGCGATGACGCGGCCGAGTTCGTTGAGCGCACCGATCGCTCGCTCGACCGTCGCAGCAGCATCGCCGATATTCGCGCCGATGCCGATCGTCGCACGTGCCATTAGCGGCGTTGCGAGCAGCTCACGCCCGGCGTCGCCCCGTCGAGCAGCCCGGGCTTTTCGATCCTTACCGTCGCTTCGCAAACGCGCCGATCTTCGAAACAGAGATCGAGCAAGCGTTGCGCGAGGCGTTCGAGGAGCGCGTACGATTCCTCGGCGACGATGGCGACGATTCGTCGGTGCAGTGCGGCGTAGTCCAGCGTCGCTGCGAGGTCGTCGCTCGCACGGGCGCCGCTTGCGTCGATCTCGCAGCACACCTCGATCTCGACGCACTGCGCGCGATTTCGTTCGCCGGGGTCTGCTCCGTGGCGACCGTAGGCGCGGATGCCGCGTAGGGTTATGCGATCCATGTTCTTGGCCTCCAGCCGCGAACGATCGCATCGGAGACGGCAACGACATCGCGTGTCGCCGCGACGTCGTGAACGCGTACGATATCGATTCTCGCGGCGATTGCAAGCGCGGTCGTCGCCGCGGTAGCGAAGAGACGCTCTTCGGGGCGTTCGCGCCCGGAGAGCATTCCCAAGGTTGATTTTCGCGAGGTTCCTAGCAGCGTGGGAAAACCCAGCGCTACGAGGCGATCGAGATGCGCGAGCAACGCGACATTTTGATCCGGCGTCTTGCCGAACCCGATACCCGGATCGAGAAAGATGCGATCGGCCGGTATTCCCCGCCGTTGCGCGCGAACGGCATCGGCGAGCAACGCACGCAGCACCTCGTCGACGATCTCACCTTCGAAGGGTCGCTCGCGGTTGTGCATGATCGCGAGCGACGCGCCGAACTCCAGAGCAAGCTCGATCGTATCGTCGTTTGCGCCCCAAATCGAGTTCACGCAGTCCGCCCCGGCATCGAGCGCGGCCCGCGCAACCTCGGGTTTATAGGTATCGATGGAGATCGGCCAGTCGGGAAAGCGCTCGCGCACCGCGCGAACGACCGGAATCACGCGCTCGATCTCTTCCTCTACCGAGATCGGCAGATGCCCCGGACGCGTCGATTCACCGCCGATGTCGATCGTATCGGCACCAGCGTCGCGCTGCACCTGCGCTCGCTCCAAGGCCTCGCGCAACGCGACCCGACCGTCGCCGGAGAACGAGTCGGGGGTAACGTTGAGGATACCCATCACCAACGTCCGCTTACCGCGCTCGAAACCACGATTCCGAAAGCGCAAGGGCGTCGCGTTCATCCGATCGACGAAAGACGCGGTTGCGCCTCGAGGACGTCCGGGCGTAGGGCGGCGACAACAAAGGTCGAGCCCGTCACTACGACGATGCCGGATGCTCCGGCGCGCTCCCGCGCGCGGGCAAGCGCTTCATGTGGATCGGCGAAGCTTTCGTGCGCGATCTGCAACTCGTCGGCGATCCGCGCCAAATACTCGGGGGAACGCGCCGGGCGTCCGCCGGCATCGAACGAGGTGAGAACGAAAAAGTTCTCCGGCCGCGCGAATGCGCCGAGAATCGCCCGTGCATCTTTGCTCTCGCCGATGCCGATAACGAAGGTCTGCGCGCGATCGCCGAATCGCTCGCGCAATGCATCGGCGAGCGATCGTGCCTTTTGCTCGTTGTGAGCGATATCGAAGAGCAGCGGCGGTGCGCCCGGAACGAGCTCCATGCGACCGGGAATGCGTACCTCCGCCAATCCTTCCTCGATCTCCGCGCGGTTCGGGCGGAGCGCCGGCGGTAACGCCTCTAAGGCAAGCACGGCGGTCACGGCGTTGCTTCGTTGGAAGCCGCCTAATATCGGCAACCGAATGCGATAGCACTCGCTCGCGGTGCGAACGGTGAACTGCTGTGCGAACGCTTCGTTTTCGACCTCCTCGACGCGGGCGTGCGTCGCGCTTTCGATAAGCGGTGCACCGACGCGCGCACAGATCTCCGCAATCGTCGTACGCGCGGGTTCCTCGTTCACCGCACTGACCAGCGGAACTCCGGACTTCGCAATTCCCGCCTTTTCAGCGGCGATTTTCTCGAGCGTATCGCCGAGAATCTCCTGGTGATCGTAGCCGATGCTCGTAATCGCGCAAACGCTCGGTGAGACGACGTTGGTTCCATCGAGTCGCCCTCCCAACCCCACTTCGATCACCGCAATATCGACCGCTTCGCGCGCAAAGTAGAGGAACGTCAATGCAAGGAGCATCTCGTAATAGCTCGGCGCGCCGTACCGTTCCGCGATACGATCGATGACGGGAAGCATCTCCGAGAAAAGCAGGGCGAATCGCTCGCGTGCGATCGGCGTACCGTCGATTCGGGCGCGCTCGGTCATCGATTGTAGATGCGGTTTCACATGAAGGCCGACGCGCAAGCGGCGTTGCCGTAGCACCCGCTCGATCATCGTCGCCGTCGAACCCTTCCCACTGGTTCCGGCGATATGCACCACGGGGTAGCGCCGGTGCGGATCCCCGAGAGCCTCGAGCAGCGCCGTCATACGCTCCAAACCGTAATTCGTCCGCGGTGAGGTACTCTCGCCGATACTCGCGAGCAGGAAGCGCTCCGCCTCTTCGAAGTTCATGAATGATCGGTCGGACGGTCCGTCAGAAGTTCGAGGGCGTGCGGCAGCGTCGGCAAAAAGACGTCGAGCGATTCGGCGACCGCACGCGGGTTGCCGGGAAGATTAACGATCAGCGTCCGATGTCGAACCCCCGCCAGCGCGCGCGAAAGCATCGCGGTGCGCACGCGGGGCAACGCCGCGGCGCGCATCGCCTCGGCGATGCCCGGAACCTCGTAGTCGAGCACGGCCGCAGTCGCCTGCGGCGTGCGATCGCGCGGTGAGAGCCCGGTGCCGCCGCTGGTAAGAATGCAATCGGCACGTTCGGCATCGGCAAGCTCGATGAGCTCGGCTTGCAACGCTGCCGGATCGTCGGGAAGAACGATCGCTCGCACGATCTCGAAGAACGGCTCGAGGCGCTCGCGGAAAACCGGCAGACAGCCGTCCTCGCGCTCGCCGGCTGCAGCTCGATCGGAGAGAACGATGCACGCCACGCGATATTTCACCGATCGGCGATCCACGTGCCGCTCTTCCCTCCGCGTTTCTCGAGTAACCGCACGCCTTCGATAACGATCGCGCGATCGAGCGCTTTGCACATATCGTAGATCGTCAATGCGGCGAGGTTTGCAGCCATCAACGCCTCCATCTCGACGCCGGTCTGCCCGGAGGTGCGAGCTTCGCTTTCGATACGCAAAAGGGCGGGCTCCGCCCACGCCAACGTGACGGCGATATGGCTGAGCGCAACGGGGTGCGCCAGCGGTATCAGCGTCGCGGTCTGTTTTGCGGCCATGATGCCCGCGATTTGAGCCGTTACGAAGGCGTCCCCCTTCGGACCCATCGCGGTTCGGAGCGATTCTGCGGCATCGGGCGCGAGGCGAACGAACGCCTCGGCACGGGCGAAGCGTTCGGTCGTTGCTTTCTTGCCGACGTCGACCATCGAAATAGCTCCGTCGGTGTTTAAATGTGAGGGTTTCGGCACGTCAATCGTCAAAGAGGGTCGGTAATGGCGCTATTCCAGGAAGCAGACGGCGATCCTCGGGTCGCGCTCGATCGGCTCGCCGATGTGCTGTCGTACTACGGAGCAGTCGGAGATGCAGCCGCCGGGCTGGCTTTTGGCTTTTCGTTGCGGAAGGCCGCCTTCGCACGCTCCATCGCCGTCGCCCTCGATGTCGAAGAGCGGCTTCTCGATGCCGTTTCGATCGCTGGGCTCATGCATGCCGTCGGTTCCCTGGGTAACCCGGCACTGATCCGCGATAGCGATCTTCCCGACCGCCTCGCCACGATGGAACGCTGGGATATTCCGGCCTCAGGTGCACGCGTCTGCGCCGCGATCGGTGCGATCCCGGAGGCAACCGCCGATATCGTCCGCTGGCAGAGCGAGGCCTGGGACGGCACCGGCTTCCCCGATCAACTGCGCTGGAACGGCATTCCCGTCTCCTCAGTCGCCCTCGCGCTCGCCGACCGCCTCCTGCGCGCGAACGAACCGGAGGAGGCACTTTCGAGCATCGCCGAGGAAGCGGGGCGCACCTATGCTCCGGCGCACGCGCGTGCGTTTATGGTGTGGTTCCATCGAACAGGCGCCGAAGTCGAGCCTTTCAGCTTTCCGCGCGGCGTGCTGCACCCGGAATTGAGCGACTCCGGGGACCTGCTGCTCGACATTGCCGACCGGATCGATCGGCATCTCGGCGTTCCGGGGCGCGCGCGCAACGTGCTCCGTCTCGCCGAAGCGAGCGCCCGAATCCTCGGTTGTAGCGCTGCCGAGATCGAGGCCCTGCGCATCGCGACGGTTGCCTTCGGCACCGGAGAACTCCACGACACCTTCGAGAGTACGCTCGATCCGCTGGTACGGCTTGGGCTCGAACGGCGCGCCGAACAAGCGCGCGAAGGCGCACGCCTCCTGGAGAACCTGCCGACGCTCGCCGCAGCGGCTCCGCTGGTCGCCGCACGCGCCGAATGGTTTGACGGAACCGGAAAACCCGCCGGGCTCGGGCGAGAGGCCATTCCGATCGGCGCTCGCATCCTTGCGACTGCGATCGCCTACGATGCCATCGACATCGACACCCGCGCGCGCCCAGCCGCTCGTCGCGCCACTGCCGGCGAACGGCTCGACGGAGCCGCCGGCACCCATTTCGATCCGCGCGTCGTCACCGCCGTGCTGGAAGCGGCAAAGGCGCACGCATGATCGAGTTACGCGAACGAACGCGGCGCATCTCGCCGACGCGCATTCATGAGATCTTATTGCGCTACGGCGCGAAGAGTTTGGTCGACCCTTTTATGGGCTTACCGACGCATCTAAACTATCTCAAACGCCACGGCATCGCCGTTCACGGCGGCGACGTTCTAGAATGGTTCGTGCGCGTCGGTGAGGGCATCGTCGTCAACGATCTCACGATCCTGCGCGATCACGAAGTCGCCGAGATCGTCGAAATGATTCCCGGCCGCATCTATGCCCTCGACCTCTTCAAAGCGTGGGAGGGCGTCTTTTTCACCGAGGAACAATGCGTCTATCTCGGCGTCTGGTTCGATAACGTACGCAATTTACGAAGCGACGGGCAGACCGGGCTCGCGATTCTCGGGCTCTGGCGCGTTTTCTGTTACTGGCTGGAAAAGGCCCAAGAGCCCGATGAGATGCCCGATCTCCCGCCGAGCGAACTCGCCTGGTACTACATACGCCAGACCGAGCGTTGGGTCGCGAGCAACATGCGCCGCAACACCGTTCGTCAGAGCGATGTCATGCAGACGTTGGAACGGCAGCGAGCCGATGCGCTGCTCTTCGCGCCGCCGCCCCGGAACGCACTCCACCATGCAGATCCACGCATTTGGATGTGGGAGGCGTGGTGGCAGGGCAATCCCTATTTCACGCTCGAGCATGCCTATCGGGATACGCTCTTCGGCGCGCGATCGAACGATCCGGCGGCCTATCAGCGCTCGCTCGCCGGCATCCTCTCCGAAGCCGACGAGTTCCCGCTCCTCATCGTCGCGACCAATGAGACGCGCCTGGCCGAGATCGAACCGCTCGTTCGCAACGCGCGCGCGAAGGTGGAGTGCTACGCACCCAACGATAGCGAGATCTATCTCATCGCGACGACGTAGCGTCGCTGCCCTGAAAACGTACCCAGAGAAGCGCGAGCACCCCAAGCACTGCATATAGAATCGTGTGCTTGTAATTGTGCATCGGGCTGTGCCCGAAGATCAGCGTCGAGTGAAAGGTACCGGTCCAGCTGAGAACCGCGAGAATAAAAAAGAGCACCGCGACGAGTAATCCAAGAACCTTCACGAGATAATTCCTTTCCATGCGAGGATGCTGCCGAGAAGCCCGAGCAGCAGACAGTACCATCCGAACGGCCGTAAGTCGTTCGAGCGGAAATAACGGGTGAGGAACGCGACCGAGAAATAGGCGGCGACCGCCGACACCATGCCGCCGAGCACCGACTCCACCAGCGCAACGTGCGCGCCGGCTCGGAAGAGATCGGGAACCTTCAAGAGCGATGCCGCAACGATCACCGGCGTTGCCAGCATAAAGGAGTAACGCGCGGCGTCGGCATGATCGAGATCGCAGAGCAGGCCGGTTACCATCGAGGCCCCCGAGCGCGAGATACCCGGCAGCAATGCGAAGGACTGACCGACCCCGACGAGCACCGCCTGAAACCACGAAAGGCGCGCGAGTGGACGATCCGCGCGATGTTCGACGGCGAGTTGGCGTCGACGTAACGCTTCACCCAAAAACATTACCGCGCCGTTGACGATGAGGAAGAGCGATGCGAGCAGCGCGCTCGCAAAGAGCGCCCGCACCGTTTTCTCCAGCAACAAGCCGAGAATCCCCACCGGGATCGTTCCGACCACCAAGAGCCAGCCGAGCCGTTCGTGTGGATCGTCGCTGAGGCGGCCGCGAATGATGCTTCGAATCAACGCCGTGACGATCAGCCACCACTCCCGGCGATAGAACAGCACTAAAGCGAGTGCCGTTCCCAAGTGCAGGGTGACGACAAAAGGGAGAAAGGTCGGGTCGCTCCGATGGATATTCGTCCAGTGAAAGAGCGCTGGGACGAGAATCGTATGCCCGAGACTGGAGACCGGAAAGAGCTCGGTCGTGCCCTGTAAGAGCGCGAGAATCAATGCCTGAAAGAGTGTCACGCGCCCCACAGTACGCCAAGGCTTTCGGTGCGGCCTTTAACGAGTCGTTACAGAGCGCCCGGCAGGATTGCCGGTCCTCTCGGCCAAGGCCCAACAACGTGGAATCCGGTACGAGCGAGAGCGACCGATTGGAGATCGAGAGCGAACAGAGCCGCCGCTTCGAGCGAGTCGGCGATATGCTCCTCGTTTCGTATAGTATCGGCGACGATTTTGCCCCGGAATTTACGGAAACCTACGACATCGCGCTCGGCGGAATGGCGATGCTCACCAATGCAGAGCTCCTCAAGGATGCTCCGGTCTCCATTCAACTCGAATTACGTGGAGATGCGACACCGGTGCTCCGCCTTCGTGGGGTCGTTCGTTGGTCGCGCTTCGACTCGATGCTGCAGCGCTATCGCACCGGCATCTCGTTCCTCGAACTCGACGAGATGACGCGGCGCCACCTTCAGCGATATATCGACACGCTCAACCTGCTGCGCGATATGGGGATGATCTAAACCCCGCACCGGTACGCTTTCGTTCGATGGCGCCTACTCGGCGTGACAGTAGCCTACTCGGCGTGACAGTAGCCTACTCGGCGTGACAACTGCATCGCCCCCGCTGCATCGACCCCGCTCGCGTGCATTGCGGCTGCGGCGATCGCGGCGAGCGTTTAGCGAGCGGCGAGGACCCTGACCTTGCTTGTCCGAGCCGCGAAGCGTCTAGCGAGTCGCGATTGACGCAGCTGCGATGCGCGCCCCAGGATCGGCGCGCGCCTCGATACGGCCCTTGCAGCGCCAACTCGGCGTGACAGTAGCACCAACCCGGCGTGACAGCAGCATCGCCCCCGCGCACAGCGCGGCTGCGGCGATCGCGGCGAGCGTTTAGCGAGCGGCGAGGACCCTGACCTTGCTTGTCCGAGCCGCGAAGCGTCTAGCGAGTCGCGATTGCCGCAGCTGCGATGCAAGCGCGGGAAGCCGCGGTGCAGCCGCGGTGCAACCGCAGTGCCAACGCGACGCAGCCGCAATGCAGCTTCGGCATAACACGAGCGCCAACTCAGCCCTCCTGCAGCGCGGCTGCGGCGATCGCGGCGAGCGTTTAGCGAGCGGCGAGGACCCTGACCTTGCTTGTCCGAGCCGCGAAGCGTCTAGCGAGTCGCGATTGCCGCAGCTGCGATGCAAGCGCGGGCAGCCGCAATGCAGCCGCCGTGCAGTGGCAGTGCAAACGCGCTACCAAGCTTGAAACTTCACCCGGAAAAGCATCGTCCCGGCGACATCGCGGCAGTTTTGCGTCGCCGGCGCATACGCGGCATTCTTCGCCATCTGCAGCGCAAGCACGTCGAGCGCTGCGTTCCCGCTACTGCTCTGAATCGTCGCATCGGTGAACGCTCCTCGCGCATCGATCGAAACCGCGATCGTGCTCGTTCCGGTCGTGCGCTGCGCGCGCGTCGCCGGGTCGATCGGCGGAGCGGTCGGTTCGACGAGAATACGGGGCGGCGTGCTGCGCGCGAGACAAGCGAGCGCAGGAGTCGGCGAGGGGCGCGGAGTCGGCGGCGGGCGCGGTGACGCGGGCGGCGGCGCGGCGGCAAGGTGCCCCGGGCCCCGATGCTTCGTCGGCGTCGCGATGACGGCGTGGGTTTGCGGCCGCGGGCTCGGGGGCGGCGTCGGCGGCGGCGTGGGCGGAGCGGGGGTATGCCGTGCGATCGTTAACGGCTGAACGAGCGCGCGAACCGTGATGCGCGCCACGCCGGAGCGAAGATCGAGCCGATGATGTTGGAAGAAAAATGCCGCTAGAACGTGCAGGGCGAGCGATAGCGCGAGCGCCCACCAGAGGTAACGGCTCCCTCTTACCCGCACGCTCGTCGCCCCATGAAAACGAAAAAGACGCTCACGCGAGCGTCTTTTCGCCGAAGGCCATCGATTGCCTTAGTCGGGCTGGAACTGTGCATCGAAGATATACTGCGATGCGACCGGTTTGCAGTTCACGATCTTCGGATAGTAGGTGGTATCGCGCGCAGCGCGTTTCGCCTCCCGATCGATCGCGAAATTGCCGCTCGATTGCACGAGCTTCACCGAGATCACCGATCCGGTCGCGCTCAACGTCACCACGACCGGAACGTCGGCGGAGCCGAATCCGGCGTCTTGCGCCGATGACGGATAGTTCGGCGCCGAGACCTGGTTGACGGTTGCATCCTTGAACGGAACGGAGCAAGCGGGAGCCTGCGTCGGCGGGGCGGTCGGCGAGGGCGAGGCGGTGCCCTGCCCGGTCGGAACGCCACTCTCCGTGCCGGTCTTAGCATTGTTGTTGGTGATGCTCGGGCCGCTGCCCGTGTTATGGCTCTTCACCAAATTCACTTTGAGCCTCGGCTGCTGCGGTGTCTGCTTCGGCGGCGGCGTCGCCTGCGTCGGCGGCGGCGTCGGCGTCGGCGGAGGGGTCGGCGTCGGCGGAGGCGGAGTCGGCACCTTGATCGGCGCCTTCTTCGCTACCGAGACCTTATCGACTTTCGTACTCTCGTGCGGCTTCTCGAGGTTCGGGAAGAACGGTGTCGAGATCGCATGAAGCAATAGCGCCGCGATCAGCGCGATCCAGAGGAAATTCGGAACTTTCTCGCCGGTGGTTAAGAACGGCGACTTCTTCTTATCGTCGGGTTGCGGTGGTTTCTGTACGGCCATCGGTTACTGCGTCACTCCTTGCGGCGTGCCTTGTACGTGATTGGCCAGCCCGAAATAGGTCAAACCAACCGATTTCGCGGCATCCATCACCTGAAGAATCGTCCCGAAGTGTGCCTTCGGATTCCCCTTGATGATGACATCTTTCAGGTGCCCGCCGACCGCGTCTTCGAGCGATTGGAAGGCGGCCTTGGCGCCCTGAATCGGCATCGTGTTCGAGCCGATCTGGATTTGATTCTTGGCATCGACGATAACGACGATCTGCGACGGCGAGACTTTATCTTTATTGTACGCCGTAGGAAGCGGCGGTTCTTTGGTAACCGACGCGAGGATGATGAAGATGATGAGCAGGACCAACAGCACGTCCGTGAACGGCGTAATGTTGATCGTCGACATCACCTCTTCTTCACCACCTGAGGTTGAAACGGCCACGGATTAATCCCCCACGCTTACGATGTAACGAAGCCCACGTTCTCGTCGCCGGCCCGTTTGGCGGCATCGAGGATGCGGATGATGACGCCGTAGGGCGCCTTAATATCCGAGGTCAACGAGATCTTTTTCTTACCGCGCTTTTTAATCGTATCGTACATGACGCGGTAGATGCCCTTGGTGTCGGTCTTCGTCGAATCGACGTAGATCACACCCTTATCGTTGACGATAATCTGGATGTCGTTCTTGTTTTTCGATGCCGTACTCTGAGCATTGTTCGAGTTCGGCAACTGCTTTTCGAAGCCGGGCGGAGTAACCAAGGCGGCAAGGATCATAAAAATGATCAAAAGCACCAACAAGACATCGGTGAACGGCGTGATGTTGATCTCCGCCATTACCTCTTCGTCGCCGCGCGCCGAAAGTAGACTCACGTCATTCCTCCAGTGCGCTTACTTCTGCGTGGGCTGATAGAGATCCGTAGGAATCGCAGCGCCGGTGTTGTGGAAGTGCAGCATCTCGGCAAGCTGGTTTGCCGCAACGATCATCTCTTGGTTGTAATTCTTGATGCGCGTCTTAAAGAAGTTAAAGAAGATGACGGCGATGATTGCCACCACGAGACCGCTGAAGGTCGTGACGAGTGCTTCGGAGACGCCGGCTGCGACGACCGCCGGGCTCGAATTGCCTTTGAGCGCGATCGACTGGAAGGCCTTGATGATACCCAGAACGGTACCGGCGAGACCGACGAACGGCGCGATAACGGCGATCGTGCCGATGATGCCGAGATTGCGTTCGAGATCGTTGAGGTGCTCCATGAGCGCGATCGAGAGCGCATCGGTGATATCGGCGCGGTTCTTATCGCCGCGCTGAAGCCCGAAACGAAGGATGCGCGGAAGCATGCCCTTCTGGCTGTCGCAATACTTGATCGCTCCGGCGAGATCGTTCGCGGCGACTTTTTTACCGATCTCTTTGAGCAACGACTTCGTATCGCCGTGCTGGGCACTGAAATAGAGAAAACGCTCGATGACGATCCAAACGACCGCAATCGAGAGCAGGAGCAGGACGACCATGTCGACCCCGCCCTGTTTCATCACACTGATAAATCCGTCAAACACGAGTTGTTCGAGCCTCCCCTTCCGGGTGTATTAAGTGAAGCAAAACCTCTGGTAGAAACGTTTCGGCGGGTCTCCCCGCCGCTCCAGGGCGGTACTTTGGCCGCCCCGGGATAGAGTCCTGTCCGCTCTTCAGTAGAGCTTGCGTTAACCGCCGAGATGCTTCAAAAAGTTCTGAATTTGCTGTACGAGCGAGGCATTTTTCCCCGCCTTTGCTATCGCGAGCGCTTTTAGGAGCTTCGCTTTCGCTCGGTCGGTAAGGTCGGCTCGGTGGTACACCGCCCCGACACCGGCCTCCCCGACGCCGCTCGCAAAGAGCGCCTCGGGGTCGTTCGGGTCGATCGCGAGCGCCTTCTTGGCGTACTTCCGGACGCGGTTGTAGTCGGGCGACTTGGTCTGAAGGATGACGAAGGCGGCCTGGGTGTACGCGGTTTCGGCCATCTTCGGGTCCCCGGCTGCGGCAGCCTTATCGAGCGCGGCGAGAGCTTCGACCGGCTTCATCGCCTTCGCCGCGGCGACGCCCTGTTGAAGGTAGAAGGCTCCGACGAACTGCGCCCCTGTGTCTCCCTTAGGATCGAGCGTCTTGAGCTCGGCGAGCATCGCATTGGAGTTCGCCGAATCGCCGGTCTGCAGATACGCTTGTAGAAGGTGACCATCGATCGCCACTTTCGTCGCCGTCGGTGTGCTCTTTTGCGCGAAGAGCATCCCGCGCGCTTTCTGGAATGATGCGATGCTCTGCGCGTACTGTTTCATGCCGAACTGTGCGACGCCGAGCGCGTAGAGCGAATTCGGGCTGGAATCGAGTGCATAGGCTTTCTGCGCGTACAGTAACGACCGATCGGGATCGGCGGAAGCCTGTTGCACCGAAAGGGCAGCATACGATTGCGCGGCAGCTTCCTTAAATGGTGCGCCGATCGTCGCGACTTTATCGAAGGCCTGGACCGCCGATGCATAATCCGACGTGAAGTAGTCGGCGATGCCGAGGTACTGCAATGCAAGCGCGTTACCGGGATGGGCGAGAAGATAGGAGCCGACGGCCTGTTTGGCATCTGCATATTTTCCGGCGTGAACGAGGCCGTCGATATGTGCTAACGCACCGTTGGCGATCGGTTCGCCCGAACGCACGATGCTCTTCCCGAATTTGAGCGTGTAATCGTAATAGGCCTGAACCGGTTTTTGCCCGCGCCGCGCCGGAGTATAGGTGGAGCTCTTGGCGATCTCAAGTGCTGCGGCAACATCGCCTTTATTGGTCGTACGAATAACCTTCACGACGTGGAAGCTTCCGTCGGGAAAGACCTCCACTTGCAAGACGACAAGCCCGGGGCCCGCCCACGGCGTCGTGGTCGTCCCTTGTTTGATGAGCTTGGCGGGAACGAACTCGTTTGCATACTGCGCGCGTGCAGGCAGCGTTCCCAGTGCGGCGATGGCTGCGAAGGCGAGAGTAACGGCGGCGAGCCGAAGGCGTTTCATGCGTGCTCCTATAATGGCGGCGTTGCGTTGAGAGATCCGGCAAAGTGCTTCGGCAAGCGTCGGCCCACCGCAGCGGCGACCGCCGGCATGCTTTCCATTAACGATTCAAACTCTGCAAACGTCAGCGACTGCATCCCATCGGAGACCGCCGAGGCAGGGTCGGGGTGCACTTCGACCATGATCCCGGCAGCGCCCGCCGCCACTGCGGCGAGCCCCATCGGCGCGACCAGGCCGGCGATACCCGTCCCGTGCGAGGGGTCGACGATCGTCGGTAGATGCGTCCGGCTCGCAAGCAGCGGAACGACCGCAAGGTCGAGCAGGTTGCGCGTCGATGGGTCGAAGCTTCGAACCCCGCGCTCGCAGAGAACGATCCGTTCGTTGCCGGTGAGGGCGACGTATTCGGCGGCCAGGAGCCACTCGTCTACCGTCGCTGCAAGCCCCCGCTTCAGCAGCACCGGTTTGCCGGTCTCGCCGACCGCCCGCAGCAAGGCGGTGTTCTGCATGTTGCGAGCGCCGATCTGCAGCATATCGGCGCGTTCGGCGACCGCCTCGGCGTCGCGCGGGTCGAGAACCTCGGTAACGACGGCGAGTCCGTAAAGATCGGCCGCCTCGCGCATCATCGTCAGTCCATCGCGGCCCAGCCCCTGAAAGGAGTAGGGCGAGGTGCGCGGCTTGTACGCCCCACCCCGGAGAATGTTGGCGCCGGCGCGGGCGACTGCGGCCGCGGTCGCGAGGATCTGCTCGCGGCTCTCAACGGCACAGGGGCCGGCGCAGATCGCCAATTCCTCGCCGCCGAAACTCGGGCCGCCGGGTCGAAGCGAGACGATGCTGCGCCGTTCGCGAGCATCGACATGGACCAACCGCAGATCGCGCGAGGATGGCAGCGGGTGAGCGTTCATTCCCGAGATGCTACCACGCGGTCGGCGGCTGCGGGGGGTTGAGAGGTCGCACGGGCAAGTTCGGCGATCTCACGCGAACTCAACGGGCGGACCCGTCCCGAAGCAAGCGAGCCTAGCTCGATCGGGCCGAAACGAAGCCGTCGCAGTTCGAGAACCGGGTGTCCGAGTGCGGCGAACATCTCGCGCACCTGCCGGTTGCGCCCCTCGTGAATCGTGAGATCGACGAGACTTCGTAACGAGGCCGAGGAGACGATCCGCAGTTTTGCGCCCGCTGCCCGGAAGCTCGGGGTACGGACGCCGGCGCGCAGCTCTTCGATCTGTTCGGGTGTGAGCTCGCCGCGGATCGTCGCGCGATAGGTCTTCTCGACGCCGAAGCGCGGGTGGAGCAGCCGGTGGATCAGGTCGCCGTCGTTGCTAAGAAGAAGGAGCCCCGAGGTATCGTAATCGAGGCGTCCGGCGGGAACGACGCGCGGGAGATCGCGCGGCAAAAGATCGACGATCGTGCGTCGCCCTTCGGGATCGGAGAGCGTCGTCACCACGCCCACCGGTTTATTCATCGCGAGATAGACGTACCGTTGCGCGAGCGCGGGCTTTCCGTCGCACAGAATACGGTCATCGGGCCCGACAAGACTGCCGAGTTCGCGAACGACGTGTCCGTTCACGCTCACGCGTCCGGCGAGAATGAGTTCGTCTGCGGCGCGGCGCGATGCGACCCCCGCGCGCGCGAGCGCGCGGTTGAGTCGCATCTGCGCGGCGTCGCGCTTAGTACTTTCCGTTATTTTCTTCGTAGCCACGAGACATCGAGAGCGCCTCTTTGGTGACCGACGCCAAGAACTCATCGTTCGTGCGCGTTTGGGCCATTTTATCGAGGATGATCTCGGTGATATCGCCGCTGTTGAGCACGGCGGTCGCGCGACGAAGCATCCAGATCTTGCGCATCTCCTCGTTGGAGAGCAAGAGCTCTTCGTGGCGTGTTCCCGAGCGTTTGATATCGACGGCGGGGAAGACGCGCGATTCCGCGAGTTTCCGGGTAAGGTTGAGTTCCATATTTCCGGTACCTTTGAACTCTTCGAAAATAATGTCGTCCATCTTCGAGCCGGTCTCGATGAGCGCCGTTGCGATGATGGTCAACGATCCGCCTTCTTCGATTTTACGCGCCGCGCCGAAAAAGCGTTTCGGTTTATGTAATGACGCGGTGTCGAGACCGCCGGAGAGCGTTCGCCCGGAATTCGGGACGACTTGGTTGTACGCACGCGCGAGACGGGTGATCGAGTCGAGAAGAATAACGACGTCCTTCCCCATTTCGACGAGCCGTTTGGCGCGCTCCATCGTGAGCTCGGCGACCGCGGTGTGATTCTCCGGATGTTCGTCGAAGGTCGATGCGACGACCTCGCCGTCGATCGTCCGCTGCATATCGGTAACTTCTTCGGGGCGCTCGTCCACGAGCAGCGCGATGATATGCGCTTCGGGATGATTGATCGATATCGAGTTGGCGATATTCTTGAGAAGCGTCGTCTTACCGGCTTTCGGCGGCGAGACGATCAGCGCGCGCTGCCCTTTCCCGATCGGACAGAAAAGATCGATGACGCGCGTCGATAGCTGCGTCGCGCGAACCTCGAGTTTGAAGCGCTCGTTGGGATAGATCGGGGTGCCCTTTTCAAAGAGCTTCCGCACGCCCATTTTCTCGATATCGATCTCGTTCACGCGGTCGACGCGCAGGAGGCCGAAATATTTCTCGCCCTCTTTCGGCCGGCGCACGGTCGCGTCGACGCGGTCGCCGCGTCGCAGATCGGCACGTCGTATCTGCGCCTGGCTGACGTAAACGTCTTCGTTCCCGATTACGTAACCAGCGCGCCGCAAAAAGCCGTAGCCCTCGGGGAGGATATCGAGGATTCCGCTCGCGCTCTCGATGCCGGATCGCGCTTGTTGAGCGGCAAGAATCTGGAGAACGATCTCGTCCTTCTTCACTTTCGCCGGCGTGGCGATCTCGATAGAAAACTCTTTCGCGATCTCGACGAGTTCGCTCTTACTTTTTTCTTCGAGTTGCGCTGCCGTCAGCATCGGCGGCGCCTGCGCCTCGCTCTGGGAGAATGCTTCCGGTTGAGGAAAGCCGGCATTGTTATGGCGACGTCGCGAACGGCGGCGGCGGCCTCCACTGGGCGGGCGGCCATTTTCGTTGGGGCGGTGATCGAGTTGCAGGGGAGGCTCACTCTCGCAGCGTCCGCGCGCATTCACCAGCGACTTCATCGGGCTACGCCGCGACGGTGGGTGAGTGTGAGCGGGAGGGAATAGATTGCGCCGGGCGAGTCGATAGCGACTCAACGGCACCTCAGAGGTTATAGCACGGGATCGATGCTCCCTTCAAGCGCCGTGCGTAACGTTCTCTTTATATCTTTCTTTATAGAGGAGCCGAGTGTTGCACGCGAGGATCGATCTACGCCGCAATGCGCGAGAGCTCGGCGCGAGCCAGGTCGCGGAGATCGTCGGCGCGGCCGGCGTCAAGCGCGAGCGTCGGCGTCGCCCGCAGCGAGCAGAGCAGATAGATGTACGGGCGATGCAGGCGGTAGGGGAGCGGACGGTGCTCGCGCAGGTCGTCGAGCAACTCGGGATCGGGCACCAGCACCCTCGCGTTGCTGTGGCCGAAGCCACGCAGGGCATCGAGCAGCGCGAGCAGCGCTCCATACGCTGCTGCCCGTTCGGCGCACTCTTCCGGCGCGGCGATGGAGAATGGAACGCGCACGAGTTGCGAGCTCCGACCGCGCCGGATGCGAGCGATGAGGACGGCGTTGCCCGTCGCTGCGGCCGCGTAGCCGTAGTCGACCAGAACCCGGTGAAGCGACGTATTACGCATGCATGGACCTCACGGTCAGCATATATCGAACATACGTTCGCTGTCAAGCCGGCGTTGCGAGCCTCGCGATTGCCTCTTGATAGATCTCGACGCAACGAGCGGCGAGGCTGCGCGCATCGAAGCGACGCGCTGCGGCGAGCATCTCCTCGCGACTGACGACCGCCGGCGATTCCGCCTCCATCGCCAGGGCAAAGCTCCGCGCCTCCGGAGCGAGCAGGCGCGCACAACCCCCGAGAACGTCGCGATTCTGCGGCGAGTCTGCGGCGAAGACCGGCAAGCCGGCGGCGAGCGCCTCGACCTGCACGAGCCCCTGGGTCTCGGTCAGGCTCGGAAAGAGAAAGGCATCGGCGCTGGCATAGTAATCTGGAAGCGACGTGCGCGGCAGCGCGCCGAGAAAGCGCACGCGCTCCTCCAGCGCGCGATCCCGCACGAGTGCTTCCAAGGCATCGCGCTCGGGGCCGTCGCCGATAAATGCGAGCCGCACGTTCGAGGAGCGCACCTGCGCGAGCGCTTCGACGACGATATCGAGGTTTTTCTCGAGCGCGAGCCGACCGACGGCGAGATAGAGCCGATCGTCGGCACCCGCGCCCATTGCCTCGCGGAGTTCTTGGCGTCTTCGCCCGCGCGCGAAAAACGCGACGTCGATGCCGCTCGGGAGCACTTCGATGCGCCCGTCGACCCCTAATTCTCGCAAGCGATGCTCCATTGCCGAGGTCGGAACGATGACCGCGGCGACGGCATTCGCGAAACGGCGGGTAAGCTCCGAAGCGGCGTAACGCGTCGCCCGTGCTTCGAAAGGAACGTAGTGGGCGTACGCTTCCAACTGCGTGTGATAGGTATAGACGGTCGGGTGCCCGTAGCGGCGCGCGTACCGCAACCCCATCCACCCGGTGACGAACGGCGAATGAAGATGGAGAACGTCGAGTTGCGCGACGCGATGAGCGATCTCGCTCCGTCGTAGAACGGGAACGGTAAGCCGATAATCGCTCTGCGTCGGAAGCGGCAGCGATGGAATGCGAATGACACCGGCATCGTAGCGCGCTTCGGGATGGCGCGGCGTAAAGACGGTGACTTCGTGCCCTAATTCCGTAAGAAATGCGCGTAGCGTATCGACGGCGGTCACGACCCCGTTGACCACCGGATGATAGACTTCGGTAAAGAGCCCGACCCTCAACATCGCCGGGTTCGGATTCCACTCGGCGTACCCCGGGCCTTTATGGGTTCCGACAAGGAGTCTCCTTCGGGGAGTCGACTTTTAGCATAGGAGCCCCGCGGAAGCGGCATGCTATAGTCCGCCCGGTCGACGGCCACATTGCCCGACCCGGCCGCCCCGCGGCCCATCCGAGCGGAACCCACTGCTTACCCCGATTACGAAAACGTGCAGTGATCCGCCCCGATCCTTGGCGTTTCCCCTCCATGGTCTCGAGGGATCCGTCAACCACCACTCCATAAACGACCGGCGCTCTTGCTCGCCACCGCCGCACAACACGTGTGCGACACCGTGCCTGGAAGACGCCCGAACGCGAAAGGAACGCGGTTGATAGGACGAAGGCCCATGCGCCGACTCCATCTGATTTTTGTAGGCTTGCTCGGAGCAGGCTTCGCACTGGGTGCCTCCTTCATCGCGCCGACCACGGCCGTGCGCGCGGCGGAGCCCACCACCTACTCCGTCATCTTCCAAGACGGCTCGCGGAGCACGCCATACCGGAGTACCGCCGCCAACGTCGGCCAATTTCTCATCGAGCGCGGCATCCACGTGGCGCCCGGCGATGAGGTCGTGCCCGCGCCCGCCGCTCCGCTCAGCAACGGCGCGACGATTATCTACCGGCGCGCAATTCACGTTACGTTCCTGAATGGTGCCTCGGTAGAGCATGTTGCGACGACGGCACAGGATGTCGGTTCGTTTCTCTCCATGCAAGGGGTGAAGATCGGGAAATTCGATAAGGTATTTCCTTCGCTCGGAACCACGCTGCACGACGGTGCACGCATTCGGATCTTACATATCGTTGCGTGGGATCGCGACGTCCTCGTCCCGGTTCGCGTCGGCACGATCCATCGACTCGATACACACATGCGTGTCGGCGCGCGGAAAATCGTCGCCGAGGGTTCGATCGGCGAACGTCGCGTTGATTTTCGCTACTTCAAATACCCCAATGGCATCGTCCGTCGCATCGCGCTCTCGTCGACGACCGTGCACCCCGCGCACCCGCGCATCGTTCTCGACGGCGTCGGCGATATCGGCGCGTTCTCGAATTTCACGTCGCGGAGCATCGGTAAGATGCAGTTGCGCGCGGTGCATGCAATCAGCATGGTTGCAACCGCCTACACGCCGTGGTGTGCCGGTTGCAGCGGCATCACTGCAACGGGCGAACGTGCCGGGCACGGTATCGTTGCCGTCGATCCGCGCGTCATTCCCTTGGGAACCAAACTCTTTATTCCCGGCTACGGGTACGCCGTGGCCGGCGATACCGGCGGTGCGATCGTCGGCAATCGCATCGATCTCGGATTCGATTCCCAGCGTGCGGCAATGGAATTCGGACGCCGGAAGATCGTCGTCTTCGCCATCAAAGGGTGAGCGCGCGCGGTCTACTAAACGCGGCGGGGTTACACCCGAAGAAGCGTTTCGGACAGAATTTTCTGCTCGACGAATCGCTCTGCATTAAAATCGCAGATCTCGCCCGCGCCGACGCGCCGGAATTTATCGTTGAGGTCGGCCCGGGCACCGGCGCGCTCACGGCCGCGCTCGCGCGCGACGGCGTTCCCGTCCGCGCGCTCGAGATCGATCGCGATCTCGTCGCCCTTCTACGCGAACGCGCGGATCTTCCATCGCTTGAAATTCTCGAAGCCGACGCACTGAGCTATGCGTGGCCGGAGTCGAAATTTCAGCGCTGGCATGTCGCCGGGAACCTTCCCTACAACATCGCGACGCCGCTCTTGGTGCGACTGGCACAGCTCCCCGACGGCCCGCAGCGTATCGTCGCGATGATTCAAAAAGATGTCGCCGACCGTCTGCTTGCCGCGCCCGGCACGCCGGCCTACGGTAGCCTCACCGTCGCGGTAAGCAACGCAATGAGGATCGAACGCGCGTTGACGCTGGGTCCCGGTGCGTTTTATCCGCGTCCGAAGGTCGATTCGACGGTTATCGTACTCGATCGGCGCGCACGTCCGTTGGTCGAACCGATCGACCCGGTGCTCTTCGAGAAGGTCGTCCGCGGATCGTTCGCGTATCGCCGAAAGACTTTAGCAAACTCGCTTTCGCGCGCGCTCTCCGTCGAGCGCGGCGAGATACTCATCGCCATGCAGACGGCTGGAATTGACGAAGATGAACGCGGAGAACGGCTCGACATCGATAGTTTCGCCCGGTTGGCCGACGCATTGGCGCGAAGGGGCTTTTAAAGGCTCCTCGGTAGCCCTGCTGGTTTTTGGGCTGATCGGCCTGGCCGTCGCCTGCGCCGTCCTTGCGTTGATCGCGTATATCGTCGTCGACCCATCGACGCTTTCGGTCCTCGCGCGCTCGCCGAAAAATCTCCCGGTTACCGCGGTACTGATCGTCCAACTTGCGTTTGAATTGCCGCCGATCTTCGTCCTGATGGCGATGCTTCCACGCGTTGCGCTCTATTCGTGGGAGGAGCTCGGTCTGCGAATGCCTTCGGCGAACGCGCTTCTCTATGTCGTCGGCGGGTTCGCAGCTGCGATCCTCGTCGGCGACGGCGGCTCCGCCCTGGTCGAGCATCTCTCCCATCATCCCCACCACATGCAAGACGTCGCGAAGATGTTCGAGAGCATCCGGCACACGCCGGCGCTCGTCGCATTCGTTCTCTACGGCGTGGTCGTCGCTCCGATCGCCGAAGAGTTGATCTTCCGAGGCTTCCTCTTCAATCTCGGCTTACGCTATGGAAATTTCTGGGTCGGTGCAATCTTTAGTTCGCTCCTCTTCGGAGCGGCGCACGGCGATCTCGAACTCTTTCTGCCGCTCTCGCTGGTCGGTTTCGTCCTCGCAACCGTTTACTATCGTTCGAAAAATCTCGTTGCCTCGATGCTGACGCATGCCTCGTTTAATGCGATCGCGTTCGCGGCGCTTTCGAACCTCAAGCATTAGCCGTTTTTCTTAATAGCCTCGGATTGGTTCTTCGCGAGCCGTCCGCATCCAGCGGCCTGCTGCAGCGCCCCTCGCGCTGCGGACGCTTTCAATTCCACTGACCCCCTGTTTGTGTCGCGCGATCTCGTACCCGCGCGGCACACGATCCGCCGACAGCCACGCGTGCGTGCATGCGATACCAAGAAGCCTGTAATACGCTTTACCCCACGATCTGTTCCGGTCAACGCGTTAGGCACCACCCAGGTTCCCCAAAGCGTGGAGGAACACGCCGTACCACAGGTTTGATGTCCTCTGATAGATATACCCTGTAACGAGCGCAAGTGGAAGCGCCGAAAATACTTCAAAAAGCACGCGAGGTAGTGCGACATTCCCAAGCAGCAGCACGAAGTGCGCACTCGAGAAAAGCAGCGCCGAGATTATCGTACCGAGCTGGAATGACCAGACCTTCCTTCGTCCAAATCGCGTTCGATTGAGCGAGGTTTGAATTGCACCGCGAAAGGCAAATTCCTCGGCAACCGACGCAAGCAACACGCCGGTTGCAAGCCAAAGATACCATATCGTCGAGTGACCGAAAAACAGGCCCTGGAGGTTCGCTGCAGCTACCGCAATCCCAAATGCGATCATCCACACCCACCAGATTCTTCGAATTGCATCGACTATGCTGCCGATGGGAAAATACGGATGACCGCGGTGTCGCTGAACGATAACGACCGCGAGAGTTACGAGCAGGATCCCAATAGCTTGACCGAGAGCGAGCCATGGATCGCGCGCATCGGCTCGATTAGCGAAGACTCCAACGACGTTCAGCGCAATGAGGAACGCATACAAAAACCCTGCGTCGGTCCACGCGCCGACTTCGTTGGTTTCACGAGTTATCATGAACTACCATGGAGGCGACAATCCGTGAGTAAATGTCGTATCTTCGCATTCGACGATGTCGTTCGATGACAACGTTCGGCATCCTACAATCGAGCACGTCGACGTTTCGAGGGCTATACGGTCGCCGGATGCTCCGTAACTCAAGTAACGTAACACGCTAGATCGCGCCGGTCAGCGGAGGCGCTATTCGGGTTCTCGTAATTTGAGATACGTGACGAAGGGTAGGATATACGGCATCCGCTTCTTCCGAGCATGGAGATGCACGAAACGAATCGCGACGCGATCGTACACACGCCCGGCGTAGCGATACGGAGCATCGGCGCGCTCGGAGGCGATGTAGCGTGCGCCATCGATATCGGCGAAATCGACCGTCCAGGGGATACGGGTACCCGGACCGGTGACGAAATTGAGCGCGATACGCGCGCGGATCGTCGCATAGGTCTTGGTATCGATCCAGAGATCGCGCAAGCGATAGTTCCCGTTCACGCGTACGGGTCGCAGCACCAGGTGATAACACCGGTGCGTACCGATCGTGTCTTCGCCGGCCAGCGTGATGACGTACCGGCGTTCGTAGGCGACGACCGTCGTAATAACGTGTAGCTTTGATCCACGCGATTGCATGGGCGGCGGGCGACGGAGCGGGTCGTGGAATTCTGCCCGAATCTCGCGGACGAGCTGCGCGGAATCAGGCGCTCCGCCGACGTTCCCGACGGCCCCATTCCCGAGCGAAAACGAATAGTTCGGCGCGAGCACCGGCACGCCGATAAAATCCTGATTCGGCGCCGGATCGATCGGTGGGCCGCAGGGCGGCAATATCGGCGGCAACCTGTTCGTCGTGAACGGCGCGGCAACCGTCATCGGAGCGATCGCTATAAAGCAGAACTTCACACCTCGCCCCCGAGCGGGGTGGGCACGCTCGTAGTCGCTGACGGTATCGACCCAGATGTGTCCGTTGCGTGCATTGTAGGCAGAGCGAAAATTCTCCACACGCCTACCAGTCTTATCGTGAACGCTGATACGAACGCTATAATTGATGCGGGGTGGGTATACCTGCGTATCCCAATAAGTGCGCGCTTTGGCGAATATTTGATAGGCAAGCGCTGAAGCGATCATCGTTCGTTCCTCGAGATTCAGTCCATTACCGGCGAATCGTGCTATCGGCACACTGCAATTTCGAGCGTTCTACAGATCCGTAGGGCTCGACCGATGCGCTCGGCGGCCTCAAGTACGACGATAGCGAGTGAAATCCTTTCGTTTTCGCTACGGTTCTGTTGGGGCGATCCAACACCGTTTATGGCTTCGTGCATCGAGAATTGTGCTGACGCGGCGCGGGCTATTTTCGGATTCGGCGCCGAAGTTGGTTCTGAAACGACGCTCGATGAGGAAGCAAAGCCGCACGGTTATGACCGTTGACCTACTCCCCGGCCTAAAGGCCGAGGATTCTTCCACATGTCGCTCATGCGACACGCTGAGTTTCCTGCTTCGCCGACGCGCCGAAGGGCGCATCTCCACAGGCGATCCGGGCCGATCCAGCCCTTCGTAGGATGTTGATGGCCGCGTTCGTGTCGGCGTTGGCCGCGTGCCCGCACGCAACGCACCGGAACGCCGCTTGCCTCTGCCGATTCTCGCGGCTGATATGACCGCATTGCGCGCACGTTCGGCTGGTGTCGCGCGGATCGACCAACAGCAGCGTTCCGCCGCTCCATTGCAGCTTGTAGCCGAGTTGGCGGCGGAACTCGCCCCAGCCTTGATCGAGGATGCGTCGGTTGAGCCCGCTCTTGGCGCGCACGTTGGTTCCTGGTTTCTCGACGGTTCCTTTCGCTGAAGCCGTCATATTGATGATTCGGAGGTCTTCCATCACGACGACCGCGTGGTTCTTGCTGATTGTCGTGCTGGCTTGGTGCAGCGCGTTGGTGCGAAGATGACCGATCTTGCGCTGCACGTTGGCGACCTTCGCCTTGGCCTTGTGCCAGTTCTTTGAGAACTTGCGTTTACGCGCCATTCGGCGCTGGTAGAAGGCCAGGCGTTGCTCGTGCTTCTGGAAAGCGTTGACGCCGACGACGAACGAGCCGTCCGACAACGAGGCGAAGCGCGCCACACCCAGGTCGATCCCAACCGCCGAGTCCGATGCGTGAACGGGTTTTGCGACCTCGCGCTCGTTCTGAACCGTGACGTGCCAATGGTCTCGGTCGCACGCTACGGTGACGTTCTTGAGCGTTCCCTCGATTCCGCGGCTTTTGCGAAATCCTATCCACCCGACCTTTGGGAGAAAGATGCCGCCACCATCGAGGGCAAAGCCCTGCGGGAAGCGGATGCCTTGCGGTCGGCTTCGCTTCTTGAAGCGTGGAAAGCGTGCAGCGATCTTTGGATCGAACGCGCGCTGGTACGCCATCGCGAGGTCTTTGAGCGTTTGTTGCAACGGCTGGGAATGGACTTCGCGCAGGAACGGATACTCGTCCTTGAGATAGAGAAGGTATTCGCACATCGTCTTGAAGCTCAGGCGCTTCTCGCCGTACTCGTGCCGCAACTCGTTCAGCGCCAGCACCTCGTTCCAAACGAACCGTGAACAGCCGACGAAGCGCCGCAACAAGGCTGCTTCAGCCTGGGTCGGCTTGAGTCGGAAACGATACCCTTGGCGACGAATCACCGCGCTATCTTCTCGCGCGAGTGTGCCATACGTATGGCCGAGTGCGCCTTCTATCCCCGGCCTGAACGCCGGGGCTTTACGGCGCGTTGGGTAACCCACAACGAACCATGCGAACAAGACTCGACGGCATATCGTGGGCCTCACGACGCAGCACACTAGTGTCCTGAGCCGCAAGTCGCGCAACATGGTCCGACGAGGGATTTTTCGGCGGGGCGAGGCGCGAAGAGGGAGCAATGCCGTAGCATTGTGACCGATGAGCAACGCTGCACCCGCCGGAAAAGGCCCGGCAGGCTGTGGTGAGACTTGCGGCTCAGGACACTAAATCGCTCCGACGCGGACCAGCGCATCGAGCACGCGCTCCGGGGAAATTCTCTCGCTATCTACCGTTTCGATGCGGTAGGCGAGCGTCGTGGGAAGACTCGTCGAGGCGGGCCGCAAGTGAAAGCCGCGTGCAATCGGGCGGCGGCCGACGAGATGCAGCGCAAGCGGATTGGGCTCGTCGTACCATGTCGGGTAGTGGGCGAACCAGAGGCCGACCAACGGAATATCTGCGCGCGCGGAGATCGCATGCAGCGGACCGCTCGGGACGCCGACGCATGCGTGGAGGCGTGCCGTTAACGCAAGAAATAGCGCGGCAAAGGGTTCGTTAAAATCGGCAACAACGCTTCGAAACGACACGATGTTGCAACGCTCGTGCCACCCGTCATCCGGGTCACCCAGGGCGTCGAGCAGGATCACCCGCGTGCGCGGATCGCGCATGGCGACGAGCTCGACAAAGGCTCGCGCATCCTCGCTCGGCCAGTTTTTCCCGGGAAAGGTATGCCCGCCGACCGCCACGAGCAGCAGCCGATCTTGCGGCGAAATATATCGCGCGAGTGCAGCGTCGAAGCGCCGCTGCAGCTCCGGGGCAACGGTAAACGGCAACGATTGCGGTAACGGTCGCGCCAAGTCGAAACGAGAAAGATGCGATGCCTCGACGAGCGATCGTGCGAGCGCGCGCGCCTTGGTGTGAAACGGGAAAGCGTATCGCCCTTCGGGTTCGGGGTAATCGGTGTAGAGCAGCGCGGTCGGCGCAAAATCGGCAAATGCGCTCGGGAGCTCGCCGGGTAGAGCGATGCGCTCGCGTTTACCCGATAAGCGCTTCCAGTTAAGACCGAGGTGCCGTGCCCCCAGAGCCGATCCGTCGGCAAGCGAGCGAACCCCGGACGGGAACGAGCCCACGGGCTGCGCGCCCGAATAAAGCGCGCTATAGTCGTCGCCGAGGCGGAAGATTGCGTAAACGTTCTCCGGCGAGAGCATCGGAGCGATAGTGCCGAAGTGAATCCAGTCGCCGAAGCCGTGCGGCCAATAGATCGCAATGCGTTCGCCGCGAAGCCGCGCAAAGCGGCCGGAACGCTCGTTATACGCCGGCAAGACCGTCGACGGAAGGGTCGGCGCGATCGCCGGGTGTCGCGGGAAAAAATTATCGAGCATCGACGAGCGCGGTGAGACGGCTGCGAATGCGCTCGATGAAGGCGCGATTTGAAAACCGCGCCGCGTGCGCGCGCATCTTCTCCTCTTCGAAATCTCCAGCGTTGAATTTCATCAACGTCGCCGCAAGATCGGCCGCCTCGGGACGATCGAAGAACGACCCGGTCGTGCCTTCGATAATGCTTTCGGTCGCTCCACCGGCACGATAGGCGATGCTCGGCGTTCCGCTCGCTGCCGCTTCCAACGGCATGAGACCGAAATCTTCCACCCCCGGTACGACGATCGCACGCGCGTGGGCGAGTTCATCGGCAATCGCGCGATCTCCGAGTTCGCCGAGAAAGGTGACCGGAGCGCCCTGCGCTCGCCGTTCGAGGGCAGCCCGCATCGGGCCGTCGCCGACGATGCGCAACGGTCGCCCCGCGATGCGTGCGGCATCGATCGCCAGATCGATGCGCTTGTACGGCAGCATCCGCGCCACGACGAGAAAGGCCTCGCGCGGCTCGCGACGCTGCGCGAAGCGCTCGGTATCGACGGGCGGATGCAGCACGTCAAGCGTGCGGCCGTAGTACTGCAACGCCCGGCGTGCCGTCGTCGCGGAGTTGGCCAGCATCTCGGTCGGGCGCTGTGCCGCGCGGATATCCCAGCGCGACAAGGCTGCCACGAGCGGGCGCGCAAGAAGCCCGACGCCGAGCCCACCGACATAGGCATCATAGTCGAAGAGAAACCGGCTCACCGAATGGAGATAACAGAGGTGCACGCAGCCGGGAGGCACGCGGACGCCCTTCGCCCATGCAGATGAAGAGCTCAGTATCGCGTCGTATCCGGAAAAATCGAAGCGTTCGAACGCATGCGGATAGAACGGCGCATACCAACGAAAGCGCTTCCGAATCCCCGGCATACCGGCAAGCCACGAGCTATGAATCGTGCGTCCGACGAACCAGTCGCCGGTCTTCTGCTCGTCGTAGAACGCCGTATAGATCGGCGCATCGGGGAATGCCGCGGCGAGCACCGCGAAAACGCGTTCGGCGCCGCCGCGTTGATTGAGATAGTCGTGGACGAGTGCGAGCTTCAGGAGCCGCTTCCGTCGCTTCCCTGCACGACGGCGATGGTAGGATGGACGAGATATCGCTTTGCGACGCGCGCCAGATCTGCAGGGGTTACTTTCGCGATTGCCGCGATCGTTTTCGCGACCGGATCGCCGGTGCCGCCGGCGTTGCGATAGATGCGCAGCAAGCGCAAGTGAAGGCGCGGATCGCTCTCCTGACGGGCAAAATCGCCGATCGCCTGCGCCTTCAATCGATCGATATTCCCGTGGAGTTTTCCGGCACCGATCATCTGCGAAAGCGCGAGCGCTCCACCGATAAGTTGGTCGGGGCGACCGACCGCGCCGGAGGCATAGAGCAGCAGTTGCGGCCGACCGCCGAGCGATCGGTAGCGAGCTCCGTACGACCGGCTGACGTAAAACGCGTCGAGCCCTTTGGGTAAGCCCGCCGTTTCGGCAAGAATCCGCTTCATCAGTGCAGCCTCGACGAGCATCGCCGGAAAATTCGCCGAGGTTGGCTTCGGCGCGTGGAACGACGCGACGATCATCGTCGAGAGCGCCGGTCGCGTCGTGCGGAGAATCAGGCTCGAGGCATCGAGGAGCAGCGGCGGGGAGCTCACCCGCGGCGAGGTGCCGCCCGGCAGCGCATCGGCGAGACGAACGAGTGCGCCGGCGAGTCCCGGGGCCTCTTCTCCGACGATCGTGGTGGAGAGATCGCCGCGGCGATAATTCCAACGATAAAACGTACGCGCCTGGGCGATCGAAAGGTGCTGTATCGAGAACGGCGTTCCGTCGCGCGGCATCGCCAGGTTGCCCGAGCGTGCGAGCGAGCGACGCAACATCTCGGTCGCCAACTCCCAGTTATTCTGCTGCCGTTCGGCGATCCGATCGAGCAGTGCTTTGCGCGCTGCGGTCAGTTCCGGAAGCGAAAAATCCGGCGCATTCATCGCCGTCGCCAACACGTCGACGAGGGTCGGCATCGCCTCGGGAAGTCCGGCGAGTTCGATGGCGACGCGGTCGTCATGCACGTGGATGCTCAGATCTCCGCCCTCGGAACGAATCGCATCCTGCAACGGCAGCGCGGCGCCGCCGACCTCGACCGGTGTCCGGGAGAGCAGATGCGCATCGAGCGCCGCGATACCGTTCTCGCTCTCGTGCTGACGATCGAGACCGGCACGAAGATCGATCTGCACGAAAGTCACCGGCCGTACCGGTAACGTCGACATACCGCTCTCGCTCTCGGCGCGCACGCCGTGCGGCGTGCAGATCGATACAAGGGCGAGCACAAGAGCAAATGGGGCGAGGCGCTTCATCACACGCTCTTTTCTACAACGGAGGTCATGAGAATGGTCGTCGGATGTTCGAGATAACGTCGCACCGTATCGGCAACGCGCTCCGGCGTGAGGCGCGCGATGCTCCGAGCATACTCGCCGCCCGGCAGGCCGGGCGCGTACGCCGCATCACCGGAGGCCGCATACCAACCGAGATTATCGGCGAGCCCCTGGGGGACGTCGATCGCCGAGGCGATGTGAAATTTGAAAGCCCGCAGCAAGCGCGCAAAGCGAGGCTGTGAAAGCGGCGTACGCAACCGCGCCAAATCCTTCAACAGAACGCTCTCCATCTTCTGGGGATTCTCTCCGACACCGAAGATCGTGAAGACGCCGACGTGCTGCAAGGTGACAAATCGCGCCACGGCGACGTTCCCCGCAGGAAGCGGAAGCGCCCGGCCGAGTTGCCGATCGAGCAGCGCGGAAGCGACGAAATCGAGCGCGGTTGCATCGTCGCGCGACGAAATCGGCGGCCCCGCAAAGCCGATCGCAACCGCCTGGCTCGAGCCATGAACCGAATGCGTCGATGCGCTATCGTCTACCGGCGAATCGATCGGTGCATCGTTCCCGGTGCGGCCGACCGCCGAAATATCCGCTAAAAGTGTGGACCCGACCGCACCGGCAAATGCCAGGCTGGCATTTCCCGGGCGGAAAGCCCGCTCGGCATAGCGCTGGACGCGTTGAAGATGAATCACATCGAGCGACGAAGCCGAGTCCGGATAGACCGGCGCATGCATCGGCCCATTCGAGAACAGCGCTGCAAAAAGTCGCGTCTGCAGCTCGTTCTCGATATTGAAGCGTTCTTCGACTGCGCGCACGCTGGTCTCATGGCGCGCCTGGTCGAGCGTTTTTTTATCGATCGTTCCCGCAAAATAAGCTTGCGTCAACGCGCGCAGCGTCGTCGCCGCATCGGCTTTCGGAACGACGATGCTGATTCCCAACAGGTTCGGCGAGGGCTCTATTTCGATCGTTCCGCCGACGTTATCGACGATCTCACGCAGCGAGGCGCCTCCAACGATCGGCGCATCGGCGAGCGCATGCGCCGCGAGATCGGCGATTCCCGGTGCATCGAAGGAGTATCCGCTAGCGGGTACGCGCAGCCAGAGACCGATCGCCGCCGTCGGCGAACTCGGATCGGAAGCGAACGAGTAACTCGCTCCGCTCTGCAACGCGCCGATCGCGATGCCCGGCTCCGCACTTGCGCGAGGAGCGACGAGCAGCGGAGCGAGAAAGACGAACGCGAGAAGCGCGTGAGCGAGGCGCTTCACGCCGGCTCCGGCGAAATCGTCGGCGGTAGGCGGTGCGTATCGCCGCGATCGGCCGGAAGGCCGACGCTACGGTCCGGCGGAGGTGACGGCTCCGACGGCGTTTCCAATGCATCGCGGTCGTAGGGGCGTCCCTCGACAATCGCCATCACTTCGTCGGCCTCCACCGTTTCATGCTCGAGAAGCGAGGCTACCATGCGTTCGACCTTATCCCAGTTCGCCGTGAGCAACTGGCGACCGCGCTCGTAGCACGTCTCGACGATCCGGCGAACCTCCGAGTCGATCTTACTCGCGACCTCTTCGGAGTAATTCCGCTCCTCGCCGAAATCGCGGCCGAGGAAGACTTGGTGCGCGCCGCGGCCGTACTGGATCGGGCCGAGATCGCTCATTCCGTACTGCGTTACCATCCGTCGCGCCAACTGCGTCGCTTTTTCGAAATCGTTGCTCGCACCGGTGGTGACATCGCCGAACTGAATCTCCTCTGCGAGACGGCCGCCGAGCGCCATCGTAATATCGGAGAGCAACTCTTCGCGCGTGACGCTGTGCCGATCGTCCTCGGGCAACGACCAGGTAATACCCAGCGCCATGCCGCGCGGGATAATCGTCACCTTATGAATGGGATCGGACTTGTCGAGCATCGCGCCGAGAATCGCGTGTCCCGATTCGTGATAGGCGGTATTCTCTTTTTCTTTCTGCGACATCACCATCGATTTGCGCTCGGGGCCGACCATCACGCGATCGATCGCCTCGTCGCAATCGGACATCTCGATGACGTTCTTGTTCCGGCGCGCAGCGAGCAGCGCGGCCTCGTTCAACAGGTTCTCCAAGTCGGCGCCCGAGAATCCCGGCGTTCGTTTTGCCAGCGTATCGAGCTGCACTTCGCGCGCGAGCGGTTTATTGCGTGCATGCACCGCGAGAATCTTCTGCCGTCCCTTGAGGTCCGCGCGATCGACCACAATCTGCCGGTCGAAGCGCCCCGGCCGCAGCAAAGCGGGGTCGAGCACGTCGGGGCGATTGGTCGCCGCGATGAGAATGACGCCGGTATTTTGGTCGAATCCGTCCATCTCCACCAAGAGTTGGTTGAGCGTCTGCTCGCGCTCGTCATGGCCGCCGCCGAGCCCCGCACCGCGCTGCCGACCGACCGCATCGATTTCATCGATAAAGATAATGCACGGCGCTGATTTCTTCGCCTGTTCGAAAAGATCGCGCACGCGCGAGGCGCCGACGCCGACGAACATCTCGACGAAATCGGAGCCGGAGATCGAAAAGAACGGAACGCCCGCTTCGCCGGCAACCGCACGAGCGAGCAGCGTCTTTCCCGAGCCCGGTGGCCCGAGCAAAAGAACGCCCTTGGGGATTCTCGCGCCGAGCGACTGATATTTCTTCGGATATTTGAGGAAGTCGACGATCTCGCCGAGTTCGACCTTTGCTTCTTCGACGCCGGCGACATCGTCGAAGGTTACTTTGGCACGATTCTCCGAGAGCATCTTCGCTCGCGAACGGCCGAAGTTCATCGCCTGGCTTCCGCCGCTCTGCGCCTGCCGAAAAATGAAGATCATCAAGACCACCAATGCCAGCATCGGCAGCAACGAACCTAGGCCGCTGAGGAACGAGGTGTTCGGCGGGTTCTCGAAGCCCCACTTACCGCTCTTAATATGCGCCTGAAGCTGCGCGACAAACGCACTGTCGGTATTGGGAATCGTAACGGTATAGCTCTTGCCGGCGGTTGTCTTACCCGAGCCTTGCTTTCCGACAGCATGGAACGACTCGATTTTCCCGGCATCGAGTTGGGCGATGAACGAACCGTAATCGAGCGGCCGGACGGTCGTCGGTGCGCTCACGAATCGATTGACGATGAGCAGCACGATGACGACGGCTGCGATGACGAAGAGCAACTGGCGAAGGATTTTCAAGATGGTACGATCTCACTAATTCTCGGGAGCGAACGACTCCGGCTTGAGGCGCGCGATGATGGGCAGATTCCGATAGAGTTCCCGATAGTCGAGGCCGTAACCTACGACAAAGGCGTTGGGGCAACGCAGCCCGACGTAGTCGAGGCGCACGTTGACGAGACGCCGCTCAGGCTTCTCTAAGAGTGCCGCCGTGCGAAGCCGGGCGGGTGCCCGTTGGGCGAGCAGCTCGCGCAGATACTGCATCGTTAGCCCGTTATCGACGATATCGTCCACCAAGAGCACGTTGCGGCCGCGAACCGACCCGACGAGATCCTTTCGCAATTGAACCTCCCCGCTCGATCTGGTCGCATTTCCGTAACTCGAAGCCCATATCGTCTCAACGCTCAGATCGCTCGGACCGTTCGGCTGTCGCGCGATCGCGCGGACTAAATCGGTAAAAACGAAGAGCGCCCCTTTTAACACCCCGACGACCAGCATTGGTTCCCCGGAAAAGTCGGCCGCAATCGCCGCCGCCATCCCCTCGATTGCATCGGCGATGCGACTTTCGTCGAAGAGCACTTCGGCGATCGCCTCTCGATAGTCGTTCATTCCTCCACCGGCACCCCGTCACGCAAGAGCACGCTCGTCCCTCCGCCGAGCCCGAACCGCCCGCTTCCCCCCCGCTCGATCGCGGAGAGGAGCGCATCGACGCGCTCGAACTCACCGGCTTCCCGCCCGAGGCGCCGCGCCAGCACCCCCGCGAGCCAGCGTCGCGCCGCGGCACGGTCGGCATCTTCGGCATCGGCGGCGTTTCCGGCGATCTTCGCGGCGCGGGCGACCGCGCGGTCGAGCCCCGGGAAAAGCGGTCGCAACGCATCGAGCGCATCGCGTACGGCATTGCGCCGAACGTCGAGCGCGGCATTGCTCGGATCGACGGCATACGGCAAGGCGCGAGCGTGACAGTACGCGCGCAGATCCTCTCCGTCGAGCGCGAGCAGCGGGCGCAGTAACTCCACGTCGGGCGCGAGCGGTCGGCGCACGCGCATGCCGCCGAGACCGCGCTCGCCGGCACCGCGAAAGAGCGCGAGCAGGACGCTCTCCGTCTGATCCTGCGCGTGATGCGCCGTCACGACCGTGTCGTTGCCCCACGCGCGCGCATGCTCGATCAATGCATCGTAACGACGGTCGCGCAGGGTCGCCTCATCCCCGCGGTCGGGATCGATCGCCAGCGTATCGACGGGGAGACCGAAATCGGCGCCGATGCGCAGCACCACGCATTCGTCTTGCCATGCCGAGCGCCGCGTCGAGTGGTGTACGTACGCGACGCGCAGTTGTATCTTTAGTTGCGCGGAGAGCGTTGAGAGCAAAGCAACGAGAGCGACCGAGTCCGCCCCGCCGCTACACGCAACGCTGAGCCTGCGCCCGGCAACGAGCGCGCCATCGCGCAGGATCGCGCCTTCGAGATCGCGTTCGGGGTGCGCTCCCCTCATCGTCGGGCGAGTTCGCGCGCGGTCTCGCGCGCGCTCTCGCGTTTGACGAGATCCGCGCGCTTATCCCACATTTTCTTTCCGCGCGCGAGCCCCAATTCGATCTTCACTTTCCCACGCGTGAAATACAGGCGCAACGGGATCAACGTCAAGCCCTTCTCCTCCAGCGCCGCTTTGAGCCGAGCGATCTGTTCGCGGTGAACGAGCAATTTGCGCGGGCGCTTCGGATCGACGTTCGAGAACGTGCCCTCGCGATAGGAGGGCACGTGCATTCCCAGCAGCCACAACTCGCCGTCGCGAATGCGCGCGTAACTCTCGGCGATACTCGCTCCACCGGCGCGGATCGATTTCACCTCGGTGCCGGTGAGCGCGAGACCGGCTTCGAGCGATTCGAGGATCGCATAGTCGTGGCGAGCGCGGCGATTATCGATGCTCGGCGTGCGCGCGCTGCGCGTCTCTTGCGCCTCGGCGAGACGCTGTTGCTTCATTTTCGCCACGGTCAGCGCACCGAGGCTTGGGCGTTGGGATTCCGCCGGTCGTCGATCGCATCGAGCGGTCCGCGCGAAAGAAAGCGCGCGGTTCCTTCAACCAAAGTCTGTCCGGCGGCATCGCTGACGCGTCCCTCTAACGAAAGGATGTTGCGGCGCTGACCGGTGACCCGTCCGAAGACGACCAGCGGCGCGTCGAGCGGCACCGGTTTGCGAAAGCGCGCGTCGAGCGACGCCGTAACGCCGCGATGTCCCGCGGCACCGGCGGCATGCGCCATAACCTCGTCGAGCAAAGCGATCGCGATACCGCCGTGTGCGATGCCTTTCCAGCCCTGAAATTCCGGGCGAAGCCGAAGGTGAGCGACGACGCCGTCGCCGCTGCGTTCGAAATGCATGTGCAGGCCGATCGCGTTCTCCGGGCCGCATGCAAAACACCGCCCGTCGTCGACGGGTACCCCGCTCAACGCCCCGAACCTAGACGTATCGCAAGATAGGCCGGCAAGCCGGCAGCCCGAATCTTCGCCTGCGTCTTTCCGATATCGTATTCAAAACGGACCCACTCCACTTCTTTGCGAACGTCGTCGTAGATGGCAATCGATCCCTCGGGGTTGAGGTCGCGTGGTTGCCCGACGCTTCCAACGTCGACGATATATCTATTGCCCGCGGCGATATCGAGCCGATGCGTGCCGCCGTGCTGCACGTGCACGTGCCCGTAGGCACCTTCGGCGTCGAAGGTCCAGAGTTCGGGGATATGCGTGTGCCCGATGAAAACGATCGGTGCATCGGTAGCGGCGAACGCCGTTGCCGCCTCGCGCACGTCGAGAATGTATTCGAAGTAATCGACCGGCGCGCCGTGTACGAACAGCATCTCCGGGAGCCGCAATTCGTACGCGAGCGTATCGATCCACGCGAGATGCTCCGGATCGAGCACCTCGCGCGTCCACGCAACCGCCGCTCGAGCCGCGTCATTGAAGCGCTCGACGCCGAAACCGTTGAGCACGGCGAGATCGTGATTGCCCAGAACGACGTATTGCGAACGCTCGCGCACGCGGGCGATGCATTCGTTGGGATTCGGTCCGTATCCGATTATGTCGCCGAGACAGACGACGGTGTCTTCGGGTGCGATATAGGCGAGCGCCGCATCGAGCGCTTCGATATTCGAATGGATATCGGAGATGAAGGCGTATCTCACGCCGTCACCCGCGCACGGATCGCCCGCAGTTCGCTCGCAAAACGTTCGCGATCGCTTTCAGTGCCGACGGTAACGCGCACGCATCGATCGAGCGGTGCGACGCCGGGCTTACGCGCCCAGACCCCGCGCTGCAAAAGCGTTTCCATCATTTCGTCGGCGCGCTCGCGCGACGAACAATCGAAGCAGACGAAGTTCGTCGTTGAATCGAGCGTCGTCAAGCCCACCGCCGCGCCGAGCGCGGCGTACTCGGCACGTCCGCGAGCCGTGCGTTCGAGAACGTCGCGCGCGAAGGCCGTGTCGCTCAATGCCGCAAGCGCGCCGATCTGCGCGTTTCGATTGACACCGTACTGCAAGCGCACTTTGAGCATCGGTGCAAGGAGGGCTTGCGGCGCAACGCCGTAGCCGATTCGTGCCCCGGCGAGGCCGTAAAGTTTCGAGAAGGTGCGCGCGCGAATGATACCGGGCCGGGGACGCGGCTCGGGGAGCGCCCGCGCATCGGCGAACTCGGCATACGCTTCATCGAGCAGCAGCAGCGTGCGCGCCGGTAACGCCGAACGAAGGCGCGCGATCGCATCGGCGTCGGCGAACGAACCGCTGGGGTTGTCGGGGTTGGCGAGATAGCAGATCGCAGCATTGCATCGCTGCGCTGTGGCGGCCACGGCATCGAGATCGATGCAGCCGTCCTCGCGATAGGCGACGCTCTCGATGCGCCCGCCGTATCCGATCGCGTGATAAGCGAAGGTGGGGTAGGTCCCCGCCGTGGCGACCACGCTCTCGCCGACGGCGAGGAAGCAGCGCACTACCAGGCCGAGCAGTTCGTCGATGCCGCTCGTAACGAGGATCTCGTCGCGATTGCTATTCCAGCGCGCGGCGATTGCGCCGCGCAGTTCGTAGGAATCGGGGTCGCCGTACCACGACAAGCGCGGCAATTCGGCGGTCATTGCCGCAATCGCCTGGGGCGATGGGCCGAAGGCGCTCTCGTTTGCACCGAGCCGCAGCATCGTTTTCAGCCCACGTTCGCGCATGATGCGCTCGGGGCCGACAAACGGCTCTCCCGCAGGAATCGCGTCGATCGTTGAATTCGGCCGAATCACGCGGTGGGGGGTCCTCCATGAGCGTAGCGATAGATATCGACCCGCTCCCCAACCGCGAGCGTTTCGATCTCTTCACCGAGGGCGAGATAGCCGTCGGAACGTGCGGCAAGGCTCGTCATCGATGAACGTAGGGCGAGAGGTTGTGCCACAAGGCCGTCGGGCCCTTGCTCCACCGCGACCGGAAGGTACCAAGTCCACCCCGGACGCTTGCGCACCGGGGCACCCAGACGCGCGGAGAAGAGTGCCCCCCGTGGCCGCGCGCCGCAGAGCCGCGCCAAAATCGGGCCGCCGATCGCATCGAGAATCAGGAGCGAGGAGCTCGGGTTTCCCGGTAGGCCGAGGATCGGGACCGCTCCGACCGCCCCGAGCAGCGTCGGTTTCCCGGGCTTCACCTTGAGCCCGTGGACGATCGCACCGGGGGAGCCGAGCGCCGCCACAGCGACCGGCGTCTCGTCGCGCTCCCCAACCGAAGAGCCTCCGCTCAGAACGACGGCATCGTAGCAAGCGACCGCATCCTTCAGCGCGGCGAGCAGTTCGCCGGGGGCATCGCCGATGCTGGGGAGATGGAGCGCTTCTGCACCCATCGCCCGCAGGGCGCCGGCGATCGCGTAGCGATTCGAATCGCGAACCTGCCACGCTTCGGGGCGTGCGTCGACCGCTACGAGCTCGTCGCCACTGGAGAGCACGGCGACGCGAGGGCGGCGGAAGACTTCGACGCGAGCGAAGCCGAGGGTGGCGAGCAACGAAAGCTCCGGCGCGCCGATGCGCCGACCGACACCGAGCAGATGCTCGCCGGCGCGAAGATCGCTTCCGGCCGGCGTTACCGCATCGCCCGGCTGCAGCGCCTCGCAGAGAAGCTCGTCGCCCTCCACGCGGGCCGCCTCGATCGGCAGCACGGCATCGCAACCCGGGGGCAGCACGCCGCCGGTCGGGATCCGCACCGCTTCGCCGGGGCCGACGGGATCGGGGTAACGGCGCCCCATCGCCACCGCACCGACGACGTGCAGGCGACCGGGTGTGCCCGCCGCGGCGAGCGCGAACCCATCCATCGCCGATCGCGCGCTCGGCGGAAGCGCCGACTCGGCGCGCACCTCGACGGCGAGATAACGCCCGAGCGCCGCATCGAGCTCGACGCTCTCACGCCCCGGCGGCGGCAACGATGCGCGCTGAAAAAAAATATCCAGCGCGCGCCCCGGCGCGAGGAGTCGTGATTCATCGAAGCCAACCGCGCGGAGTTCCATGCTCGATATTGCTCTCTGTCGTCGCGACCCCGATCGCATCCGTCGTTCCGCAATCCGGCGCGGTAGCGATCCGTCGTTCGTCGATGAGATTCTGCGTCTCGACGAGCGGTACCGCCTCGCCCTCACCGATCTCGAAACAAAAAAAGCGGAGAAGAATCGGCTCAGCGCCGAGATCGCAAAGGCGAGCGACCGAGCGGCAGCGGCCGCGAAGCTACGCCCGCAGATCGCCGCACTCGACGGCGAGATCTCCGCACTCGACGAGGCGGCGAAATCGCTCGCCCCGGATGCACCGGAATCGCCGTTGCGCGAGCTCCTCGTGCAGTCGCCGAATATCGTCGACGACAGCACCCCCGACGGAGCCGACGCCGCAAGCAACGTGACGATCCGCAGTTGGGGTACGCCGCGCGAGTTTGCGTTCGCGCCGAAACCGCACTGGGAGATCGGCGAACGGCTCGGCATCCTCGATTTCGAACGCGCTGCGAAAATCTCGGGGAGCCGTTTTGCGGTACTCCGGGGGCTCGGCGCGCGACTCTCGCGCGCGATCGCACAGTTCTTTCTCGATCGCGCCGCCGAGCGCGGGTATGTGGAGATCGCACCACCCTATCTCGTCACGCAACAGACGATGTGGCGAACGGGGCAACTCACGAAATTCTCCGATGCGATGTTTGCCGATCTCGAGGCCGGCCTCTATCTCATCCCAACCGCCGAAGTTCCGCTGACGGCGCTGCACGGCGACGAAATTTTCGACGGGGGCGCGCTGCCGATTCGCTATGCGGCATATTCGCCGTGTTTCCGCAAAGAGGCGGGAGCCGCAGGCAAAGATACCCGAGGCTTGATTCGGCAACATCAATTCGAGAAAGTCGAACTCGTACGGATCGAGCGACCCGAAGACTCGTTTGCGGCGCTCGAGACCCTAACCGCCGATGCCGCGGCCTTGCTCGAGGAGCTCGGGCTTCCCTACCGCGTGCTTGCACTCTGCGCGGGCGATCTCGGTTTCAACGCCGCAAAAACCTACGATCTTGAAGTCTGGCTTCCCAGCAGCAATGAATATCGCGAGATCAGTTCTTGTTCGAACTGCACCGATTTTCAAGCACGGCGTTCGCAGATGCGTTTCCGCCGCGATGCAAAAGCGAAACCCGAATTGGTGCATACGCTCAACGGCTCCGGGTTGGCAGTCGGTCGCACGTTGCTCGCGGTGCTCGAAAACTACCAACAGGCCGACGGCAGCGTCGTCGTTCCCGAAGTTCTACGCCGATACGTCGGCGCCGATCGCATCGAGCGCCCCGAATAACCTCCTCGCGCCCGCGATGAGCCTCAGCGTTTTTCCAACTCGTCGGCGAGCCGTTCGACGTACGGCGAACGCGTGCGCGGGGCGCCCCCAAGCGGACGGACGCTCTCGATCGTAATGCCGGTACGATCGTCGCCGATCGCTTCAAAACGAACGAGGATGCGTTCGCCGCCGATGAGCCCGATCGAGCCTTCCAAGGCATCGTCGTCGTCGCGCGTTATCGTCGCGCCCAAAACATCGTTCATCGCACGTCGCGCTCGCTCGCGATGAACCGTCGTCGCGCCCGCGCATTCGAAACGGCGATACGGGCGCAGCCGAGCATCGCGCAACGGCGCATCGAGGCCGAGCCAACGCAGCAGAAAACTCATCGCACGACCGCGAGCGCGATGATAACGCCCGCGCCGGCGAGCACCAACAACGTCACCGCCGAAAGCCAGCTCGCGCGTTGCCGCGAAAAGGCATAGGCGTAGACGGCTTTCAAAACATTATTTGACGAGGCGGCGATGAGGATCGCCGCGACGGCCGGAGCGAGCGCGATCGCCGCCGCATGATGCTGTGCGATGCTCAGCACGAACGGGTCGATGTCGGTAACCCCGACGACCGCCGCAAGGGTGAAGAGCCCCGCCTGCCCTGCCGCACCCTGCACCCAGATCGTCAGCAAGGAGATTGCGACGAAGAGCGCGGCAAAGACGAGTGCGGTTGAAAGTTGTAACGGATTACCGGGATAGGTCGCCGGCTTCCGGATCTTCTTGCCTTTGACTCCGTCACCGTAGCGAACGATCGCCGCGGCGAGAATTCCACCGCCAAGCGCGAGTGCGACGAACGACGGAGCGAGCCGTTCGGCGAGCGGAATATTAAAAATCGCGACAACCACAATGATGCGGAGATACATGATCGCACTTGCCGCCACGATACCCCCCGAGAGATCGGCGGTAAATCCCGTCTCGGCTGCGGTGCGGGCGAGCGCGACCGTCGCGGCCGTCGAAGAATACATTCCGCCGAGCAACGCCGGGACGAGCGTTCCTTCTTTGATGGTGACGTAGCGCTGCACGAGATAGCTTGCGTACGAGAGCGCCGAGACCGCAACGACCGCAAGCCAGATGTTGAAGGGTAAAATTCCGGTGCCGGGGATCGCCGGAAGGCCGTGCAACAACGGCAGCACGACGCCGGAGAGCACGAGAAATTTTGCCGCCGTGACCATCTCGGTGTGCCCGAATTTGCTTGCAAGTTCGCGCAGCGTCGTCCGCGCGGAGAGCAGCAGCGCGGCGACGACGACCACCGCGATCGGCAACCACGGCGGCAGCGCAAAGGCCGCCGGCCCGAGCACGTACGCCAGCACTGCGGCGGCCGAAGTTACGTAGAGCCCGTCGGTAGCACGGCTCGTCTCGACCGTCCGCAGCGCTTCGCGGATCGAAGCAGCGGTCCAGAGGCCGACGATCAGCAACCCGGCGAGCGCCGCGGTGAGATGTTGCGGATCGAGCAGATAGAGCAACGCGCCTGCGAGCGCGAGCAACGGGTAGGTGCGAATACCTCCCGGACGTTGCGGTATCGAATCGCCGTAGAACTCTTCGTACGCGAGCCCAAAAAAGAGCGAGAGCCCGAGCGCCAGGCCCAGGTGTAACGCCAGCCAGCCGTCGGGGAAGGGCGTCAACGAAACGGGCATGCCGCAGATGTGCGCTCCCGCGCCTTCCGCACCCTCTTGTTTTTTCGCAACAAACCTGGTAAGGTTGCCGCCATGTTCGCACCGGCGTATCTTATCGGCAGCTATCAATACCGTTCCGCTTCGGAATCGGTCGAGCCGCCTATACCCGTCGAACCTTAAAAAAAACCGCAGACGAGTACAGCCGCCTCACCGACCTACCGGTGAGGCGGCTTTCTTTTATCACTCCGTCACCACGCACGAGGACACGATGATGAGAACGCTCCCCCCGATCGAATGCTTCCGAAACGAAGTCGAACGCAGCATCCACGGCCACGACATTTTACTCGAGAACCCCTATACGCAATGGTTTGCGCTCGGCGAGGCGACCGACGCGCAGTTGCGCGCATTTACCGTGCAGTTCTCGGTCTTCAGCCATCTCTTCGTCGAAGCGCAACTAAGAAAGTGCATCAACGCCCCCGATATCGGGGCCTATCGCTCGGGGAAGCAGATTTTGATGAACGAGCTGGGCGTCAGCTTCGGCCGCGACGGATCGGTCGACGGCGGAACCTTCCGCTTCCACGGCGCGCATTACGAGTGGCTCGTCGATTTCGCCGAACATCTCGGGCTGCAGTGGCACGAACTCGGGAAACGTCGATTGGGCACGCCGAGTACGTTGCGCTTCTGCGACGCACTCACCGAATGGTACGGTTCGGAGGATATCTCGACGGCGCTGGGAGCCTCCTACGCCATCGAACACTGGGCGAACGCCGGGTTTTGGAAAGCGCTCATCGCCGGTCTGCGTAAGATTCGCGCCCAGCGTCGCCCCGATCTACCGCTGGGTTTCTGGACCTGGCACGACCAGCTCGAGGAGCTCCATGCTCAGCATACGGAGGACGAACTCAGCGTCGCCTATTCGCGCAGCTGTTTCGTTCCCGAACGCTTCATCGCCGGCGGCCTGGCGATGCTCGACGCCGTCGCCGGCTTCTGGAACGGACTGGCGATGCAGCGCCTCGAGGATGAGGGCGAGGGGCTTCGCTATGCGGTGTGACGCGATGCGATCGCGTTATCGCCGAAAATAACGACGAATCTTCGGCGGTACCGGGGAGATCGTGGCGACGTTTTTCAGCGCTCGCCACACCCTCTCCGGTGCGGCCGGCAGCCGATTCATGCGCTGCAAAGAGGATTCCGAAAAGAAAACCTTTCATCACACGCCCATGCTTTGCTTGCGCCGCTCGACTCTCCCGCCGACTCGCAGTCTCGGCGCCCACCTCTTCTTCTCGACCTATTCTCAAGCGTAAGGCAGAGTTCGTGACGGTGTCTGAGAGATCGCAGTATCGCTTGCTCTGCCCTACCTGCGGGCTTCAACTCATCGATGACGGGGTCGTGACGCATTGCTCCGGAGCGCATCGACTCAGCCTCCTTCGCACGGAGTATGCGGAACGCGCGTTTCGCATCGATTCGACGACGAAGGGTATGCTGCGGTATCGCGCATGGTTGCCGTTGCGCGAGGAGGTCGAGACGGATTTCGGCACCGTCATTCTCCGCAGTGCCGCGCTCAACGCCTATTTAGCGACGCCGAATCTCTACCTCGCGGTCAACGGCTTCTGGCCCGAACGTGGCGCGCAGCTGCCGAGCGGTACCTTTAAGGATATCGAAGCGATCGCCATCCTCGGACGCTTCCCGCGCGACGGGCGCACGCTCGTCGCCGCCTCGGCAGGAAACACGGCCGTTGCGTTGGCGAGCGCGGCGAGCATCTACGGAGTGCCGACGCTGATCGTCGTCCCCGAATCTGCGTTGCCGCGCATCGCTTTTGCTCGCGCGCCGGCGGAGAACGTCCGCTTTCTCGTGGTCACCGGCGACGCTATTTACGACGACGCCATTATCGCCGCACGAGAAATCGGAACGCGCGACGGAAACGTTTTCGAGGGGGGAGCGCGCAACGTCGCACGACGCGACGGCATCGGCACGACGATGGCAACGTTCATGGAGAGTACGGGAACGCTGCCGGAGTACTTCGTTCAAGCGGTCGGTAGCGGAAGCGGCGCGATTGCGGCTCACGAAATCGCGCGCCGCGCCATAGCATCGGGCGCCTTCGGGACGCACTTCCCGCACCTCGTTCTGGTGCAGAACGCTCCCTTCGCACCGATCTTCCACGCGTGGGCTGCAGGAAGCGACTCCGTCGAGGCCGCGCACCGCCCCGATTCGGCGTATCGTGCGGGAGCGGAGATCTCGGCAGCGGTTCTCGGCTCGCTCGCGCCGCCGTACGAACCCGAGGGCGGCTTACTCGACGCACTCACGGAGAGCGACGGCGATGTGACCGCCGTCGACAACACCGCTGCGCGCGCCGCGGCAGCACTCTTCGAAGAGCTCGAGGGGGTCGACCTCGATCCGGCGGCCGCAGTCGCACTCGCCGGCTTGATCGAACGCCTCGAGAACGGTGCGATCCCGCGCGATGCGAGTATCGCACTCCATATCACCGGCGTGGGGCGTCGCCGACTCGCACCGGATCGCCGCATTCTGCCGAATGTCGCAGCGCGCATCGATGCGAGACGCCCCTGAAACGAAGCTCCGTGCAGGCCCCGGCCATCGTACCTGGGAACGGGGAGCGATTCCATGCAATCCATCGATTTTCGCGACCTCGGCCTTCTCCCAGAACTTACCGAGACCGTCGCCGCCCTTGGCTATGAAGAGCCGACCGCAATCCAACGCGAGGCAATCCCACCGCTGCTCGCCGGGCGCGACGTCTTAGGACAGGCAGCGACCGGAACCGGAAAAACCGCCGCCTTCGCCTTACCGCTCCTTCATCGGCTCGGACGCAGCACCGACGGCTCTCGCAGCGTACGTGCACTCGTCCTCGTACCGACCCGAGAGCTTGCCATGCAAGTCGCCGAAGCGATCCATCGGTACGGCAAGCAACTCGGCGTCGGCGTGCTACCGATTTTCGGCGGACAATCGATCGGGCTGCAGTTGCGTACGCTCAAACGCGGCGTCGATGTCGTCGTTGCGACTCCCGGGCGCGCGCTCGACCACATCCGGCGCGGTTCGCTCGACCTCGGACGGATCGAATTTCTCGTTCTCGATGAAGCCGACGAGATGCTCGACATGGGCTTTGCCGACGAACTCGATGCGATTTTAGAGAACGTGCCGGCGACCCGCCAAAGCGCACTTTTCTCAGCGACCCTCGCGCCGCGCATTCGCACGATCGCGAAACGCCACCTCAAAGACCCCGTCCACGTTACGATTGCCAATGAAGTCGGCGCCCCGGGCGAAGTGCCGCGCGTACGCGAAGTCGTCTACGTCGTTCCGCGCCCGCATAAAATCGCCGCACTCGCGCGCGTCCTCGACGCCGAAGCACCGACCTCCGCGATCGTCTTTTGCCGCACGCGTACCGAGGTCGACGAGTTAACCGAAACGCTCGGCGGCCGCGGCTACCAAGCAGAAGCGATTCATGGAGGGCTCTCGCAAGAGCAGCGCGACCGCGTTCTGCGACGCTTCCGCGACGGGCGCTCCGAGCTCCTCATCGCAACCGATGTCGCCGCACGCGGACTCGATATCGAACACGTCTCGCATGTCGTCAATTACGATGTGCCGTCCTCACCCGACGCCTACGTTCACCGCATCGGCCGTACCGGTCGCGCCGGACGCGAAGGTGTTGCAATCACCTTCGCCGAGGCACGCGAACAACGGTTGCTGCGCAATATCGAACAGCATACGAAACGAAAAATTAAAATCGAGAGCGTGCCGACCGTTCACGATCTGCGCGCGCGCCGCCTGGAGATGCTCAGCGCCGATCTCAACACCGCCGTGGAGAGCGGCGAACTCGAACGCTATCGGATCATCGTGGAATCGCTCGCGCACGAACACGAAGCGCTCGATCTCGCGGCAGCGGCCTTAAAGTTGCTCGATCGCAGCCGCGACGTTGACGGCGAGAGCGAGCAAGATATCCCAACAGTGGAATTCGGCGGCGGGCGCGGCCAAAAAACCGAACGCAAACCGCCGCGGCCGCGCGCGGATAACGTCGCCACCACGCGCATCTTTATCGGCGTCGGTCGCAACGATAATGTCCGACCCGCCGATCTCGTCGGCGCGATCGCCAACGAGGCGCATATCGACTCGCGCGAACTCGGCGCGATCGATATCGCCGACCGATTCTCGCTCGTCGAGGTCCCCGAGGCGATCGCCGAGCACGTCATCAAGGCGCTCAAGCGCACGACGATCCGCGGGAAAAAAGCCGGCGCGCGCCGCGACCGCGGCCGCTAACGGGAGCCCGAAGGCAAGCAAGCGAAGGCCTCCTTCTAACGGAGATCCCGTTGGAAGGAGCTTCTGTGAACGACTCTCCTCGCGAGCTCATCGCTCGCCTCGCACGGCTGGAACGCGAGGTCGCGCGTACGCGTGCGATCGCCCTTGGAGCCGTCGCCGCCCTTGCAGCGACGCTCGTCATCGGCGCGACAGCCCTTCATCCCCCGGCGGCGCTCTCACCCTCGGCAGTCAGCATCCGCGATGCCGCCGGCCATATCCGCGCCCGGCTCGATATCGACGGCCTCCATCTGTATGGAGCGGACGGCCACGAACGCGTGCTGCTCGGATTCGACGAGAATAAAGAGCCCACGCTGCACCTCGATGACGCGCACGGCACGATGCGCTACAGCACCTTCCTCGATCCGACGAACGGGTCGGCAACGACGCGCTATTACTCGGCATCCACGCAAACGCTCGCCACGCTCTCCGGCGTCGACGAACCCTATCTACGATTTTACGATAAGGCACATTCCTGGCGCGTGTATCTCGGGATAGCGTCGTCGCGCGACGCAATCCTCAATCTCTCGAACGGCTCCGGGCATATCGCCGCGGAGATGCTCGGCGGAACCGCGCCCCGCTTCAGTCTCTACACGGGGAGCGACGAGCAGATCCGCTCGAGTCTAGCGGTGAATTCCGACAATGCATCGACGCTCACGCTCCTCGATGCGACGGGACAATCCCGCGTCTTTCTCAGCGGCGACGAGCTTCCATTTCTCCGCCTGCTTACCGGGTCGGCAGTCGAACGGCTCTATCTCGGGTTGTCGGCGCAAGGGCACTCGTTACTGCTGCTCAACAACCACCTCGGCGGAAACGGATATTCACTGACGGTCAACAACGGCGCCTATATGAAGCTCTTCGACGCATCGGCCCTCGAACGCGGGTATTTCGGCATGTACACGGGCGACGCTGCCGCCGGCGTTTCGATCTACAATGCCGACCACTCGGTCCACTGGACCTCGCCGTAGCGCGCTCAACCACAGAACATTCGGAGAATCCCCGGCCTTCAAGCCGGGGAGTATGTCAAGAGAAAAATTTAGGAGAGAGTGGGATTCGAACCCACGGAACCCGTGAGGGTTCAGCGGTTTTCAAGACCGCCGCATTCAACCGCTCTGCCATCTCTCCGTCTCGGCCGTCCGCTTCTTCCGCATCGACCCGATCCCCCCCGCCGGAAAAGCTGCGATGCAATGCGAAGTACCGGATGCTTCCTTTACTCGCAAGCTTTCGGAGGAATCCCTATGAAGCATCTACTCATCCTCGCAGTCGCCGCCGCAGCAGCCTTCGCCCTCGGGCCGGTGCGCGCAGCGGCGCGCCCCATCAATCCTTGCGCGATCGTCACCCAGGCCGATGCGAGTACCGCGCTTGGCGTCCAGGCCCCGCGCGGTTTTGCCGCCTCGCATATCGCGAACGCCTCGCTCGGTGGGGGAACGCCGGTCGGCCCGCTCGTGCTCTGCCGCTATCTCACCTCAGTCGGTGAACTCAACGCCAACATTCAGTCCTACGCATCGGCGCGCGCTCGGTTCGAAGCCGACCGAAAGCAGTGGTGGCCGACGACCTCCTATGCGGGCATCGGCGACGGCGCATTCTACGCCGGGGGCGGTAACCTAGAAGTGCTGAAAGGTCGCTACATTCTCTGGATTTCGCTAACGTTCAAGAAGCAAATCGCCCCGCGATATGCCGACCCGCGCCTCCTCGCACTGGCAAGGAAGGCCGTCGCGCGACTTTAAGAACGAATGACTCGGCGAGCCTCGCGAAGGGAAACGCGCGCGTGGTGTGCTAGGATAACAATCGGGGGAAGCGCACACGCAAGGAGGCGGTGGTGATTTTACCGGAGGGGGGCTCCTCGGTAGCGTACGGTTCGGAGGCCGCTTCGGCGCTCGCCGAGCTCGCCGCGTTCGATGCACGGACGATGGCCGAGATCGTCGAGCACACCTTCGAGCAGGTTCGCCGCTGCGAATCGGTCGCCGATATTCTGGGCCGCATCAGCGAGGAAGAGTTTGCCCACCTTCAAGAGCGGATTGCGGAGTATTTCACGCTCCTTCTTTCGCCCGATCTCGATTTTGCGACCCATGCCCGGCAGGCACGCCGAGTCGGCTCGGTTCACGCCCTCGTAGGTCTCGGGCCCCAATGGCTCGCCCATTCCTACGCCGTCGTCGAAGAGCAGATCGCCGAGCGGCTCTCCGGCTTGCCGATCGAGCGCTCCGCCCGCATCGAGCGGATCTTGCACCAGCGCATCTTGCTCGACATCCGCGAGCAGGCCGAGAGTTACGGAACCGTCGGCAAAAGCCTCACCGCGACGATCACGCAGATCGACCGCGGCATTAGCGCAGCCGCAAATCTCACCGATCTCATTCGTGGAGCCTTCGAGGCAATGAACGCGATCGACGGGATGCTTGCCGGGATGTTTCTACGCTCCGACTCCTCCGGCGAGCTCCAGGTCGAGGCGACCTTCGGGCTCGGGCGGCGCTATCACGAGGCGATGGAAGAGGGCAAAATTCCAAAGATCCATATCGACGCCGAACGTCCGGCAGGGCGCGGCCCGGGCGGCCGCGCTTGGCGGAGTGCCGAGATCGTCGTCGCACATGCGTGGATGACCGGCGAGGATCGCACGCCGTGGCGCTCGATCTCCGGGGAACTCGGCTTCCGAGCCGGAGCGGCGATTCCGCTCCTCGACGAATCGGGGCGCACGATCGCGCTGCTCATGCTCTACAGTAACTTTCCGGGTTTCTTCGCCAGCAATCGCATCGAAAAATTTCTCATCCATCTCCAGCTCGTACTCGGACGCGAGGTCGCACGGCGCATTCGCGCGCCGATCGTTCCGATGATCGAGAGCGCCGGCTACCGCCGACTCCTCGATATGCAAAGCGTCGCCGTCCTCTACCAGCCCATCGTCGATCTCCGCGACAGCTCGCTGGTGAAAGTCGAAGCGCTCGCCCGTCTGATCGACGAGCGCGGCGAGATGGTTCCCGCGCAACGCTTTCTCCCAGCGCTCGGCGAATCGGATCTGCTGCAACTTTTTGAAGCGGTGCTTCGCACTGCCTGCCGCGACTGTACGATGCTCGAACGCGCCGGGCTTCGCACCAACATCGCCGTCAATATTCCCGCGCCGGCACTCGCCGATCTACGCTACCGCGAGGTACTTTTCGCGATCCTTATCGAAAACAATCTCCCTCCCGAGCGCCTGACGCTCGAGATGCTCGAGACGCCTGAAGACGTCGCGGATCTCACTCGACACGAACAACTCATCGCGCAATTGCGGAGCGACGGCATCGAAATCGAACAAGACGACCTCGGATCGGCACATAGTTCGCTCGTGCGTCTCGATCGCTACCCGTTCGACGGCGTCAAAATCGATCAAGCGCTGGTGGAGGGGACGCAGCAGCATCCGCAACGCGCACTCGAATTCATCCTCCATCTCACACGCCTGGCACACGCTCTCGATATTCCCGTCACCGTCGAAGGATTGGAGAACCGTGGAACGATCGAAGCGGCAACGATTC
>JAJYHP010000172.1 GCA_021784715.1 bacterium
ATCTCAGCGGCGAGATCGAAGCCGAGGATACGCCGACGCAGCCCTATCACACGCCCGTCCAGATCGCCGAGAAACTCGTCTATCGCTATATCGCCAAGCGGCGCCGCATGCCCGAACGGCGCAGCGGGTACACGCAAAAGGCGATCGTCGGCGGACATAAAGTCTATCTCCGCACCGGCGAATACGAGAACGGGCAGCTCGGCGAGATCTTCATCGACATGCACAAGGAAGGCGCCGCTTTCCGGTCGTTGATGAATAACTTCGCGATCGCGATCAGTCTCGGCTTGCAGTATGGCGTGCCGCTCGAAGAGTTCGTCGAAGCCTTCACCTTCACGCGCTTCGAGCCCAACGGTCCGGTTGCGGGGCACGACCATATCAAGATGGCGACCTCATTGCTCGATTACGTCTTCCGCGAGCTCGCGGTAAGCTATCTCGGGCGCTACGATCTCGCGCACGTTGCGCCATCGATGGAGATGGATGCGATGGGCGTCGATGCGGCGGAATCGAAGGAAGAGTATCTCGCCGAAGAGGCGGGGCCGACGAACGTTCGTCCGGCCGGCATCGCCGAGCGTCTGCACCCGGTCTCCACGCACCTCCACCCCGAGGCGGCGCAAGGGAGCTACGGTGCGGCAACGCTCACCGCTCCCGCACCGAGCGTGCAAACGGTGGGAACCGCCGTCGTCGAACGCCCGCAGCATGCGGCGGTAAATGCCGCCAAAGCGAAGGGCTACACCGGTAACGCCTGCAGCGAATGCGGACAACTCACGATGGTGCGCAACGGCTCCTGCGAGAAGTGCGACTCCTGCGGCGCAACGAGCGGTTGTAGCTAGGGATAAGGATTCCGAGGCCCCATATTGCTTTCCTAAGGCAAATGGGGCCTCGGATCCCGGATTCGCATTTTTGCGACGGCTGGATTCAAACCAGCACCATCCCCGGTAACAACGGGGTGCGCTACCAATTACGCTACGGCGCATTACCGGAACGGCCGGAATCGAACCGGCGTGCTCCCAATTTTCAGTCGGGCGCTTGAACCAACTCAGCTACGTTCCGCCACATAAAAAACCGAGAGGATCGAGCGCAATCGCTCGATCCTCTCGTGGGAAACCCGAACGATAGCTGCTCTTAGCCTAGACGGCCCATATTTTGAGTAAACGGAGTACCCAGCGCGAATGTATTCGCGCTACAGGGGCGTCCGATCCGATCGACAATCGTATTTCGCATGATCACAGCAGAGTAACATGCCCCGTCAAGCGATTTCAATTGTGTCAAAAAAACTAATCTTGACACGCCATGCTAAGCTGAATGCGAAATGACGCGATTTACTTCGACCCAAATACAAGGCTCCGATAAATCCTGGCACATGCCGGGACGAGCCCTCGCATGCTCGCTGAATTTCGGTGCGGAGACCCGCACCACGTAGAGCTATCTGTATTTCTGATTCCCGAAAGGGGGTCGAGCAGAGCTGCTCGGCCCCCTTTTTACATCGTCTCGTAGAGACAGCACACTCATCCTTGTATTTCGAAAGGAGGTACACTACCATGAAGCTTGGTGAAGCCCTAAAGCTGCGCTCGGATAACCTGCGCCGGATTGAGGAACTCAGTCAGCGTGCAGTTCAGAATGCACACGTTCAGGAGGGAACGGAGCCTGCGGCCGACCCCAATGAACTCATCGCGGAGATCGAACGTCTCACGGTCGAGACGACGTCGCTGATTCAGCGTATCAATCGCACGAACGTTGCAACGCGTCTTCCTAACGGCGCGCTGGTTTCGGACGCCCTCGCCGAGCGCGATCGGCATTTGGCGTTACGCAATAGCCTCCGGTCGATTGCGAAGGCCGCGTCAGAACCTCCGGCGCGATTTCTGCGCTCGGAACTGCGCTTGATTCGAACGGTCGATACTTCGGCATTGCTGAAGCGCGCCGACGAGCTCGCGCAGAGGCATCGACTCCTTGACGCTTCAATCCAGGAAGCGAACTGGACGATCGATCTACAGGACTAGGAGACGGGTTGGTACCGGATCGAGAAGCGAACACCGGGCTTATGTTGGCCCTAACAACATGTCTCGGTGAGCCAACGCGGCTCTCGGGGTTCGAATCCCCGTCGTACTGCGCATGCGTCGTACAGAGTACCGAGAACCGTGACGGTCACGGCGTACTACCATGGTGTTGATCTCGCTCCGGGAGGGCGGGCTCGGGGAGCCCGTCTCCTGGCGCACGTCTAGCGGGAGAAAGGCGAAATGAGAGAGACGAGTTGAAAGATAGGAACGGTGGAGGGCGTTGCTAAAGTCTCGCTCTCTATCATGTCGGGTGATCTTGCCTTTACTATCATTGACACAAGCGGCAACACGCTGCGATTCGATAGTTTCGCTTATGAGCGACCCGAGGAAGCGGCTCGCGGCGACTGGCACGATGCAAACTGGCTCAGATGCAATATAACTTTGCATGCCGGTATCAAACACTCTGTCGAAGCCTCGCTCCTCACGAGGGAAGTTCGCGAGCTCTCCGAGATTCTTCAACTGGTCTATGCCTCGGAGACCGAGACGGAGCGCACGTTCGAGCCTTTGGAACCCTATATCGAACTGCTCAAATCGCGATCGGAGCGCGGGGTTGACATCTTGGCGCGCCTAGACCTACACCCCGCATGTGGCCCAGTGATTGAATTCGATTATCGATGCAGGCCCGAAGAAATTGCGCGGACGGTAGGGGACATCGAAAGACTTAGATCGGCCTACCCTGAGCGGAATGCCCAGATGAAAAACGATGAAAGACGAGAGAGCGTTGTTTAGCTGGATTAAAGCCTTCTTTCGAAGAGATGCGAAGCAGAGCTCGCCGACGCTCTCTAGCCGGTCGTTCGTGCCATGCGATCACCCCTTACGCGACACCTTAGACCAACGCTACTTGGACATGCGCGCAGCCATGGCGGCTGGCGATCGTGAAGCCATGGCAGCGATCCTCGCCGACGGCTTCGTAAGTAGGGACATCCGCGGGCGCACCACTTTTTCAGGCGCGATGATCGAGGCGGTAACTCGGTTGGAGATCGACCGATCGAAGCGAATTGTAGCAACGACCCTCGCTGAAATAACGTCCACTCCCGGTCCCGATCCCGATAAGGCGACCGTGCTGCAGCATTATGCGATGACCTCCGCGCCGGATGCACCCCGAACAATGCCAAGAATGCTTCAGGCACTGTCGATCGATACTTGGCGGCAAGTTGACGGAATGTGGTTGTTGGCGCGGACGCAGACACTCGAGATGGAAGTAGTGGATGCAAATGGCCGCCGCCGGATAACACGGAACCTCGCAGCCCTCGCCGATGAGCGCGTGCTCGAACAACTAAGAAGCAACGGATCCGATCTTTCCAAGCCTACCGACATCTCCTTCCACCTTTACATTCCATCGCAGATTGATGCTATCGCAACAGCGACCGAACTCGCCGGACTCGGATTTCACACTAAAGTTAACGCGCCGATTGGTAAGCTCCCGGTCGGCGCAACCGAGGATCGCTTTTTCGTCGTTTCACACCTGACTGCGATTCCGACACTAACGACGATTCACAGCGCCGCAACGACCATGGCGGCTCTAGCTGATCGCTACAATGGGAAATATGATGGCTGGGAGGCAGCGATCCAGCAATAGACATGAAAACAGCTGCCATCACACTATTCCTCGCGTTATTCAGTTGCGCTGCGTGCCTTGCGGGCACCACCGGTGTCATGAGCGGCTACGTGCGGGACGCGATGGGGCATCCTGTCGCACGCGCGCTCGTTTTGGTGCGTTCTCCAAGCCAAACGTGCACGACATTCAGCGATAAACGTGGATTCTTCGTATGCCTAACGCTACCGCCGGACGTCTACAACGTCCATGCTGAAAAGTTCGGCTTCTCTGCCTTTGCGACCGCCGTCAGAATAGATAGCGACCAGACAACCTTCCTTCGCTTCCGATTAAGTGTTTTTCGGGGATGTCCCAGATTCATCCGAAACCCGTTGCTCGCCGAACCCTTTACGTCGCTGGATGTGCGGTGGATGGAGAGGTATCCGCCGGGCTTTGCGCCGCCGATAGCCCTTCCAGTGGCTTCTATCGGTCAACCGTTCAGGTGCCTGTAGTCTTTCGAACGCCTTACTTAACTTCCATTACTTCGGCGCCGTCCCACGGCTCGGCGCTCCGCGGGCGCACGATTGAAAGCGAACAAGCGTCGCGATAATAGGCCGCCGGTGCGTCGAATTTGTTCAGCTCGGCGACGCGCGCGAACATCTTGCCGGCGGTAAGGAACATCCCTTTCCGGTATTCACTCATCGCCTGGCTAAAGAGGGGGCGCGTCTCCTCTTTGTGTGCGAGCAGTTGCGGCGGATCGTTGCTATAGCATTCGTAGATTTCGACGCTCTGCGTCTTGCCTTTCGCTTTCACCGCGCCGAGGTGGCGCAGTGGAATGCCGTGCGCTTTCGGCAATGCGTCCACCACGCCGCCGCTCACTAAGAGATCGACGCCGAAAATCTTCGTCAGCCCCTCCATGCGCGAGGCGACGTTCACCGCATCGGCGATCACCGTCGTCTCCATCCGGCGCTCTTCGCCGATCGTGCCGAGGATCACATCGCCGCGATGGAGCCCGATACCGATGCGAATCGGGACGTATCCCGCGCTCTTACGCCCGGTATTATAGATGCCGACTTGGCGCAGTAGCGCCACCGCGGCCTCGAGCGCATCGACCGCCTTATCGGGGAAGAGCGCCATAATGGCGTCGCCGATGTACTTATCGATAAACCCGTGGTGGGTGCGAATGATCGGGGTGACGTTTTTGAGGTACGAATTGAGAAACTGAAAGTTCTCGGTCGGCGTCAGCGCTTCGGAAAGCTTCGTGAAATCACGGATGTCGCTGAACAGCACGGTCATCGTGCCGGAGATATGGTCGCCGAGCTGAAGGTCGGCGAGCGATTCGCGCCCGAGCAGATCGAGAAATTCGCGCGGGACGAAGCGGCGCGAGGCGTCGTTGTGCAACTGCAGCAACACCGACTCGTCTTTGTTTCGCGTCGTCGAAATGCGAACGGTCGCCTCGCGCTGGCGAATGCGGCCGATCATCGCTTCGAAGCGGCGCACGACGAGCAGCGGATTGGTGGTGTCGAATGGCGTGAACAGGTAATCGGCGGCCCCGCGCGCGAGGCAGGCTTGCAGCCGGTCCGCGACGCTCGCCGGCCCGGTAACGATCACCTCGGCGCGCCCCCGCCCATGCGTGCCCGGGATCGCAGCCTTCAGGACGGCGAAGACCTCGGCACTGCGCTGGGTGACGTCGAGCAGAACGATCTCGACTTCGCGCGCTTCAATCGCCGCGATCGCTTCTTCCGCACCGAGGGTTATGGGGGCGGGCAGCGCGGCACCGCGAAGCAACGCACTGAGGGCAGTACGATCCTCTTCGGTTCCACCGACCTGGACGATGGGACGCTCCGGCAGCCAGGGCCTCCGATCTTATGCTGGGGTATATATCGCGCAAGGTAGATGAACGCGCCTTGCCCTCGCAGAACTTCGCCATTGTGGAGGAAAACCTGCAGAATTCCCTCTCCAGACGTGTAAAGAACGGATTGCCCCTTGGGGCATTCCTCCTGGTCGTGCTCATCGGCTTGCCGCTCGCCCTCTTCTACGATCTCCGGTCGATCTCGGCGAGCTTCCTCCAATCCCAATCGCGAGCGCTCGACCACGTCATCTCGTCGATCCGCGACTACTATGCCAATACGATCGTCGCAAGCGTCCAGCAGAATCCGCACGACGTCCGTGTGCGGGTCCATTTCGAAGGGCACCCGGGGGCGATCCCTATCCCGGCGACCTTCTCGCTCGCGCTCGGGAGCGTGATCTCGCGCGGCCAGGATAACGTCCGGTATCGCTTCATCTCCAACCTGCCCTTCAGGGGGCGCCCGTCCCACCGGCTCGACGGCTTCGAACGGGCCGCGCTCGTCGCTCTTGCGGCGCACCCGTCGGAGATCGCGACGCGCAGCAGTTGGCACGGCTTCACCACCGAGGTCCGCTATGCGACCCCGATCGTCATGACGGCGTCCTGCGTCGCCTGCCACAACGCCGATCCCAACAGCCCGAAGCGCGATTGGAAAGTCGGTGAGGTCGGCGGCCTCCAAGAACTCATCCTCACGCAACCGCTGGCGATGAATCTCGTCTCGTTCAAATATATCGTCCTCTACATTTTGGTCGTGCTGATCTTAGGCGCGCTGATCTATCGCCAGCAAACTCGGCAAGCGAAAGCGATCGATCGCGCCAACGCCGATCTCTCCACCGCGAACGAAGCGCTACTCGGGCTCTCTTCGAACATCTCGCGCTATATCTCGCCGCAGATTTACGAAAGCATCTTCAGTGGGAAGACCGGCACCGAGCTGCACACGCAGCGCAAGAAGCTCACCATCTTCTTCTCCGATATCAAGGATTTCACCGCGACGAGCGAACGGCTCGCCCCCGAAGAACTGACCGCGATCCTCAACGAGTATTTCGACGAGATGTCCGCAATCGCACTGCAATACGGCGGTACGATCGATAAATTCGTCGGCGACGCCATGTTGGTGTTCTTCGGCGATCCAGAAAGCATGGGCGTCGATAACGACGCCGCCGCATGCGTGCGCATGGCGCTGGCGATGCAGCAGCGCCTCGCCGAATTGAGCGTTCGCTGGCGCAACCGTGGGATCGAACGTCCCTTTCGCGCGCGCATGGGAATAAACACGGGCTTCGTCAACGTGGGCAATTTCGGGAGTTCGGTGCGCATGGATTACACCATCATCGGCGCCGAGGTGAACCTCGCCGCCCGCCTTGAAACCATCGCCGAGCCCGGCAGCATCGTGGTGAGTTACGAGACCTACGCGCTCGTCCGCGAAATCGTGGCTGCGCACCCCCTTGCGCCGCTCACCGTCAAAGGAATCCCGCGCGAAATCGTGCCCTACGTCGTCGACGGGCCGCTCGAAGAATCCGGCGGCCGACGCCAGGTCTTCAGCGAGCACGGAGCCGGGATCGATCTCTATCTCGATATCGAGGCGCTCGATGCGGCGGGGCAGGTGCGCGCGCGAGCGATCTTGCTCGAGGCCGCCGAGGCGCTCGCACCGCCGCACGACCAAGCGCCATAGTTCGAAGATCCGAAATCGCTCGGCGAGCGTTTTTATCGGCATGAACGCTTTCGTACGTACCCGCGACGCCGCGCTGGCGCTGCTCCTGCTCGTCGGCTCCCTGGGGGCGACGCCCCCGCGCAAGGCACCCGAACCGACCGAACGCATCGTCCTCGCCGGCGGCTGCTTCTGGGGGATGCAGGCGGTCTTTCAACGCCTCATCGGGGTCCGCCGCACGGTCGTCGGCTACGCCGGCGGATCGGCACGGAGCGCGCATTACGAAATCGTCAGCACCGGGCTGACCCGGCAAGCCGAATCGGTGGAGATCTGGTTCGATCCGCGCGTCGTTTCGCTGCGACAACTCTTCGCCGTCTATTTTACGGTCGCGCACGATCCGACCGAATTGAATTATCAAGGCCCCGATGTCGGGCACCAATATCGTTCCGAGATTTTCTATACGACCGCGCACCAGCGCGCGGTCGCCGCGGCGACGATCGCCGCGCTGACCAAAGCGCACCGGTTCTCGAAGCCGATCGTCACGGAGCTCGCCCCGCTGCAACATTTCTACCGCGCGGAAGCCTACCACCAGAACTTCGAACGCAAGCACCCCAACGATCCCTATATCGTGGAGGTCGATCTTCCGAAGTTACGCGCCCTTCGGAGAGCGTTTCCCAACCTCGTCGCGCACGCTCACCCCTGATCGCCGGTGAGCGGCGCCTGGTCGAGATGGCTACCGTAATCGCGCGGATTGAAATACCACGACGGTAGCGTCTTCGGAAAGCGGATCTTCTTGAATTCGTAGGTGACGTGCTTGCCGTCGTCTTCGTAGCCGCCGCCGACGCGCCCCTCGATATGCGTGATCACCGGATAGCCGTCGACCCGCCCCATCGTACACGTAAAGAGCACCGGGTAAATCCGCGTCGCGCCGCCCCCGGTGACGAAGAGGCGATCGGTCGCGGTGAATTTTTCAATCTCCAACGTCCGCGCATCGACCCAAAGCTCGCGAAGACGGTTGCGCATCGGCGTGCGGCGGGGCTTCACGCGAACGTCGAGGAGGCCGCCCTCGCGGGTGACGTCGACGATCTCGTAGTCGGGATCGTAGAGCGCCTTGACGACGATAATCGTCGGGAGCGGCGTGAACGACGGCTCCGGAGTCGGCTTGAAAAACTTCGGGCGCGGCGTCGCGGGAGCGCGCTGAAAGATATCGGCGGTCGGCGGGCCGGGATCGTAATCTTCGTTGAATGCCGCGCGTTCGTAGCGCATGCGCCCGATCGCTCCGAGGTGGTAGAGTTTGCGTTTCAAACAGGCGCGATCGGAGGTGCGGCACCAATAGTCGACCTGATAGGTATTCGCGTAGTCCGGATATCCGTAGTCGGTCATCTGTTTGCGAAAGAGTTCGTAGGTTTCGTAGGGCGGCGGTGGCCGATGCGAACGAAAGACGCTACGAATCTTCGCGAAGAGCACGACGTAATTGCCGATCGGCGGATAGGTCGCCGTCGCGCTTGGGGCCGCAGCGACGGCGTGCGGCGCTTGGCCCGCTAGGGCGCCCAAGAGCAGCGTCGAGAAAATGCCAACCAGGAGAACGATACGCGCCTTCATAGTTCTAAGAACGTATCGCTCGCCCCAATTGTCACGCCGAAATTAGAGATCGTTACGGAGTATGTAGGCGACGGGAAGCGCGAAAAACACGACGTGCGCGATCAGCACCATCACGAGCCCGGAACCGGTCGGGAATGCCGGCTCTAAGTGCTTTCCAAGCAATAAGACCTGCATGCCCAGCATCACGACGATGCCGAAGATCACCGCGTTGGCCCACCACTGCAGTTTCGGCAAGAAGCGGAGGAAAAGCGCGGCGTAGATCGCGGCCCACACGATCGAGATGATGAGGTGCAGGACGATGCCGAGCGCGATATACCCGGGCGACGAAAATGCCGCCGGACCGACCAGCCCCGAGGCAATAGACATGTAGATGCCCGGAAACGGCGCGTTTCGCGAGAGTATGAGAAAAAGATCGACGATGATCCCGCCGGTGATACCGGCTCCGATAATGCGCCCGACCCCAGGTGGACGTTTCGCGAGGGCTTGAGCCACGGTCATTCCTCCAATACGGCTACGAATGCGGTGAGAGATCTCGCGTAGCGCAAACGGGTGCTGGAGCCCGAGCGCGAAGAGAAGCCGTATGCCACGTCGTTCGCACCGTCGCCCCCGCATCACTCCCGTTCGCGCGCTGGTAGCGGCTCTCGCGCTCATCGTTGGAGTCTTGTTCGTGCGCTCCTTCCTGTTTCCGCATCCTCCCGAGCGCGTGGCGATCCATCCGCGCCCGAGCGCCACCGCCCCCCCGGCCCCCACTTTGGCGGCGAGCTCGGTACCATCGACGGCGCCAACCCCCCACCGCAGCCCGGCGGCGCGCCCGACGATCTCACCGGCGCTGCCATCGGGGCACGCGCGCCTCGCGCTCATCGTCGACGATTGCGGCCAGTGGCTCGATATCGAACGGGGCTACATCGCGCTGCCGATTCCGCTCACGCTCGCGGTTTTACCGGAGGTTCGGTACACCACGCGCATCGCCGATGAAGCACACGCCGCCGGGAAAGGCGTCATGCTCCACCTTCCGATGCAGCCGATCTCCGCGCTCGATCCCGGCCCCGGCAAGATCGTGGTCTCGATGAATGACGAAACGATCGAAGCGCAGGTTGCCCGCGATATCGATGCGGTGCCCTACGCCGAGGGAGCGAACAACCACGAAGGAAGCCGCGCCACCTCCGATCCTCGCGTGATGGCTGCGGTCATGCGCGTCTTTCGTAGTCGTGGGCTCTTCTTTATCGATTCGCGCACGATTGCGACGACCGTCGCGCAAAAAACCGCGCGCGCGTACGGCGTGCCGAATGCCGCGCGCGACGTCTTTCTCGACGATCGGAACACCGTTCCGGCGGTGGAAGCGCAACTGCGGCTCGCCGCTCGTATCGCGCTAAAGCGCGGCAGCGCGATCGCTATCGGGCACCCGCGCCCCGCGACGCTCGCCGCGGTACGGGCACTCTATCCACAACTCGAGCGCGAAGGAATCACGTTCGTCCTCGCGCGCACGCTGGTCGGTATCGACGGAAAGGCATCGCAAAGCACACGCACATGAAAACGATCGCATTTTACGGGGCGGGGCTCTTAGGCTCCAATTTCGTTCGCGCTTTTCGCCGGCGCGGTTATGCCGTGCGGCTCTGGAATCGCACCGCCGCGCGCGCGCAAGCGCTCGCGGATATCGGCGTGGAGATCTGCACGCTCCCCGAAGAGGCGGCAGCGGGCGCCGATTATCTCCACCTCTGCCTCAGCGACGATGCGGCGGTCGAGAGCGTGCTCGAACGCGTGCTTCCCCGGCTCGACAAACGCGTACCGATCTGCGACCACACGACCTGCCTGCCGCAGCGAGTCGCCGAACGCACGCGCGCGCTCCATGCGCAGGGCTACCGCTACCTTCACGCCCCGGTCTTTATGGGGCCACCGAACGCACTCGATGGGAGCGGCTCGATGCTGGTAAGCGGCGATCGAAGCGAGATCGCCCTCCTGCACGATCATCTCGCGGCGATGACCGGAACGCTGCGCGATCTCGGCGAGCGTATCGAAGCGGCCGCGATCTACAAACTCCTCGGCAACGCGATGATTCTCGCGGTGATCGGCGGGGTCGCCGACGTGCTGCATATCGGGGCCGCCCAGGGGCTCACCGGCCCCGAAAGTTTCAAGATCTTCGACTTCTACGATCCCAAAGGGCAGATCGAGGGGCGCGGGCGCCGGATGGCCGCGGGCGACGAGAGCGCGACCTGGAGCGTGGAGATGGCGCTCAAAGACGCTCGCTTCATGCAAGGCGCCGCCTACGACGGAGCGTTGCCGGTGATCGATGCGGTCGCCGCCCGGCTCACCGAACTCGCCGCTACGGGAGCGGCGAAGGCCGATCTCGCGGCGCTCGCGCGCTAGGCGGGGCGCTCGGCGCGACCGCCGGGAGCGGCGTCCGGCGCGGCAACGGGATGCCGTTCCAGCGGGGGCGCGGCGTTGGGGGCACGCGCGGCGCGAAGACCACATGCGGTAGCGGGTTGGGTTGCGTGGGGAGCCTCCGCGCGAGCCGCGCGATCGGCGTGCGGATCTCCACCGTGCGCGCCGCTGCAGCGTAGCGCACCTCGTCGCCGAGGGGGCGCAGGGTCGAGGCGAGCGGGAGATAGAGCTGCCCCAGGGGGCGATGCGCCGAGCGCGGCACCCGAATCACCACGCAACGCCCGCTGCGATAGATAAAGAGCCGGTTCCCGACGCGGATGATGCGGTCGACGAACGCGGCTACGACCGGCCATGCCGGCGCGTAGAGGTGCCCGCTCCGCAGCACCAGCGGACGATAGGAGTGGATGGGCGCTCCGTCCCGGAGCACGCGCGTCGGTGGGAGAAACGGCACGATACGGCGATATACCGCACGCGATGGCGCGAATCTTTGCGGTCTTCAGGAATGCGGGCGCGCGTTTCTCATCCGAGGGCTGTGCGTTCGCCGCTCAGGCGGTCGCTTTCAACGCCCTCTTCTCGCTCTTTCCCCTGGTCGTCCTCGCGATCGGGGGCGTTTCGATCTTCATCCACAACGGCCGCGGACGGGTGCTCGCCTTCTTCGACGAACTCGCCCCGACGCTTCACAACGTGGTTGCGGCGAACCTCAGCGCGTACTATTACGGGCGGGGCATCACCAGCGTCATCGCGCTCGTCGTATTAATTTGGTCGGCGAAAAATCTCTTCATGTCGCTCGCCTTCGCGCTCGACCGCACGATGAAGGTTGACGAACGGCGCCCGCTCGTCGCCCATATCGCCGTCGCGGTCGTCGCGCTGCCGATTCTCGGCCTCGCATTACTCATCGCGCTCGTGCTGCCGGTGCTCTTCTCGGTCGCCTTCGCGATGGCGCACATACCCGATCGCCGCGATA
>JAJYHP010000129.1 GCA_021784715.1 bacterium
GTGAAGGAGAGAACTATGGAAGCATCCGCTCCGGGTTCCAACCGTTGGGCCATCGCGATCGCCGGGATCATCGTGATGATCTGCCTCGGAACCGTCTATTCGTGGAGTATTTTTACCAACGCGCTGATCGCCGGCTTTCACTGGTCGACGCAACAAGCGACCACTCCGTTTGAAACCGCAATATTTTTTCTCGGCCTAGGAGCATTTATCGGCGGGCGTTGGCAAGACCACGTTGGCCCGCGCACCGTGACGATCGTCGGAGCGATCGTGTGGGGAATCGGCGTCATGCTCGCCGGCCTCGGTACGCAGCATTTCGGTCACACGTGGATGTTGGTAACGTATGGAGTTATCGGCGGCTTCGGCAACGGCATGGCGTACGTGACGCCGGTGGCGATGGTGACGAAGTGGTTTCCCGATATGCGCGGGCTCGGGAGCGGCCTCGTCGTGATGGGTTTCGGGCTCGGAGCGTTCTTTTATAACCAGATCGTGACGCGCCTCGCGCCCTACGCAGCCGTGGCAAAACCGGCACTCGCGTACGTGAAGGCGCGCGACGCGGCGATCAAAGCGGGAACGTCGTTCGACGCAACGACGTATCAGCTCTCGCACGCTCTCATGCACGGACTCATGGGTATCTTTTTCGTCTCGGGTATCGTCTTTATCGTCCTCGGCGGCATCGCCGCATTCGCGTTGAAGAATCCGCCGACGTCGAGTACTGCGAGCGGGACGACGGCGGGCGGCTTCACGATGGCGCAAGCCTTTGCGACTCCGCAGGTCTACGGGCTCTGGCTGCTCCTCTTCCTCAACGTCACCGCCGGCATCTTCGTGATCTCGAATGCGGTGCCGATGATCAGCCAGTTCGCATCGGTCGGCATTCCGACCGCAGCGCTTTGGTACGGCCTCATCGCCATCTTCAACGGGCTCGGCCGGTTTTTCTGGGGATCGGTCTCCGATCGTCTCGGCCGCAATCTCACGTACACCGTGATGTACCTCATCCAAGTCGTGATTTTCTTCACCGTCGGTCACGTCGCCGGACTCACCGGCGTCTTAGTCTGCTTCGCCATCGTTCTGCTCTGCTACGGCGGCGGCTTTGGCGTCATGCCGTCCTTTAACGCCGACTACTTCGGAACGGCGAACATGGGGCAGATCTATGGCTTCATCCTCACCGCGTGGGGCCTCGGCGGCGTCGTCGGGCCGGCGGTCGCGGGATTCGTTCAAGATAGAACCGGCTCGTACGCGGGCGGGCTCTCCGCAATTGCGATCATGCTGATCGTCGCTGCGGTCATTCCATTCTTTATCAAGAAACCGCAAGCGCCGGCAAACGCGTAAGCGGCTTCGGTTGTAGGGTACGATATGGCAAAGACGACGATCGACATTACCGGCCTCGCGAGCGCTCGCGGCACGCGCTCCTCGCTTGGAGAACGCATCGGCGAATTGCCGAACGTCGCCTCGCAGCGAACCCAACAGCTTCGCGCTCGCATCGACGGCGCAAAGGCGGTCACCAGCGTGTGCCCCTATTGCGCCGTCGGTTGCAGCACCCTGGCCTACGTCGACGATTCCGGAAAGCTTCTCGACGTCGAAGGCAACCCCGATAGCCCGATCAACGCCGGGCACCTCTGCCCGAAAGGCTCGGCGATCTTCGGAATGACGGTGAACGACCGACGCTGGACGACCGTCCGCTATCGGGCGCCGTTTGCAACCGAATGGGAAGAGAAGCCGCTCGCATGGGCTCTCGAGCGCATCGCCGCGCGCGTCAAGGAAACGCGCGATGCGACGTTCGTTCGCGAACGCGACGGAAAGCGCGTCAACCATACCCTCGGTATCGCCTCGCTCGGCGGCGCGACGTTCGGCATCGAGGAAAATTATCTCCTCGGGAAACTGATGCATAGCCTGGGCGTCGTCGCCATTGAGAACCAAGCCCGAATATGACACTCCTCGACGGTGCCCGGTCTGGGCACCTCGTTCGGTCGCGGCGGCGCGACGGTTTGGCTTCCCGATCTTGAAAACGCGGATTGCATTCTCATTCAAGGGTCAAATTTCGCCGAGGCCCACCCGGTAGCGTTTCGCTTCGTTATGAAGGCGAAGGAGCGCGGCGCCGTGATCGTTCACGTCGATCCGCGCTTCACGCGCACCTCCGCCGTCGCCGATCTGTACGCGCCGATTCGCAGCGGTACCGACATCGCGTTTCTCGGCGGCATCATCAATTACGTGCTGCAGAACGAGCGCTACTTCCGCGAATACGTGGCCGCGTACACCAACGCCGCATCGATCGTCACTGAAGATTTCGTCGATACCGAAGATCTCGACGGCATGTTCTCCGGCTGGAACGATGAAACGAAGTCCTACGATACCTCGAGTTGGAGTTTCGAACGCAACGACGACGGAACGCTACGACGCGACGAGACGCTCGAGCATCCCCGTTGCGTCCTCAACGTTCTCCGCCGACATTTCGCGCGCTACACGCCGGAGATGGTCGAACGCGTCTGCGGCACTCCGCAGAAAGAGTTCCTCAAGATCGCCGAACTGCTCGCGCGGAACAGCGGCCGCGACCGTACGACGGCGTTCGCCTACGCGGTCGGATGGACGCAGCACACGACGGGAGTGCAATTCGTCAGAACCGCGGCGATCTTACAACTCTTACTCGGAAACATCGGCCGCCCGGGCGGCGGCATCATGGCGCTCCGCGGGCACGCCGACATTCAGGGCGCGACCGACGTACCGACGCTCTACGATCTCTTGCCCGGCTACCTTCCCATGCCGTCGGCGCTGCGCGACGAGGGGAACCTCGATCGTTACGTCGCGCAAAACACAAAAGCGACCGGCTGGTGGGCGAATACGCCGAAGTACGTCGTCTCGCTGCTCAAGGCGTTTTACGGCGATGCGGCAACTGCGGAAAACGATTTCTGCTACGGCTACCTCCCGCAGCTCGTCGGCGACCACTCCGTGCTTCCGACGACCTTTGCGATGAAAGACGGAACGGTGAAAGGCTACTTCGTCATCGGGCAAAACCCCGGTGCTTCGGGGCAGAACGCGGAGCTCGTGAGCTCGGCGATGGAGCGCCTCGACTGGCTCGTGAACATCGATTTCTTCGATAACGAGACGGTTTCGTTCTGGCGTCGCGAGGGTGCCGATCCGACGAAGATCGGCACGGAAGTCTTCTTCCTTCCGGGCGCGACGGTCCTCGAAAAGGACGGCACGATGACGCAGACCTCGCGCGTGTTGCAGTGGCACGACAAAGCGATCGAGCCGATCGGCGATTCGAAGAGCGACCTTTGGTATTTCTACGATCTCGGTAAGCGTCTCAAGGCGCTCTACGCCGACTCGCAGGATCCGAAGGATCGACCGATTCTCGATTTAGCGTGGGAATACGACCACGAAGACGAACGGGAACGCGCCGCCGGCGAGCCTTCGGCGCTACGCGTTCTCCGCGAGCTCAACGGCTTTACCGTTGCCGACGGAAAGCAAGTTGCGGGCTTCGCCGATCTCGCCGCCGATGGAAGCACTGCCTGCGGTTGCTGGATCTATTCCGGCGTCTGCCCCGACGACACAACGAACCACGCACGCGGACGAATCGCCGACGCGCGGAGCTCGCCCGGATGGGGATGGGCGTGGCCGGCGAACCGACGCACGCTCTACAATCGTGCCTCGGCGGACCCGGCGGGCAATCCGTGGAGCGAGCGAAAAAAATATCTGTGGTGGGACGCGCAAAAGCGCGAATGGACCGGATACGACGTTCCGGATTTTCCAAAGGGGAAAGACCCCGCGACGCCCGCGCGCCCCGGCGCATCCGGAATCGACGCGCACTCCGGCGCCGATCCGTTCATTATGAATCTCGATGGGCGCGGCCAACTCTTCGTCGCGGGCGCGCTCGCCGACGCGCCGATGCCCGCGCATTACGAGCCGCTGCAATCGGTTATCGAAAACCCGCTCTACGCGCAGCAGAGCAACCCGCTGCTACACGAATGGAAGCGCGACGACAATCGCTATAACCGTTCGGTCGATCCCGATTATCCATACGTTCTCACCACCTACCGCATCACCGAAATGTCGGGAATTATGACGCGGTATATTCCGTGGCTCGCCGAACTCCAGCCGGAGGCATTCTGCGAGATCGACCCCGAACTTGCGGTTGAAAAGGGCATCGCGAACGGAAGCTACGTCACGATATCGACGGCACTCGGCGAGATGGAAGCGCGCGCGCTGGTGAGCGGACGCATGCAGCCCTTGCGCATCGGGAAAGGACAACGCGTGCATCAGATCGGCATCCCCTACAATTACGGCCGCATGGTCGGTTTCGCGCGCGGCGATTCCCCGGGCGACCTCATCGCGCTCTCGATGGATCCGAACGTCTCCATCCACGAAGCAAAATCGCTGACCTGCTCGATTCGCCCCGGGCGGCGCGCCGCGCGCTCGGCGGGGAGCATCGAAGCACCGGTTCCGACGGCGCAACAACGAGCCTACGGAGCGGGATCCGCGCACGGTATCGACGCGGGCGAGCGCCGCTGATGGCGACCGGATTTTTCACCGACGCGACGCTCTGCATCGGCTGCAAGGCCTGCGAGGTTGCGTGCAAACAATGGAACGAATTGCCATCCGACGGCTTCGAATTCACCGGAAATTCCTACGACAACACGAGTCAACTCTCCGGAACGACGTGGCGTCACGTCGACTTCGTCGAACGCGAATCGTTCGACGAGAGCGGGCTCAAGACGAGCTGGTCGATGGTGAGCGACGTTTGCAAACATTGCACGAACGCGGGATGTTTGGAGGCGTGCCCGACCGGAGCGATCGTTCGCAACGAGTTCGGTAGCGTATTCGTGCAGCCCGACATCTGTAATGGGTGCGGATATTGCGTCGTCTCCTGTCCCTTCGGCGTTATCGACCTCATCGAAGCGGTCGGGCGCGGCGACGATGCAAAAAAATACGGGCTCGCGACCCTGCACGACGATCGCTTGAACGATCGCAAGACTGCGGTACAAGCGACCGGGGGTGTAGCGGGAAAGTGCTCGCTCTGTTTCGACCGACAGCGGGTCGGCATGGTGCCAGCATGCGCGAAAGCCTGCCCGACGGAGTCGATTCAGTTCGGCGAGATCGAAGAGCTTCACGAGCGCGCGAAACGTCGCGTAGAAACGCTGCAAGAACGCGGCGTCGAAGCACGGTTGTACGGCGCCGACGACATCGGCGGAGGAATCGGCGCGCTCAATGCGTTCTTTCTGCTCACCGAGAGCCCCGAAGCATACAATCTTCCCGTCGAGCCCGTCCTTCCCTCGACGCGCCAGACGATGGGGTACGCTGCGGCCGCCGCAGCGGCGTTGACGCTGGCGACGATCGGTTGGGCGATCTTCCGGGGTGATGCGTGAAGAGTTATTACGACCGGCCGCTGCTCAAGGGCCCGCATTGGGGAGCGAACGTCGTCACCTATCTCTTTCTCGGCGGCATCATGGGCGGGCTCGGCCTCATCTCCCTGCTCTCCGACGACCGGCCGGAACCGGCGATGAAAAAACTACGCAAGGCAACGCGCTATACCGCCTTCGCGCTGGCGGCGATCAACCCGCCGATCCTCATTTCGCATCTCGGCCGGCCCGAACGCTTTTTGAACATGCTGCGCATCGTTAAATTCAAATCTCCGATGTCGCTCGGAGTGTGGGGGCTCGTGCTCTATTCCGGTGCCGCGGGCGCGAACGCGCTTCGCGAACTCGCCGATGACGGAATCGTTCCGAGCGCGTTGCGCTACGTCGCACCGAGCGCCACCGTGCCGATTCAAGCGCTCTTGGGTGCGTTTATGGCCGGATATACGGGCGTCCTCATCAGCGCGACGGCGATTCCATTGTGGGCCGCGGGAAAGCGCCACATACCGGCGTTCTCTGTCTGCTCGGGAGCGGCGAGCGCGAGCGCGCTCGCAACCTTACTTTCGACGTTGCAAGGGAACCACGAAGTGATCCCGCGTCTCGAACGATTGGAGATGGCGGCGTCGGCGTTGGAGATCGTTACGATCGCCGATTTTCGCAAGCGCGGCGGCCGAGCGACCGCGCCGCTCTTCGAAGGGCGCGTCGGCAAACGGCTTCGCGATTACACGATCCTCGGCGGGATCGTCGTTCCCTTCGTGCTGAATGCCGTCGGTGGTGCCGTTCGCTTACCAAAATCGATCGATGCGCTGCGAAGCATCGCCGCGTCGATGCTGACGCTGATCGGCGGCTACGTTTTGCGCGAGAGCCTCATCGAAGCCGGCAAACTCTCGGCAAACGATCCGCAGGCCGCATTCCGACAACCGTCATGATCGATGCTTCCACGCGCCCCGGTCGCAGCACCGAGGTGGCGGTAACGACGCTCGGCGAGGGCGGTGCCGCAAAACGCTACGATCGCGTTGCCGTCGAAGAGCCGTTAGAGATACGCTTGGTCGCGGGCGGCGAGCGCCGCTCGATCGTTCTGACGATGCGAACGCCGGGGAACGATTTCGAACTCGCCGCCGGATTTCTCTTTAACGAGGGGATCGTCTCGTCGCGCGACGCGATCGCCGGCATCTCGTACTGCCTCGACTCCGACGTTGCCGCGGAACAGCAGTACAACATCGTCAACGTCGAGTTGCGCGCGGACACGCTTCCCGATCTGCGCGCTCACGAACGGCTCTTCACCGGCTACGGCGCCTGTGGAATCTGCGGGCGCGAGAGTCTCGACGCCCTCGAAGCGCGAGGACTCAGCGCGATCGAGGAGACGACGACCCTCGTCGAAGAGACGCTTTACGGGCTCTCCGGTCGCATGCGGGCGGCTCAGACGGTCTTCGAACGGACCGGGGGGCTCCATGCGACCGCGCTCTTCGATACGGCGGGAGAGCTGCTACTGCTGCGCGAGGATATCGGCCGTCATAACGCCCTCGACAAAATCGTCGGGCACGCGCTGCTCTCCGAGAAGCTGCCGCTGCGGGGCCGAATCGCGCTGGTGAGCGGGCGCGCGAGCTTCGAATTGGTACAAAAAGCCGTCGCGGCGGGGATCCCGTTTCTCGCATCGATCTCCGCGCCGAGCAGCCTCGCCGTCGATCTCGCGCGACGCTTCAACGTGACACTCGTGGGCTTTTTGCGCGACCGTCGCGCGAACGTCTACTCCGCGGAGCACCGGATCCGCTAAAGGGAACCCTTCCCCTATGACAACGCGGCCGCGCCGCCGAAGGGTTCGGGGTGGAGCGCATAGAGCAACCCGCCCTCTTTTACTACGATCTCAGCGGCTGCCTCGTCGATGCCGACCCGAGCGTCGCGAAGCATTTCCTCGACCGCTTCTCACCCGACGATCTCGCCCACGCTCGGCACGCCTTCGTTCGCGCTCAATCGGGGGAGCCCGCCGCGTTCCTCGATTCCTATCTCATCGGCGTTCCCGATGAAACGGGTGCGATTCGCGGCGTCGTCGAGATTCACGATCCCCTCGACGGCATAGATTCTTCCATTCGCGCCGAACGCGAGCGCTATCGATCGTTTTTCATGCATAACGTCGACTCGATCGCGTTTTTGGACCTCGAGGGCGGTGTTCTGCGAACGAACTCGATGTTTGAAGAGATGTTCGCGTTATCGCCGGACGAGCGAATATTCGAATCGTGGTTCGATTTTTTGGATCCGAGCGCGGCGAACGAAGCGCGCGAATCATTCAGCCAAACGCTCGTCGGAGAAGCGCAAGAGTTCGACAGCGTTCTGAAAGCCTCGGCGCAGATGCCGCCGATTCCGATCCGCGTACGCTTCACTCCGCTCTACATGGACGGTGAAATCGTCGGTATCTCTGCGGTCGTTAAAAACATCGCAGCCGAACAGATCGCGCACCAACACATGCACAATTTGGCGTTCTACGATCCCCTCACGCGATTGCCGAACCGAGCGCTCTTCGAAGATCGCCTCACGCAGACCATTGCCGGAGCGAAGCGCTACAACCGGCCATTTGCGTTATTGTTTCTCGATTTGGACGGTTTTAAAAGCGTCAACGATCTTCACGGGCACGCGGCGGGCGACGCGCTTCTGCGCGCGTTCGGCGAACGCACCGGTACGATATTACGCGAAAGCGATACCTTCGCGCGCCTCGGCGGCGACGAGTTCGCGGTTTTGCAACAACTTGCGCGCATACCGGAGGACGCCGACGCGCTTGCCGAAAAACTCATCGAGTCGCTCCAAGAGCCGTTCCCGTTCGATGGGAAGGCGCTGCGCGTCGGACTAAGCATCGGTATTGCGGTTTATCCGTGGCACGGCATCACCGAGGCTTCGCTCCTGGAAGCCGCCGATAAAGCGCTCTACGAAGCGAAATCCGCCGGGAAGAATACCTTTCGCTTCGCCGGCCCGTTCTAGGGCGGGGTGGGAGCTGCGGCCGCGCTCGCTCCGAACGTATCGTCGAGAACGCGCAGCAACGCATCGGCGGTCGGCGGACCCGCGACCTGCGCGTTTGCCTGCAAGCCCGCGTCGTTGCCTTCTCCGATCGTCACCAGCGGGATCCCTCGTTCGCGCAACATCGTTTGCAGAGCCGCCGCTCCATCGGTTCCGCCGTTCTCGAACCGTGCGGCAAGCACGACCGCCCCAACCGGTTCTCGCTCCAAAAGAGCTCCGAGCTCGTCAATCAGCGCCGCAATGCGAACGCGATAGCCCGCCTCGCGAAGTTCGTCGGCGAGAACGACGATGCGCTCTCCGGATCCGACGAGCGCGACGGCGTGCGGACGATGGCTCTCGACTGGAGCGAACGGCAACCGCACGGTCACGATCGTGCCTTTCCCTTCCTCGCTCGCCAATGCAATCGTCCCTCCGTGGAGGCGCACCAATTGCCTCGTCAGGAAAAGGCCGAATCCCGTCCCCGGAATCTTGAGTTTACGCGCGTTCGAAGCCCGAGTAAAACGTTCGAAGAGCGAGGATATCTCCGCGTTCGGAATGCCGATACCGCAATCGTGAACCGTTACGACGACACCGTCGGGTTCTCGATGGATCCGCACTTCGACGGATTCACCACCCGGCGAGTATTTTATGGCGTTTTCGATAAGGTTCGAAAAAACTTGCGCCAGGCGATCTCCGTCACCGATGATTTTCGAATCCCCATCGACGGAAATCTCGATCTCTCGGCGGTCGGCGTATCTCACCGCCAGATCGCGTAGAAGCGATTCGATATCCACCTCGCCGAGCGAGAGCACCAACTCGTTCCGTTCCAATCGCGAGAGAGCGAGCGTGTCGGCGGCGAGATTTGAAAGATCGAGCGCGGCCTGCTTCATCGCCTGCGTGAAAGAGCGTTGTTCGTCGTTGAGCTCGCCGACCTCACCGAGAAGATCGGCAAAACCAACGATCGTCGTGAGCGGGCCCCGAAAATCGTGAGCGAGCATGGCAATGAGATCGCTCTTCGTGCGGCTCAATTCGTAAATCGCGTTTCGCCGACGTTCGACCTCGGCGTAGAGCGAGGTGTTACGCACGGCGACCGCCACAAACTGTGCGAAGAGATCGACCAGAAACAGATCGTTCCGTTCGAACGGCCGAATTTCGCGGTGCAGGCGCAGTACTAAATCGAATCGATCGCTGCGACCGATGCCGATGGCGGCATCGAAACGATTTTCGGAGAGCACGACCCCTCCGTCCTCGCCGATACGGCGCGACAGATCGCAAAGAAACGGCGACGCGCCGGGATCGATGGGGCTGCTGCTGTCGCGAACTTCAACGACGCTGCCGTCGCGCTGCTTCGCGAGAATACGTCCGCTCGCACCGAGCACTTTTTGCGCGCCGCGAACGACGAATTCGACGAGCCCCTTGCCGTCGAGGGCGGCCACGATCTCTCGCGCCGAACGAGCGAGCGCCGCCAGCCGATCGTTTTGCTCTTCGAGCCGTGCGGTCTCCTCGACGTCTTCGCTAACGTCTCGTTCTACCAGCACCCAATGCGTGATCGTTCCTCGAACGTCGCGTATCGGCGTACACGAACGGAGCGCCCAGAACCCACTTCCGTCGCGTCGATACGCAACGACCTGTTCGCGCGCCGGCGAACCGGCGAGCATCGCGGCCCGCAAGCGGCGCATGCCGTCGTCGTCGGGCATCCCAAATCGAAAATCGTCGATATCTTTCCCGACCGCGTCCACCGCCCTCCAGTTGGTCGCTCGTTCGAAGGCATCGTTCATATAGATCAACTGAAGGCGTCCGCTCGTTTCGTCAACTTCGAAGATGCGGAGCATCTCGGCGGTCTCGTTCATCGCCCGCGAGAGCAAATCGAGGCGATGCCGGTTCCCGACCTGAACGCTGATGTCGGCCGCGATGGCGAGTATGCGTCGGTCACCCTCGAAGCCGCTGAGATCGGCGCGAATTTCTACCGGAAACGACGACCCGTCGCTACGCCGCGCTATCGTCTCGGCGACCCACGGGTTGCCGCCGCGCATCGTCTCGATCGCCGCAATCATGCGCGATTCGGTCAGACCTTCGTAAATCTCGGTTATCTCTTTTCCAAGCAAGGTTCGATGATCGTATCCAAGATGTTTCGCCGCACCAACCGAGGCAAAACTAATTTTTCGCGTATCGGCATCGAAGGTCAGCACGTCGAGGCGTGCCGATTCAAAGAGGTTGTAAAATTCGCGCCGCGCGTCGAGGACCGCCATGACGGCGCGAGAGAGTGCCATCAACGCATCGCGTTGACCGTCGGTTAACGCGCGCGGTTTTCGATCGATCACGCAGATCGTTCCCAAACGCGATCCGTCGGGGGCGACCAGCGGGAAGCCGGCATAAAAACGAATTGCAGGGCTTCCGGTGACGAGCGGATTCGCCTTGAAGCGATCGTCCGCAGTCGCATCCTCCACTTCCAGCGTCGTAACGCGGTCGTCGAGCGCATAGGCGCAGAATGCCTGTTCGCGCGGCGTTTCCTCTACTTCGAGGCCGCGACGCGCCTTAAACCATTGCCGCTTTTCGTCGATCAGGCTGACCAGGGCGATCGGGGTGTCGGCGAGCTCCGCTGCGAGCGCGACGAATGCATCGAAGATCGCCTCGTCGCCGGTATCGAGGACCTGGTAGGAATCGAGAACTTTGAGGCGCGCGCGCTCGCGTTCGGGACTCAGGGGATATGGGCTGCTCACGACTCGGCAATCCGGTCGAGAAAGGCGTGCAAGCGCGCATCGAACGCGGCCGGGGCATCGGCATTGGCGACGTGCCCGGCATCGCGAATCTCGACGAGCGACGCCGATGGAATCCCTGCGGCGATCTCCTCGGAGAGCGCGCGGGGAGCGACGCTATCCCGCTCGCCGACCATCACTAGCGTCGGCACGCGAATCGATCCGAGATCGTCGCGGTAATCGCCGGTCCAAGTTGCACGGGTCGAAGCCTCGTAGGAGGCGCGGCTCTTGCGCGCCATCTGCTCGATGGTTTCGCGTTCGCGTTGCGGCGGCAATCCCAGCTGCGTGGTACGGGCGCGCGCGAAGGTCGCCATATCGCCCGCCGCCTCGACGGCGGCGAGGATGCGCGCGACGTACGCCTCGGCATCGGGATACTTCGCAAAACTACCGACGAAAACGAACGCTGCGAGACGCTCGGGGACGCGACGAGCGAGTTCGAAGGCGACGACGCCGCCGAGACTGCATCCGACGACGACGGCCTTCTCCGCGTTTATCGCATCGAGCGCGGCGATCGCATCGAGTGCGTATCCCTCGCGAGTAATCGCGGCGGGATCGGGATCGGGAACGACGCCGTTTCCCCGCAACTCCAGCGCCGCGCAGCGCGCGCGCGCTGCGAACGACCGTACTTGTGCGTCCCAGATCTCTGCAGTCGATCCGACGCCGTGAATGAACAGCAACGCCGGGCCCGAAGACCCGGCGATGCGAAGCCCACTTTCGACGCCGTCCGCGCCGTGAAGAGCGAGTGATTGGATCTGCGTAAGAATTAGACCGTCGCTGAGGAGAGCGCGAGCTTTTCCATCATCGCACGATTGAATTGCGGAAGATCCTCGCCTCCGCGCGTGCTGATGAT
>JAJYHP010000125.1 GCA_021784715.1 bacterium
TGCGGCAGCGTTCGCCCGGGAATGCCGGATTCGGCCGGCAACGGATCCAGAGCCCACCGCAAAGCGGCTGTCTTAACAGTGGCCGCCGGTACTGTATCGCCCTGGCAGGTTCGCGACGAGTTCGCGCGGCTCGTTATCGGCGATCTCCACGGCCCCGCCTTTGGGCCGCGAGAGACACTCCCGGCAAGCCCGCTCGTTCGAGATCGCTATCTCGTCGGAATGCTCGCGCCGCGCGACGTCCGCACCGATCCGGCGCGTTTCGACGAAGCAAGCAATCTCGAAGGCGACGGCGAGGAAGGCGCGGAGAGCGATCGCACTGCGGCAGTAGGCTTTTTCCCGTCCTCGCTCGGCCTAAGTTTTTCCGTCGATGCCGAAGCGACCGAGATCGAGGTGCTCGCAAGTTGGGGGCATTACCGTAAGGAGCAGCGCGCTGCCGACGAGTTGCGTGCGATCGAGGGCTTTTACATCCGCAAGCGCGACGCCGACAAGGAGATGCTCTCGATCTGGCAGCGCTATGACCGCGAAGGAACCGTGCGCGTCGCGTTGGTCGACGGTGATATCGAAGCAACCATGCCGGTCCCCGAGCAACCCGCCGTGGTTATTCGCGGGCGCGCCCGCCGACGAAATGACGGCAGCCGGTTAGTAACGATCTTTCTTGTCAACGAACAAACATCGATAAAACGGAACGCCGACGAGCGCTGGCTCTTCCAAGCCGCACTCACCGTGCGCGATCCCGCCGCGCGCCCCATCTTTCTCGAACGCAGCTATGGCGAGCCCACCCACGCAGAGGCTGATGACGAGCGCGCGCAGCTCGGCATGCTCTATCGCGATGCGCTGGAGTTTGCGGTCGGCCACGGGGTCGCCGTTCGCGCCGAGCGCGCTCCCGGCGAGGAGCGCCGCGCCATTTCGATTTCAACCTGCAACGTCCCAACCTACGAACTCGCGCGCACCGATCAACCGATTGTCGCGGAGAACCCGTTGCTTTCACCGCTCGAACGCGACATGGCCGTGCTCGCCGCGACGCCCGATGCACAATTTCGCGAACGGCTTCAACCCATCGTTACGGCCTACCGAGCCTGGATCGACGCGCAAGAACAGCGCGTCGCCGATCCCGCACAGCGCCTCGCTGCACACGAAGAAGCCGCGCGCGATGCCATCACGCAAGCGCGAACCATCGCGACGCGCATTGAGGCGGGCATCGCCATCTTGGAGAGCGACAGCAATGCCGCCGAGGCATTCCGCTTTGCCAACGAAGCGATGTGGCAGCAGCGTATCCGGCAACTTGCGATTGCGCAGCGTCGCAGCCTTTCCGACGCAGCAAGCTCCGATGAAGCGAAAAGCGCAGTTCCGCCGCTCGAGGAGTTCGTTCGCTTGGTCGACGTTCCGGCGAACCGCTCGTGGCGGCTCTTTCAGATCGCATTCATCTGCCTAAACCTGCCGTCGCTAGTCGACCCACGCCACAGCGAACGTTCCGGCGACGATGCCGTTCTCGATCTGCTCTTCTTCCCAACCGGCGGCGGCAAAACGGAGGCCTATCTCGGCCTCGTTGCGTTTACGCTGGCGATTCGGCGCTTGCAAGGCACGCTCGATAGCGATGAAGGTCCACTCGATGGTTCCGAAGGGGTCGCGGTCTTCATGCGCTATACGCTGCGGCTCCTCACCTCTCAGCAGTTCGCCCGCGCATCGGCACTCATTTGCGCCTGCGAGGTGCTTCGCCGCAACAAGGCGGCCGCAGACGCGCGCTGGGGCACCGTGCCGTTTCGCCTCGGCCTCTGGATCGGGCAGAACACGACGCCGAATTATTTCAAAGCCGCACTCGATGCAGTCGAGGCCGCACGCCAGCGCAGCGGCTACACCGGCGGCTATTCCAATCCGCTCCAACTCGCCGCCTGCCCGTGGTGCGGGGCCGGCCTGGAGGTGGGGCGCGACATCAAGCCCGACAAAGTGCGCTGGCGCACGCTGCTTTTCTGCTCGGATCCCTTCGGCACGTGCGCGTTTACCGAACGGCGAGCCCCCGGCGAGGGGATTCCCGTGGTCACCACCGACGAAGAGGTCTATCGGCTGCTACCGGCGTTCCTCATCGCAACGATCGATAAGTTTGCGCGCCTGCCCTGGCTTGGACCGATGCACCTGCTCTTCGGGCGCACCTATCAGCGCTGCGAGCGACACGGTTTCCGTTCGCACGATCTCGACCGCTCATCGGGATACGAGGAGAACGACCGCCATAATGCCGCGGGCTCGGTGCCGGCGCATAAAACCGTGGCGTGCAATCGTTTACGCCCGCCGGATCTCATCATTCAAGATGAGTTGCACCTCATCTCCGGCCCGCTCGGAACGCTCGCCGGGCTCTACGAGACCGCAATCGATCGACTTGCCTCGGTGTGCATCGGCGGGATCACCGTTCGTCCGAAGGTGGTTGCCTCCACCGCGACGATCCGTCGCGCAGCGTCACAGGTCAACGCGCTCTTCGCGCGCCGCTTAAGCCTCTTCCCGCCGCCGGTACTCGACGCGGGCGAAACGTTTTTTGCACGCGAGACACCGCCGTCGCAAACGGCACCCGGCCGCCTCTACGTCGGCATTTGCGCGCGGGGGCAGCGCCTTAAAGCCGCCGAAGCACGCATGTCGATCTCCATTCTCGCCGCCGCGCAGAAAGTCTTCGACCGCTACGGCGAGGCGGCCGATCCATATATGACGATGCTCGATTATTTTAGTTCGCTTCGCGAGCTCGCCGGCATGCGTCGCCTCGTTGATGACGACGTGCGACAGCGCCTCTCGATGGCGGCAACGCGCGGTTTAGGGAAACGCTCCACGGCTCTAACGGTCAAGGAGCTGACCAGCCGCATGAGTTCCGGCGAGATTCCTAAAACGCTCGACGGTCTCACCGTGAGTTTCGCTCCTGGGACGCGTAGCGGTTATAACGGGCCCTTCGACGTCGTCCTCGCAACCAACATGATCTCGGTCGGCGTGGACGTGCCGCGCCTAGGGCTGATGATAGTTGTGGGGCAGCCGAAATCGACCGCCGAGTACATTCAGGCGACCAGCCGTATCGGCCGAGAAGCGAACAGACCCGGTATCGTTTTTACTCTCTACAACTGGGCGCGGCCGCGCGATCTCTCGCATTACGAACGCTTCGAATTCGACCACGCAACCTTTTACCGACAAGTGGAACCGCTCTCGCTTACGCCGTTTTCCAGCCGCGCACTCGATCGAGCGTTAGCGGCAGTTCTCGTGGGTATCGTCCGCCAGGAAAACGCTCACCTGCCACTGGGCAACTCGCTGAATCCCGACGAAGCCGCGCAGATTGCACCGCTCGTCGAACGCGACGTCCGCGCAGCCGTCGATGCACTTGCGCGGCGCGCGGCGCGCGTTCATCCCGATCCTCGCGTGGCAGCGGAGGTTCGCCGCCGCGCCGACGAACTGCTCGATATCTGGCTCGATCGGCAACGCATCGCGCAACGTCATCAGGCACCGCTTTCCTATGGAGGCGGGGCGAAAAGAAAATCACTCCTCGAGCCTCCGGGGAAGCGCCGTTGGGGCCGCTGGTCGGCGCCCAATTCCCTGCGCGAAACCGAGCACAACGTGAACCTTTTGCTCGCCGTCGACGATACGAGCGTTGACGAGGCGCCGCCGTATCATCTAACAACCGCAGCCGCGGCTGCCGCGCCCACCGCCCCGAATTTCGAGGACGAGGATTTCGATGAGCGTGACGATGACCGCTAACACGTCGGGGCGCCCGCGGGTCGGCAGCATTCGGCCTAGCCAAATGCTCTATGCCTATGGTGTCGGCGCGCTCGTCGACCTTCCCAATTTTGCCGTCGTGGTGGCGGGGCTTCAGGCGTGGAGCCGCCCGGAGGAAACGATAAGCGAGCCGCGCCTACTCGCCGCGGTCCAGGCGGCACTCGGCCCGCAGGTTTCGCAACTCGTAGCTATACCTTGGAAAGAAGAGTCGCGAAACCCAACGGAAGACTGGGCAAAAATCGGGGTTCCGGTCATCCCCTTCCCGCGATGGATGCGCTGCACACGCTGCAACCTGCTCTCCACGATCGACGGGGGGCTCTTCACGTTCAAGGAGGATATCTACCATCCCGAACGCGCGCGCTTCGAACACCGCGGCTGCGGAAAAGGGAAGGCGCCGGCGGTCGTCCCCGCGCGCTTCGTCATGGCCTGCGTCAACGGTCACCTCGACGAATTTCCCTGGCAAGAATTCGCCCACGGTTATAAGCCGTGCGCAGCCGGCGGCGGAACGCTCGAGCTCTCCGAGCCCGGCAGCGGCACACGCTCGACCGAAGTACTCGTGCGATGCCACGGTTGCGGCGCCTCTGCGATCGTGTTGAAGGCATTCGACCGCGAGGCAAAAGAGCGGCCGGCCTGTCGCGGTCGACATCCACATCTACGAACGTTCGAGCGCTGTAGCGAAGTCGCGCAACCGCTTTTACTCGGCGCCTCAAACACCTGGTTCGGCATAACGTTAAGCGCACTCTTTATTCCGGTGAGCGCTGCCGGGGCGATTGACGATGATGTTGACGCGCTTTGGGTTCATCTTGATATTCCACTAATTCGCGATGAATCGACGCTCGAATCGGCACTGACGTTTAATCCGGTGCTAGAAACGTTACGCGTGTATGCCGTCGCCGATTTGTGGGAGGTCGTCGAGAGACGGCGCAATGGAGAACGCGCGCAGGCGGCGCTTACGGATCTGCGACGCCCCGAATGGCTGCAATTCACGCACCCGTCCGATTCGCAGGGCGCGCCCGATTTCACGATCGCCGAACGCAGCGTACCGGAACGACATCGCGGCTCGATCGCGCAAGTCGTGGCGGCGACGCGCCTCCGCGAGACGACCGCCTCGATCGCGTTTGCACGGATCGACCCGCCCGATCTTGCGGACGTTGACGATACTAGCTCCCTCCACCGCGTATCGCTGACGAGCGGGCCAACCTTCTGGGTTCCGGCAGTCGAGTCTCGCGGCGAAGGGCTCTTCTTTCGGCTACCCGAGGAACGCGTGCGCGCCTGGGAAGATGCGGCGCAAAAGTCGCCGCGGATCGCACGGCTCCGAGACGCGGTACTGCACCGTTTTGGCCCACACGCATGGCCGGCGACGCGATATGTATTGCTTCATTCGCTCGCTCACGCATTGATAAACGAGCTCGCCCTCGAGTGCGGATATAACGCCGCGTCGTTGCGCGAGCGTATCTACGCCTCCGATGGAAACCACGAGGATCCCATGGCCGGCATCCTCATCTACACCGCGGCGCCAGACTCGGAGGGAACCCTCGGGGGACTGGTTGCCATGGCCGAGACTGCAACCTTCGACCGGATCCTCGCCGAGGCGTTACATCGCTCGATGTTCTGTAGTTCCGACCCACTCTGCGCCGAGCACGAACCAAGCGACGACGACGGTACTCAGCACGGCGCCGCTTGCCATAGCTGCCTCTTTATTCCGGAGACGAGCTGCGAGCGCAACAACCGCATCCTGGAACGCGCAACGCTCGTGGAGACGATGGGTTGCCGCGATCTCGCGTTCTTCTCCGACATGCTGTGACCGTCGGGAACATCGTCGCCGATCTCCTTTCCGACCTATCGCCGGAGTATTGCCGGCGACTCGTTCCATTGCTGAGCGGCGCTGCGAATCTGAATGAAATTACGCGCGCCGGCCTTATGCGTGCGATGGCCGACGAGGGTGCCGCGCTGCAGGCGCTTACGGCGCTCAAACGCATTCGCGAGACCGATGCGTCACTGTCGTGCTCGAGCGTTGCGATCGCGTTAGAAACTGCTCTCGCCGTCGCAGCGCGAAATGCCGACGATCTCCAAATCGATGTTGTCTGGACCGGACCATCGGTGCCGGGCACCTCGGCACGCCGAAGCGCCGCCACGCTTCTGGGGTTGATTCGCTCGGCGAATCACGAGCTGCTTGTCGTCTCGTTTGCATCGTTTCAGATTCCCGACGCAATGTTTGCTTTTCGCGAGGCGGCAGCGCGCGGGGTTTCCCTTCACTTCGTTCTGGAGTCGCCCGAGGAGAGCTCCGGCAGGTTCCGCGGTAACGACGATGTATCCGAGTTTCGACAAATACCGAATGCACGCGCATACGTGTGGCCAAAAGAATTGCGGCCGCCGGGCGGGCTCTTACACGCAAAAGCCGTCGTTGCGGACCGCAACCGCGCGCTGGTAACGAGTGCGAACCTCACCGCGAATGCAATCGACGTGAATATCGAGCTAGGGCTTTTCGTCCAAAGCGAAGTGGTCGCCGGCCGCATCGCGGGGCACGTTTTCGGGCTTATCGACGGCGGGGTGCTGATGGCTCTGCCGAGCTAATCTCAATCCATGGGAACGTCGTAGCATCTCGATTGCAGCTTTCGGTGAGGTCTGCCATACTGCGCGCATGGCGAAATTTATTGAGCGCTCCTCCGACGGCATCACCGACTTCACCGAGCTTCTCGACGCCGCCGAACATGGCGAAACAATCGTTTTTACCAGGCGCGGGCGGCCGGTAGCGCACCTAGCCCCGGCGCGCTCCCAATCCACTGCCGACGATGATGAGGCGACCGCCACCGTCGAGCGAATCCTCGCCCGAAGCCATCGGGTCGGACTTCCTGGCGAGGACATGATCGGCGAGGGCCGACGCCCTCGGTCTTGACGCTGCCCATAGCCGAACCGTACAATATGGACATTATGGACACAACCAGCACGACGATCCCAGCGACGGAGCTGCGCGAGCGCGGAAGCGAAATTATCAACCGCGTCGCCTATGGCGCTGAAGAAGTCGTTCTCACGCGAAGAGGAAAGCCGATCGCCGCGCTCATCTCCCTGGCGGCGCTTGAGGAGCTGCATCGCCTCGAAGATGCCGAAGATCTCGCTGCCGCGGCAACGGCCCTTGAAGACGTGCGCTTGCATGGCGCGATTTCCTTCGAGGAAGTGAAGGCTCGTTACGGCTTATAGCGTCGCCTTTTCGCGATCGACGCTGAAGGTGTTGGATCATCTCGAACCGTCGCTGCGGCGAACGATTATTTCGAGAGTCGAACGTCTCGCTGAGAATCCCCGGCCACGCGGCGTCAAGAAACTTGTCGGAGGTACCGGCGAGTTGCGAATTCGCGTCGGTGATTATCGCGTTATCTACACGGTCGATGACGGCGTGTTGCTCATCCTCGTGCTTGAAATCGGCCCGCGCAAAGATATCTATCGTCGGGGGCGTCGAACGAAAAAAGTGTAACCGGCGCCTCGGCGTCGAAGGCGCGCGCCATGCTGCTGCTCCGACGAACCGCGCTCACGCTCGCCGCTCTCTTCGGCGTCCTCCTCCTCATCCTCGCACTCTACGCCGGGAACGTGCTTCTCGGCATGCACGTTCGCGCGCGCTACTCCGGTGAGATTCACGGCCTTGCACTGAAGGCGTCGGTGCAGATCCTACGCGACGCTCGCGGTGTGCCGCATATCGTCGCGGCGCATCAGAGCGATCTCTTCTTCGCAGAGGGCTACGCCGAAGGCGAAGATCGACGCTTTCAACTCGATCTTCTTCGCCGCTTCGTGCTCGGAAAACTCGCCGCGCTGCTCGGCCCGAGCTTGGTGCCCGTCGACGAAAACTCGCGCGCGATTCCGGTCGCCGCCATCGTCGCCAAACAGTGGGCCGCGCTCTCGCCGCGCGAGCAACTGCTGCTGCAACGCTTCGCCGACGGCGTCAACGCCGCCACCGCACGCAACCCGCTGCCGGTCGAGTTCCGGCTGCTGCTCGCGCATCCGCCGCTCTGGACGCCGCAAGATTCCCTCGCCGTCGGCATGGCCACGGTAATCGAGTTGACCGACACCTGGAACGATATCGCCGCGCGCGGCCCGCACGCGCCGCTGAGCGACCCATGTTACGACGCGCCGGTAACCGCGGGGCTCGCCGGTATCGCCGACCCGCATCGCTGCACCGCCGTCGCGTTGCGAAAAACGCTTGTCGCCGAATTTCGCGATCCGAAAGCCGCGCTCGGCAGCAACGAGTGGGCGGCCGGCGCCGCACGCACGCGCTCCGGGCGCGCATTGCTGGAGAACGATCCGCATTTGCGGCTCGGCATTCCCGGCGTCTGGTATCTCGTCGATCTGCGCGCCCCGGGCTTTCATGCCGCCGGCGCGACGCTCGCCGGAACGCCGGGCGTCATTCTCGGCCATAACGCCGCGATTGCATGGGGCGCGACCAACGGCACCACTGCCGGCCTCGAGGTCTTTAACGCACCCGCGACCCTGCCGCCGGGGCAGTGGGTGAGCGAGCGTATTCGCGTTCGTTTCGGCAAGCCGGTCGTCGCACGCTATTGGCGCGGCGCACGCGAGTTCGGCGTGCAGATGCCCGGTCGCGGTTTGGTGCTCGTGCGCTGGCCCGCCTACGTTCACCCCGAATCGCCGCTCCCGACCTTCTATGCACTCGACCGCGCAAACTCGATCGCCGCAGCGTTGCGCGCGCTGCGCAACTACCCAGGTCCGACGCAAAACTTCGTTCTCGCCGATACGCACGGCAACGCCGCCTACCAACTCGCCGGAACGATCCCCGCCGATCCGCTCTGGGGGCGACGCTTCCATGCAGCCGCCGCGCTTGCAAAGCATTACGGCCTCGTACCGTTCGGCGTGCTTCCGCATGTTGCGCCATCGCGCAACGCCGTCGTCTGGACTGCGAATAACAAAATGTACGCCCCCGGTTATCCGCTGCGTTTGAGCGCGCAGTTCGCACCGCCGTATCGCGCCTATCGCATCGCGACCCTGTTACGCGCACGAACAAAATACAGCATCGCCTATTTCGCACGCATGGAGATGGACGTCTATTCGCCGGCGGAACGCGCGCTCGCGCGCATCGCCGCACATCATGCATGGTTGCACGATACCGGTGCCGAGGCGCGTTTGCTCGCCGCACTTCGCAGCTGGAACGGCGAGGTTGCGCCCGATTCGCTCGGTGCGACCGCCGCGGTGACGCTTCGCCGCGCGCTCGTGCAACTGACGCAGCAGCCCTTTATGAAGAACGAAATGAGCGAGCGTTTGGGGGCGACGCCCGAACTCGGTAGCGCGCTACGGCTCGCTGCACGCGAGCGCCCGCGGCTGCAGCCCTGGAGCGTCGCCGGAGCGGTGACGGTGCGCCACCCGCTCGCCGCGCTCGGCGCGCGCTTTCTCGATGGTTCGCGCTTTGCCGGCGACGGCGACGGCTTCGTGATTCACGTACAGCGCCAAGGCTTCTCGCAGAGTTTCCGCGCGGTCTGGGAGCCCGGTGCGTGGGATCGCGGCGGCATCACCATTCCGCAGGGGGAGTCCGGTGAGCCGGGCAGCCGTTGGTACACCGATGAGGCCGGAGCCTGGGTCTCGGGAAGATTGTTAGCGCTTCCCTGGAGCCGTGCGGCGGTGCGCGCAGCGACGCGGTACTCCCTCACGCTCGCGCCATAACGGCATTTTCTTCGCTCGATTCGCCGCGTGAGCGTACCGTAAATCCTCGCCGATACGTTCTACTAGCATGAGGTAACATCATGAAGAACGCATCAGCAAGCCTCGCAATCGCCCTCTTTCTCGCATCCGCAACGACGACCGCGATGGCCACCACCATCAAGCACCCCGTCCGCATCTCCGAGTGCCGCCCACAAGCGGTCGGGAGCGCGATGTGGGCCTACTCCGACGGTTTTCTCCCGAGCTATCCGTACTATTGGAGCGACTCCTTCGGAGGTATGTTCTACCAACCTCCGATGCAGGATAGCCCGCTTCTTTCCATCGCCTACACGAACCGAACGCATCGCGTTATGAAGAAAATCGAGTTCGGCCTCCTAGCAAGAGGGCGGCTCGTTGCGACGGTACGCGATCTCGGCACGTTTACGCCGGGAGCGTTGATTCGACATCAATTCGGGTTGAGTCGCAACGTCCTACCGCTCGGCACGAGCTTCACCAAGTGCGTGCCGTTACGGATCGCGTTCCAAAACGGAACGACCTGGAAGAATCCGCGCCTGCGTCAATTACGTCGAAGCATCTACGGCCGCTTCTAAATCGAACCGCCGCGAACGCTCCATCATGCGAACTCTTTGCGCTCTTCACGATAGTAGGCCCGTACGGCTATCCAAGTGAAGAGCGCAGCGTAACCAAGCAGCCAGAGCGCCGCGCGCGGCCACGGCTCGCTCGTTGCACCGACGGCGCCCCACGCGAGTTGCCCGAGATGGTAGGTCGGAAGATACGGCGCGATCGACTGCACGAACGGCGGCAGTTGATCGAGCGGAACCAAGAGCCCGGAGGCAAACGCCAACGGCAGCGTGATGAGGTTGAGGATCGCCACCGAGGCGTTGAGCCCCGCCATATAGCCTACCGCGAAACCGAGCGCAACGAAGGGCAAGCTGCCGAGCAGCAATCGCGTCATCAGCATGAGGAGCATCGGAAGCGAGAGTGCGGCGCCCCCCGTCAAGCGAGCGAAGAGGACGAGCAAAAGTATTGCAACGCCTCCGAAAGCGAGCGACGCGATGCATTTGCCGGCGAAATAGGCAAGCGGCCGCAGGGGTGCCGCGCGCATCAAACGCGTCGCACCGCTCCCGCGTTCGGCGGCGACACTCGCACCGAAAGAGAACAAGGCGAGGCTCATCACCGCATATGCGCTAAACGACGCCAACAGGTAGAGCCCCACCGTCGCGTTCATATACGGCATATGAGCTTGCTCTAAGCCGAAGAATGAATAGAACATCACCGGAAAGACGACTGTGGCGATCGTAAACCACGGTATGCGCAGCAACCGAAGGAGTTCGATTTTGGACTGGGCGCGTAGCATCGGCCCAAAGGGAGCAATCTCAAGCGACACGCGCGGCCCCTCCTGACGTAAGCGCGACGAACGCTTCTTCGAGCGTCGCGCCGGTAACGGTAAGGTTCTCGAGCGGAATATCACGCGCGAAGAGATCGCGCAAGAGACGCTCCGGCGATTCGGTGAGCGCTTCGTAACGGTCGCCGCTGCGCGCGAATCGCTCGTCGTCGAGAGCGATCGGCGACGTGAACGTGAGGCGCTTGCGCCCGACGGTTCCCTTCACCTCGCTCGGCGATCCGTCGGCGATAATTCTTCCTCGGTCGATCACTACGACCCGATCCGCGAGTGCGTCGGCCTCTTCGAGATAGTGCGTGCTCATGAGGACCGTCCGCCCGCGCTCGGCGATGCCGGAGATCGTCGCGAGTAACGAACGGCGCGCCTCGACATCGAGCCCGACCGTCGGCTCGTCGAGCACCAAAATTTCGGGGTCGCCACAGAGGGCGACTGCAAAATAGAGTCGCTGTAATTGTCCGCCCGAAAGGCGCGCGATGCGCGCATGGGCTTTCGCGTTCAGATCGGCGAGCGCGAGGAGTTCGCCGGTCGGCAACGGCTCCGGGTAGTAGCTGCGAAAGAGCGCGATCGCCTCGCTGACGGTGAGATACTCGGGCAGCCCCGAACATTGCAGCATTGCGCCGACGCGCGCCCGCACCCGCTGATTGCGAGGACTTCCGCCCAGCACCGATATCGAACCGGCGGTCGCACTCCGTAGCCCGAGCAGCAACGAGATCGCGGTCGTCTTCCCGGCGCCGTTGGGGCCGAGCAACGCAACGCTTTGGCCGCGCGGAATACACAGATCGATCGCATCGAGCGCCGTGAGCGCCCCGTATTTCTTGGAGACGCCGCGAAACACGACGGCGTCGGCTCTATCGGCGGCGATCATCGCGCCCCCTGTGGAAGCGCATGCGCGAGAAAAGCCCAGATCGTCGGCCAGGCCCGCTTCGCTGCAGCCATATCGCCGGCAACCG
>JAJYHP010000083.1 GCA_021784715.1 bacterium
AACGGCGTCGGCGGTACGGCGCTCGTCTCGCCGCTCTGTTGCACCATGACGTGCACGTGTCCCCACCCGGCGATATCGCGTTTCCCTTCGAGGCCGCAGGAAAGGTGAAAATCGTGGACGCCGAGCACGAGCGTGAAGCGTTTGCCGACACTCGCGCCGTTGCGCGGCGAGAGAATGGCGACCGAGGGACGCCCGGAACGGCTCGGAGTTGGAAGCGGCTTCGTGCCGACGGGTTGGTACGTAAACGTGACGCTCGTCGGCATACTCGCCAACGCGTGCGCGTCGGTCGCGAGCGCGACGGTGATCGTGTGCCGCCCCGGTGCGAGCCCGCGCCCCGATAGGGCGACCGAGGGCGAGCAGAATGGCCCGACGAGATGGGCCATATCCATGCCGTCGATCATCACGTGGTAGTGCCCCTCTCCCATCGGCGCATTGGTTTTGCCGATGTTCGTACATTCGAGGCGATAATTGCGAACGGCGACGCGGAGCGGAATCGACGCTCCGCGCACGGTCGCACCTGCGGCCGGTGAAAGTATCGCAATCGATGGTGCGGCCATCATCGAAGCGAGTGCGGGAAGCCCCGCCAGCAGCACTGCGGCAACCGATGCGGCCGCGACGAGTCGGGATGTTTTCATGAGTCCGTTCTCCGAGTTTGGGAAAGGAGGGAATGCAGAATGCCCTCCGACCCTACCAGGGCGCGCGCGTGCGCGCGGTGAGCATGCTTACAAGTCGCCGAGAACGGCGCCGAGAATATCGCCGACGAAGCGGTGGCACTCGAGCGGATGGCGGAGCGGGACTCCGCGGTGCACCGTATAGACGTTGCGGCGCCCGTCACGGCCGCGCGAGATCACGCCGGCAGCTTCGAGATCGACGAGAATCTGCGCGACGGCGCGCTCGGTCACCCCAACCTGTTCGGCGAGGTCGCGGAGCCGCAGTTCGGGGTTCTGGGCGAGAGCAACCGTAACGTGCGCGTGGTTGCTTAAAAAGGTCCACCGAGAACGAGCCTCCATTTTTTTCTCCTCCGCTGCCGCAGTAGATATTGACCGCCGCCGGGTTACCTGTTATACCATACATGAACAGTATTTCATGCATTTGAGTTCACAAAGGAGTCCGCCCTGTGATTGCAGCCGATACCCTTCCCGAAGCCGCCGTCTCCGTCCCGGTCGCCATCGCCCACGGCGATGGAATCGGCCCCGAGATTATGGATGCCACCCTCGCGATCCTCAACGCGGCCGGGGCGAAGATCGAGCCGCGCCCGATCGAGATCGGCGAGCGCGTCTATCGTTCGGGGCTATCGAGCGGTATCGGCGACGAGGCCCTCGAGACCCTCGGATCGACACGGCTGCTGCTCAAGGCGCCGATCACCACACCGCAAGGCGGCGGGTATAAGAGCCTCAACGTCACGATTCGCAAAATGTTCGGGCTCTACGCCAACGTTCGCCCGGCGCGCGCGATGGCGCCCTTCGTTCCGACGCTGCACCCCGAGATGGATATCGTCGTCGTTCGCGAGAACGAAGAGGACGTCTACGGCGGTATCGAGCACCGGCAGACCGACGACGTGACGCAGTGTCTCAAGTTGATCACGCGCAGCGGTACGGAACGAATCGTTCGCTACGCATTCGAATACGCTCGCGCCCACCAACGCAAGCGCGTCACCTGTTTTACCAAAGACAACATCATGAAGGTGACCGACGGGCTCTTCCACCGAGTCTTCACCGAAATCGCCGCCGAGTATCCCGATATCGAAAACGAACATTTCATCGTCGATATCGGTGCCGCTCGTCTCGCGACCAACCCGGAGCGCTTCGACGTGATCGTCCTACCGAATCTCTACGGCGATATTCTCTCCGACGTCGCCGCCGAACTCTGCGGATCGGTCGGAATGGCCGGCTCGGCGAACGTCGGCGACGATATCGCGATGTTCGAAGCGATTCACGGTTCGGCTCCCGATATTGCCGGGCAGGGCATCGCCAATCCCTCGGGCCTCATCAACGCCGCGATCATGTTGCTCGGACACATCGGCCAAGGCGCGATCGCGAAGCGCATTCAGGATGGGTGGCTCTGCACGATCGAAGACGGGATTCATACGCGCGATATCTTCGGAGCGCAGAGCGTCCGTTGCGTCGGCACGAGCGAATTCGCGCAGGCCGTCATCGAGCGGCTCGGGCGCGCGCCGTCGCGGCTCGCCTCGCCCGAGATCGGCCGCTGCATCGTGCCCGAGGAGAAACGCGAAGCAACCTCCGCCCGCACTATTGAAAAGCGCCGCATCGGCGTCGATATGTTCATCGATTGGAACGACGGCGCGCCCGCCGAACTTGCGGAGCGATTGCTCGCGATCGACGCCGAGCCGATGCGCCTGACGATGATCACCAATCGCGGCACGCAGGTGTGGCCGCGCGCGAGTTCGTCGACGCGCTGCGTCGATCACTGGCGCTGCCGCTTTCAGAGCGAGACGCCGGTCGATGGCGGCGCGGTCGCGCGCCTGATGGCCGCAATCGAAGCGCTCGGGCTCGAAACGATCAAGTGCGAGGGGCTCTACACCTTCGACGGCGTCGCCGGCTACTCGCTCGGGCAGGGACAGTAGCCGAGCGCGCGCCTCGCGACTAGATCGTCGCGAGGTGCAGCGCTTGCGCCGTGTCCTTGCGTACGCTCTCGCAGAGCGCGGCATCGTCGGCAATCGAACGGCCGTACGAGGGAATCATCTCGGTGAGTTTCGATTTCCACTCATTGACGGAGCCCTTATAGAGCCTATTGATGACGTCGAGCATCACCGCAACGGCGACCGATGCGCCCGGCGAGGCTCCGAGCACCGCGGCGATCGAACCATCGCCGTCGGAGACGATCTCGGTGCCGAACTGCAATTTCCCACCGAGTTTGGGATCGGGCATGATCACCTGAACGCGCTGCCCGGCGACGATAAAATCCCAATCCTTCGGATCGGCCTCGGGGAAATACTCGCGCAGCGATGCGTATTTGCTCGCCTTCGATTTGAGCACCTCGCCGATTAAATATTTCGTCAGGTCGAAGTTATCGCGCCCTACGGCGAGCATCGATTGGAGATTATCGCTTTTCAGCGAACCGAAGAGATCGCCGTAGGAGCCGTGCTTGAGGAACTTCGTCGAAAAGCCCGCATAGGGCCCGAAGAGCAGCGAACGTTTGCCGTCGATGAACCGCGTGTCGAGATGCGGCACCGACATCGGCGGAGCGCCCACCGATGCTTTTCCGTAGACTTTCCCCAAGTGGCGATCGACGACCGCATCGTCGTCGCAGCGTAAGAAAATGCCGCTGACGGGGAAGCCGCCGAAGCCCTTCCCTTCGCGAATTCCGGAGTGCTGCAGTAACGAAAGCGCGCCGCCGCCGGCGCCCAGAAATACCGTCGTCGTCGGAACGGTACGGGTGGTGCCGTTCTTCGCATCGCGGACGGTCACGTTCCACGCACCGTCGGAGCTGCGCTTCAGATCGGTCACGCGATGCGCGTAGGAGACGTTCACGCCGGGAAGGGTTTGCACGTGTGCGAGAAGGCCGCGGGTCAGCGCGCCGTAGTCGACGTCGGTGCCGATCGCCATGCGCGTCGCCGCAACGTGCTGCGAAGGGGAACGCCCCTCCATAACCAGCGGCATCCAGCGCGCCAATTCGGCGTGATCTTCACTATATTCCATGCCGCGGAAACAGTGGTGCGCGTTCATCGCCTCAAAGCGCTTGCGCAGGAAGGCGACGTTCTCGTCCCCCCAGACGAAACTGATGTGCGGCACGTCGTGGATGAAGGATTCCGGTTGCCCGAGCGCACCCTTGCGCACCATGTAGCCCCAGAATTGCCGCGAGAGATCGTACTGCGTGTTGACGGCGAGCGCCCGCGCGATGCCGACGCTGCCGTCGGCGTTCTGCGGCGTGTAGTTGAGTTCGCAGAGGGCGGCGTGCCCGGTACCGGCATTATTCCAGGCATCGGTGCTCTCTTGTGCCGCCGAATCGAGGGCTTCGAAGATCTCCACCTGCATATCGGGGCGCAGCTCTTTGAGCATAGCGGCGAAGGTGGCGCTCATAATACCGGCGCCGACCAGAACGATATCTCTCTGTTTCTCAGGCATAGCCTCCATAGGGTACCGCCTGCGCGGGCGCGCCGTTACGGCTTCTTCGGCAGCTGCGGGGGGGAAGCGGAGGGCGCTCCCCCGGGGCGCCCTCGAAGCCCCGGCGCCGTCTATAACCCCGGTCAATCCCCCGGGGGAATCGACGCGCTAGAATGACGACATGGCAACCCGTACGATCGAACTCGACGTCCGTCCCTTTCACGAACGCGGCGAGGAGCCGTTTCAAGCAATCATGGATGCCGTTGAGGCGCTCGGCCCCGAGGATGCCTTCCTCCTGGTGAACTCTTTCGAGCCGATTCCGCTCTTCGGCGTCATGAAAAAAATGGGATACTCCTATACCGCCGATGAGGTCGGCCCCGAGGAATGGCGGATTCTCTTCACGCGATCGACGTGATCGGCGACCCCTCGTCGCGCAACGACCCGCTCGGCAGTGAAGTCGCCCTCGCATTCGCGCTTGCATTCTTTGCCATCGGCTGCGTGCTGGTGGCGATCGGGGGCCCGACGCTCGGAGCGCTCCATGCGTTCGCGGCGTTCGTCGTCATCGCTGCGATTGCGGCCCTGAACCAACTGCTCCCCGTCCTCACGCACGCGCCGAACGCGCGGGCGGGAATCGTTCTCGCTATCGCCTCCGCATTCGCCGTCGGTTTTATGCTGCTCGTCGCCGGTTTTTACGGACTGCCGAGCTTTGGCGCCGCGGCAATCGTTCTCGGTTGTAGCGCGACGCTCTGGGTGGGATGGACGATGCTTCGTCTCTTTCGCGGACGCGACGAGCGGCGAACGCGCGCCTTGGTCTTTTTCGCACTCGCGGCCTTTCTCGCAGCGGCGGGAATTGGAGCGGCGATGGCCGGAGCGCTCGGCAATCTCTGGGCACTTCCCCTCTCGGCGCTCGCCCCGGTGCACGCGTTGCTCGCCATCGGCGGGTTCGCGAGCATTCTCATCGTGACGATCTCCTATCGTTTCGTTCCGATGTTCGCGGTCGCGCACGCCAACGCGTATGGATCGTGGGGGGCGGCGTGGATCGTCGCGCTCGGCATCCTCGTCGCCGCCGCCTCGATCGGAGGATTTCCCATCGGCGCGCGCATCGGCTTTCTCGCCGCAATTGCGGCGTGCGTCGCGATCGCCATCGCTCACCTCAAAACGCTCTCCTCGCGACTGCGCGCGCGTCTCGATATCAGCCTTCGCTACGGCGAGGCCGCATGGGCGTTGGGAGTGCTCGCCGCGGCGGCGGCGCTCGCCGGAACGTGGGAGCCGCGCGCGTTTCCCGCCGCGATCGTTCTCGCGATCCTCGGTTGGGTATCGATGACGATTCTCGGCTACTCGTACAAAATCGTCGGCTTTCTCACCTGGCAGAGCGCCAAGGCGCGCATGCCGGCCGCGCGGCTCCCCGCTCTTGGAAACGCCGTCGATCTCCCGCTCGCCCACGCGGCGTTCGGGCTGATGACGGTCGGCGCACTCGTCGCCGCTGCGTGCACGTTCGCCGAATCGTCGTTCGCGCGCGTGGGCTACGATATCTACGCGCTCGGGGGCATCGCGGCGGTCGTTGCGATCGCGCGGCTCGCCGCACGCTATCTCTTTGCATCGGAGGGCGCGCGTGGATAACCAGAAACGCGTCGTACGTCTCGACAACCGTGGGCTCGCCCCGCCCGAACCGATGATGCGCATCCTCGAGACGATCGAGGATTTCGGCCGCGACGCGATACTCGTCGCAAATATGGACCGCGAACCGATCTTTCTCTTCGCCGAACTCCACGATCGCGGCTTTGCCTACAGCTGCGATCCCGAGATCGGCGGAGGCTATCTGCTGAAAGTGTACCGAGAATGAATGAAGAGCTTCGGCGAAGCGTCGAGTCGGCGCTCGCCACCGTCAACGACCCCGAACTCGGGATCGACATCGTTTCATTGGGGCTCATTTATGAAATCGAAGCCGACCACAAAGGCGTGGTGACGATTCTGATGACGATGACTACCCCGGGTTGTCCGATGCACGAGACGATCGTCGCCGACGTCGAGCGCACGATCCGCGCGCTTCCGGAGGTCACCGATCTCCACGTCACCGTCACGTTCTCACCGGAATGGACGCCGGAACGCCTCAAGCCACAAGCGCGCTTTCTCTTAGGGAGATGAACGACCGATGATCCGCAACGAATACCGCGAGCGCTGGGCGGAGTGGCTACCCTCCGCGCTTCGAGCGCTCGCGAACGATCCTCCGGATTTTCCGGCGGTGATGCCCGCCTTCCCACTCCCGGAGATCGATCGCCGAGCGTTTACTCGGCCGAAGGGCGATCTTCGCGTCGCGCTGATTAGTTCGTCGGGGGCGTCCGATACAAAAACGCAAGCCCCGTTCGCATCCGGCTCGATAATCGGCGACGCGAGCTATCGCGCCTTCGATATCGACCTGCCCGCCGAACATATCGATTTCGCACACGAGCATTACGACCGAAGCTTCGCGCGCCGCGACCTGGAGTGCGTGCTCCCTCGCGACACCGCGCGAAAACTCGGCCTCACGCTCACCCAACACATCCTGAGTTGGAGCGGATATCTCCTCGACTGGCCGACCTTCATCGAATCGACGATACCGCAAATGCTCGCTCGGCTCCGCGCCGACGGCGCGAACGCGGCGCTCATCGTTCCGATATGACCGATGTGTCACAAGACGGCCGGTCTGGTCGCCAACATTCTCGAAGCGCACGACGTATCGACCGTCGTTATCGGAACGATGCCGCGATTGCTCGAAGCCGCGCCTCGCTCGCTCGTCACACCGCACGGCGATGCCCCGATCGGCGAACCCGGAGACGAACCACGACACCGTGAGATCGTCGCTCGCGCGATCGACCTTTTACGAACGGCCGAGCGTCGAGCGCCCCCGCTGCACCTGGCAGCGCCCTCTCATCGCGAGAACCTTTCCACACCATCACCGACGCCAAGCGCGTAAAAGGAAGATCCATCCATGAACGATACCGCCGAACTCGATATTCGTACGATTCCTCCGGCACGCAAGCACCCCACCATCCACGCGCGCCTCGAGACGTTAGCCTCCGGTGACGCCCTCACCCTACTCAACGACCACGATCCTCGCCCGCTGCGTTTCGAGCTCGAGCACGATCACCCAGGAGCGTTCGCATTCGAGTACCTCGAGAGCGGCCCCGAGCTCTGGCGCGTGCGTATTCGGCGCTCGTAACGCGGGTCTCGCTTCAATCGATCCGGCGCGCCGTATACCCGGCGCGCCGATTAGGTTTCGCATCGGCGGGTATACATTGCAACATGAAACACAAAAACCACAAACATCGTCAGGCCGAACACGTCGACGACAATGCTCGTACCAACGACTTTCGCGACGCGATTCTCAACGCCGACGCGACCGGCATGATCGCCGGGGAAGAGCTCATTACCGAAGCCGAGACGATGCTTCCGACGTTACCCGAAAAAAGCGCTCGCCCACGCGACCACGCGTAGAACGAGCGTTCTCCATTCTCCGAGGAATGTGGAACCGTTACTGGATCAGCGTGGCGTAAAACACTTTGTTGCGCCAGTAACCGTGAGCGAGAATCCGGCGCCCGACGGCAACCGTCCCGGTCATTTTTCGATTTAACGCAAGTTGGTCGTCGATAACGAGCGTACCCTTGCTCCGTTGAATGGTAACGAGGTGGCCGGTCACGCCGGTGATGGTTCCAGCAACGTACTGATGCCTATACATATCGACGGTTCTCGTACACGTGCCGTTCGAATGCCATGCATTCCCACGCCAGGTTCCGCACCGCGAGTCCACGTAGGGCGTCGCCATAACCGCCGATGCCTTACCGGTGGCGGTATTCGGCTGGATCATCGTGGCGTAGAACACTTTATTACGCCAGTAGCCGTGCGCCAGGATTCTCCGGCCGACGGCGACTTTTCCGGTCATCTGGCGATTGAGTGCGAGTTGATCGTCGATGACGAGCCGCCCCTTACTGCGCTGCACCGTTACGAGATGCCCCGTTACCGAGACGATCGTTCCGGCAACGTATTGATGCTTAAAGGTTCGGTCTGCATCGCTGCAGCGCCCGTTGGGAACCCACGTATTCCCCTGCCAAGCTCCGCAGGCCGAATCGACATATGGCGATTGCACGCTCTGTGCGACGGCGGGCAGCGAAAATGCCGATGCAGAGAACGTCAAAACGGCGCCTGCAAGCAGCTTCGAGAAATTGTTCATATTTATATCGCTTCTCTACGCACTAAAACGTAGCTTTGGGGATATACCCCGTTCGAAGCGAATACATGCATTCCCGTTGATGGAGACCGGCGACCTTCATTGCCCCAGCGATTGAAGGAGTTCGGCGTAACTCAACGTGTGCACGAGGATCGTGACCGGGCCTCCTGGACGGAGCACGCTCACCGTCACCGTCGGATTGTCGAACTCTGCGGCAAACGCTTCGGGAGTCATCGCCGAGGCGTTCTTGCCGTTCACGCTCGCGATGATATCTTCGGCGCGCAGGCCGGCGCGGTCGGCGGGGCCGTTCGGAGAGACATCGACGATCCGGAACCCGTCGGGCACCTTGCGGTAGAGCATGAGCAGGTATCGCCCCGGCGCCGTGGGATCGAGAGCGAGCCCGAAGCGCGTGAAGCTGTTCCATTCGGCGAAATGCTTCGCACGGTAGTCGGAAAAATCTGCAAGTAACTGATCCATGAGGTCGCTACCCATATCCGAGATCTCCGCCGAGGGCGTACGATGGGCAAAGGCGGGGTTTTCCGATTTCGTTTTCGTCTCACGATAGTATGTAATGCCGTGACAATCGGCGATCGAGAGATCAACCTCAACGCTGGCTACTTGCGGGCTGATACTCCAGGTGTAGTTCGGCACGATGACTCCGCCGATGCGGTCGTCTTCGCATTTTCCGGAGAGCCCACTGACCGACGCGAATTCGCGTTGCGTTAACGTGACCGGAATGAGATACATTTCGTTGTGCGCCGTAAAAAATGGCGGAATACGGGCCATAACCTTGCTGAGGAACACCTCATTTATCGCCTTGCTTACGGGCGTGCCTTCGCCTCTTGGCGCCAAAAAGTAGCCGATGCGATAGGCGCTCGAACTTCTTTTCGTCGTCGTTGCGGCAGCCGAAGAGGCGGCGCCGTTCATCACCAACGATATCGTCGCGGAGCTGGGGCCGTACGCGCTCCCGGGCAACGCTTGTTCGAGCCCGCGGGCGACGTAGCTCGGGTCGAGTTCGGCACCGTGAACGATCGCGATCACATTCCCGGTGCGCGCGTCGAGGATCGGCGCCCCGCTATCGCCGTGATAGGTGGCGGCATCGAACTGGACGAGCTCGCCGTCGAGCCGAATCGCACTGACGATCCCACCGTGGATCGACGGGCGAAGCGCGTCTCCGTTTATTTTTTTGAACGCGATGGTCGCCATGGGGTAGCCGATCAGCGCGATGCTCATTCCCTCTCGAATGCTCTCGGGTGGTGCGAGGGCGAGCGTCGGGCGATTGCCGATGGGAACGCTGAGGATGGCGACGTCGCGCACGTGGTCGCGTCGAACGATTCGCGCGGTGTACCGTTCGCGTTCGTTGCTGTCGAACACGACATCCACCTGCGACTCACCTTCGACGACGTGGTTGGCGGTGACGATCGTCGTGTCGGTTGCGGTCGTCGCAACCGCGAACCCCGACCCGGATTGCGTTCCCGACGGGCCGAGGGCAACGATAAAGACGACTGCAGGCTTCGCCGCGGCAACGATATTCGAAAGGTCGACCGGCGCCGTCGGCGGCGGCGTGGCAATCCCGAACAACGTGAGGGCGAGCAACAGCGGGAGAAAGTGGCGCATCGGTTCTCTCCTTACGTCGTAACCGTAGCGCCGCGAACCGTTCTTTTTTGGAAGATTTGAAGAACGAGCGCGCGTGGGGCAACCTTCTCCGGCGCACGCGCGATTGAAGCGAGTATGAACGACCTTCGCGCAAATGCCCAATTCCCCGACGAACAGAGCGAGGACGGGCGCTTTCTCCGCCAGCAGGACGCCTTTCGCGATTGGGTACGCGCGGACGGGAGTTCGCCGTATCCCGCGGTCGCCGGGCGCTACCATCTTTACGTTTCGCTCGCATGCCCGTGGGCGCACCGCACCATCGTGACTCGCAAATTAAAGAAACTGGAACACGCGATCCCGATGACGGTGGTCGACCCGATTCGCGACGAACGCGGATGGCGTTTCGACGAACGCTTCCTCAGCGAACTCTATCGCGCGACCGACACGAGCTACCGCGGGCGCGTCACCGTGCCCGTTCTCTGGGACACGGAAGGCAACCGTATCGTCAGCAATTCCGATGACGACATCATGCGCATGTTCGAAACCGAGTTCGATGCGATCGGCGACGCGTCGCTCGATCTCTATCCTCAAGCGCTTCGCGGCGAGATCGATGCGTTGAATGATGAGATGTTTACCACCGTGAACGACGGCGTCTATAAGGCGGGCTTTGCGACCTCGCAGAGCGCGTACGAAGAGGCGGCACGCGCGCTCTTCGCCATGCTCGATCGGCTCGACGAACGGCTCGCAACGCGTCGCTATCTTTTCGGCGATCGTCCGGTGGAGAGCGACTGGCGCCTTTTCGTGACGCTCGTTCGGTTCGATGCCGTGTACGTGGGGCATTTCAAGTGCAACCTTCGCCGCATCGCCGACTACCCGAACCTGTCGGGCTACCTGCGCGACCTCTACCAGATTCCCGGCATCGCCGAGACGGTCAACTTCGACCACATCAAACGTCACTATTACATGACCCACGACGATATCAACCCGACGCGCATCGTGCCGATTGGGCCGCTGCTTCTGCTCGACGCACCGCACGGGCGCGAGTGCCTGAAGCACGGGTCGTGAGCCCACGACGAGTTCTCGTGACCGGGAACCGGCTACATCGGCGGTCGCCTGATTCCCGACCTGATTGAGGCACGCTGCACCGCGTGCTGCACGGCTCGCGAAGCGACGCGCCTTGGTGGCCGCGGGAGCGCCGTTCCATGCATTCATCTTCGACGGCCTAGCGCACGCCATCGCGGCACGAGCGGAACGAGCGGCTTCCGGCTAGTAGGAGCCGAAGCTTCGTTTCGATGCACGTTTTAATCTACACCATCGGAAGCGCCGGGGATGTCTACCCGTTCATCGCAATCGGCGAATCGTTGCGCCGGCGCGGGAACGACGTAGAGGTGCTGACGAGCGCACAATTTCGCGAGAAGGTGGAAGGCGCCGGGCTCGGCTTTATCGAGGCCGGCAGCAGAGAGCAATACGAAGAGGTTCTACAAAACCCCGACCTCTGGCACCCGAGAAAAGGGGCCGGCGTTGTTTTGCGCCTTTTCAGCGATGGTTGGCCTTTGGCGTACGCATTTCTGGTCGGATGCGTTCGGCCGAACGAGACGGTCATCGTTACGAATACGTTGGGAATGGCCGCGCGCCTGTTGCAAGAAAAATTGGGAACGAAACTCGTTACGGTGCATTTGCA
>JAJYHP010000016.1 GCA_021784715.1 bacterium
GCTTGAAGACGAGACGGGGTTGGTCAACGTCATCGTGCGCCCCGATCTCTACGAACGGACGCGCCGTATCATCGCGACGAATGCGACGCTGATCGTCGCGGGGACGCTGCAGAAAGAGAGCGGCTGCATCGACGTGCTCGCCGCGGAGATCGAACCGCTGGAGAGCGCGAAGATGCTCGCCGGCGTTCGCGCGCATAACTTCCATTGAGGCGCTCATGGAAGAGGCGCCCGTCACGCCCCGCCGTGACCCACTTTGCCACCGAATATCAATGGGAGAGTTCGTGAAATATCTAAACCTGAACGACCCCACTTGCGGATCGTTGGATCCCGGGCCTGGGACGTCGCTACGGCATTTTACTCGATGCGTAATGAAGCTCGTACGGATCTTCGCCATTTTCATAATACACATAGATTGAATTTTTCGTAATATTTAATACCCCATATAGGCCGACGCTGGCAGTGCATGGTCCATACATGGCATTAAACACGACAAAACGCTTTATTCGCGAATTACTCAATGGTAGAAAGACAAAGCGTAAGTGCTTGCTGCCGGTTTTTTCAAGCAAGGAATTAACAATATTTTTTTGCACAGGCGATAAGACCGGAACGTGAGGTTTCCCAATGTCGCGGACACTAAAATTTCTCGGGGGCAGAGCATACCTGCCGAGCAGCCCTTTCCTCCCTGCTGTAGTAGGAGCAAAATAGCCACTACAGCGTACACCCGGCCAGCCAGCGTCGCGTTCGTAGCAGCTGAAACCAGGAGTTACGTTAATATATGTGGTGCAGTGAACGCCGTTAGGCGTAACATTGTTTTCGAGACCTGATCGTTGCGTTGGTTGCTTTTCTTGCGACGTACCCACGCATGCGACGATGCAGGTGAGTGCAATAAAGAACGCAAAAAAATGCTTCGATCCCACCACACGAATAGTTTTCATTAGCAGGGATACCGAGAGTCCCAGCACCCACGTGGTGGGATCGTAGGGTGCGGAATAGGAATGTGTTGCGAAGGCAACGGAACTAACCGGATATTCCCCATATGGCCGCGCCTTTCGATGCTAGATTGTCAGTTTCCGGCCCTGCAGGGCTCGGCCCGGCAAGCTGATTCGGTAGCGCCTGGGAAAACAATAATCGCATTACTGTACTGGCAACGGCCATTTCACGACGATTTTCCATTGCTTCGGGGCACCGATACGATTGTAACGTTGCAACCATAAAGTCGATCTCTGGGAAGCGCCGTATCATCGCGACGAATGCGACCTAGGCCGTCTGAGCTTCCGCTGCGAGCCTTCATCGGCTTTTCCTCAAAAACGCCGGAGCGCGGGCTAGAATCGGGCATGGAGGAACATCCCACCATGTCACAACTTACGAACGAGAGCCTGCGGGACGACGTGCTCGCCGAGCTCGATCTCGACCCACAACTCGATGCCCAGCATATCGGCGTGACTGCCGAAGACGGCGTCGTCACCTTGACCGGCACGGTCTCCAGTTTTGCTGAAAAATGGGCGGCCGAAGAAGCCGCCAAGCGGGTAAAAGGCGTGAAGGCGGTCGCCGAGCGTCTGGAAGTCGACCTGCCGGCGATGCATGTCCGGAACGATACCGACATCGCGCGCGAAGTCACCAACGCCCTTGCTTGGAACGTCACGCTTCCCGCCGATATTCGCGCGATCGTCGAAGACGGGCACGTGACCCTCGAAGGCACCGTCGATTGGTACTATCAGCGCGAGCGCGCGGCCGAGACGGTACGCAACCTCCGCGGCGTACGCGGCGTGACGAACTATATCTCGCTGCGCCCGCGCGTCTCGCCGGAGAACGTCGAGTCGACGATCAAACGTGCCTTCCACCGGCAGGCGCAGATCGACGCCGATAAGATCGACATCCGCGTTGTCGGCGGGAAGGTCATTCTCAGCGGCAACGTCCACGGATGGTTCGAACGGAGCGAAGCGGTGCAAGCCGCCTGGTCGATCCCCGGCGTTACCGAGGTTGAAAATAAGCTCGCACTCGTCTGACGACGGCGCGGTGCGAGCTTGCGTGCGGTAGGGTTCGCCGGTGGGAGGGGATACGAGCCGGCGACCCCTATCGCATTACTGCGGGCGATCGTCGTAGATGTGCTGCATGAACGGCGTTAGATAGGTGCCCCGCGGAAGACGATAGCTCGGCTGCGGGTACGGCACCGGCAAACGATGTGGATAGGGCCCGTGCGCGAGTTCGTCGTGGTCGCGCGGATAGCAGACCGGCCACGGGATCTCGCCTTTCTCGTTGCCGCCCTGCGAGAACGAGGCAGCGTAGCGAACGTAATAGCAGCTGAGATCGCCGCTGAACCAATGTTCCAGGGGAAGCAGGTAGGCCTCGGCATAGTCGATGCGCGATACCCCGCCGCTATCGACGATACTGCGGCGGAAGGTCGACGGATCGGGAGCGCTCGTCGCAAGCGAGAGTGGGGCACGCCTGGAGTTAATGCGTGCAGCCTCTCGAGCGAGCTCGGCTTGCTGCTGCGCGACGAAACGCTGGACCGTCTCGTGCGATGGGTTCGCCGGGGTGCGCCCGTGAGGGTGCAATCGCTGCGGGCGTCGCGGAGCTTCCGGCGCACGCGGCAGGCTCGCAGGTTGGGCCTGCGGCATGGGCGGTTGCGGCCGCTGCGGCTGTGGGTGGCGGCGCGGTGCGGCCGGTGCCGGTACGGTCTTCGGGGCGAGGTCCCGGACGGTGGCGAGAGCGATGATCTGCGTCCGCGTCCGCTCCCGCTGCTGCTGGAGATGTACGATCACGAAGCGAGCGACGAGCAGAAGGGCAAGCAGATGCAACGCGATTGCCCCGGCAATGGCTAGCGTGGCACGGCGGCGGCGGGCGGCCGGCGTATCCGCCGGCGTCGTCGGGCTGAAATAACTTCGGGGCACCGATGCAGAGTAACACCGCATCCATAGCGAAACCTTCACGGAGCCATGAACGAGCAAAGTAAACAGGAACCGGGTTCGGAGATCGAGGCCCAGAGCGATCGCTCGTCGATGAAGAGCGCACTGATCTGGATCGGTGTTGCGGGCTTCGGCCTCGCCCTCACCGCAGTCGCCGCGCGCGTCCTCTTTTTTCGCCGTCAGTCCGACCCGACCGGTCAACGCATCCAAGCCTTAATCGACGAGGCGAACTCTTTGTTGAAGACGCTTGACGACCAAAGGAACAGCGCCTAACCCGCCGCGCGTGCGCGTCGGGGACGAAGTCGAACTGACCTTCCACGATCTGCTCGTCAACGGGCAAGGCGTAGGAAGACTCGGTGCTCTTGCCGTGTTTTGTTGGGGGCCGCTCCCACAGGAGCGAGCGCTCGTCCGCATCACCACGATCAAGGCCCGCTACGCCGTCGCGACCCAGGTGCGCTTGCTCTCGGGCTCGCCGCACCGTGTGGTACCGTTCTGCGCGGCGTTCGGCACCTGCGGAGGATGCCAGGTGCAGCACATGAGCTATCCCGCGCAACTCTCGTGGAAGCGGGAGGTCGTCCACAATGCCCTGCGCCGCATCGGGGGTCTCCACGGCGTCGACGTTCGCAACGTCATTCCGTCACCGCGTTCGCGGCGCTACCGCAATAAAGTCGCGCTCGTCGTCGACGGCGGCGATCGCAGCTCGCCGCGGCTTGGATTCTTCCGCCAGCGCACGCACGAGTTAGTCGAAATCGAGAGTTGTCCGATCTTGGTCCCGGAGCTCGACGATATCGTCGCACGCCTGAACTCATTGCGTCTCGAGGATCGGCTCGGCGAGGTCTATCGCGTCGCACGGCACTTCGTCGCGCGAGCTTCGTCGGCGAACGGCGGCAGCGTACTCTCCATCACGACCGATCGTGAATCATCGGAGATCGCACGCGTCGCAAGTCATCTGCTCGAACGCTTACCGAAGGTGCGCGGCATCGCCAATTCCTTCGACCCTACGAGTGCGAATGCCGTCATGGGGCGAGAGAATCGCACCGTTGCCGGAACGACGACGATCGAAGAGACGATCGCCGGGGTGCGTTACCGGGTTTCGCCGGAATCGTTCTTTCAAGTGAATCCCGGCGTCGTCGCCAAGATCTTTGCGTTGATGCGCGGCGGGCTCGCGCAGCCGCGAAAGATCGTCGATCTTTACTGCGGTGCGGGAACCTTCTCGCTTTATTTTGCCGCAGCCGGAAGCAGCGTGCTGGGCATCGAGGAGAACCCTGCGGCCGTGCGCGAGGCCGAGGCGAACGCCGAACTCAATGCCTTACAGGAGCGCGTCGAGTTCGTCGCTGCGCGCGTGGAAGAGGCGGTCGCGCGCCCCGAGATTGCCGCGCGGTTGCGCGAGGCGGAGATTCTCTTCCTCGACCCGCCGCGCAAGGGAAGCGACGAAGCGACGCTGGCGGCGATTGCACGAGCGCGGGTGCCCAATATCTGGTATCTCTCGTGCGATCCGGCAACGCTCGCCCGGGATTTAAAGTTCCTCACGTCCAATGGTTACACCGTCGGGATCGTACAGCCGTTCGATATGTTTCCCCAGACGGGGCACGTCGAAACGCTCGTCACGCTCTATTGCAATGCGCGCGAGATTCAAGCGGCGGTCGAAGCGGCTTTCGCCGATACCCCACCGCCGGAATGGCCCGACGACGACCAGTCATCACCTACGGAGTACCCTGATTTTGTTATCCGAGAATCTTGATATCGCCTACGTCGCCAAGCTCGCCCGCATCGCCTTAACCGAGGACGAAGTCGAGCGCTTCGGCACGCAGCTCGGCGACCTGCTCGGCCACGTTGCGACGCTCGCCGACCTCGATCTCGACAGCATCCCGGCGACGGCGCAAGTGGTCGAATCGCGGAACGTCGTGCGCGAAGATTGCGAGCGCCCATCGCTCGATCGCGAGAAAGTGCTCGAGGGTGCACCGCAACGGCAGGGTGCATTCGTTCGGGTTCCGCGCATTATCGGGCAGGCGTAACGATGACGACAATAGCGAAGAGTGCGGCGGAGATCGCGCGAGCGGTCAACGCGCGCGAATGTTCGGCGCGCGACGTAATCGACGCGACGTTCGAGCGCATTGCAGCGGTCGAGCCGCAGGTCGGCGCCTATCTCAGCGTGCTCGAACGGCAAGCACGCGAAAACGCCGACGCGCTCGACGCGCGAATCGCCGCCGGCGAGCGTTTCCCGCTTGCGGGCGTGCCGTTGGCCGTCAAGGATAACCTCGCGCTCGAGGGCACGGTGACGACCTGCGGGAGCAAGATGCTCGAACGCTGGGTCGCACCCTACACGGCGACCGCCGTGCGCTCGATGCTCGCTGCCGGTGCGATTCCGGTCGGAAAAGCGAACATGGATGAATTCGCGATGGGCTCGTCGTGTGAGAATAGCGCGCTGGGCGTCACCCGCAACCCCTACGATTTGCAACGTGTGCCGGGTGGATCGAGCGGCGGCTCGGCGGCCTCGGTCGCGGCGTATGAAGCGACGATCGCGTTGGGAAGCGATACCGGCGGCTCGATTCGCGAGCCGGCTGCGTTCTGTAATCTCGTCGGCTTCAAACCCACCTACGGGCGTATCTCGCGGTACGGGCTCATCGCTTTTGCCTCGAGTCTCGATCAGATCGGACCGTTAACGCGCAGCGTCGAAGATGCGGCGCTTGCCTACGATGCAATGGCCGGCTTCGACACCATGGATGCAACCAGCGTCGATCGGGCGGTCGAACCGACCGCAACGGCATTACGCGAGGATCTGCGCGGTCTGCGAATCGGAGTGGTGAAACAATTCGATACACATAAACTCGGCGCCGATATCGACGACGTTTACGATCGCGCCCTCCACGATCTCGAAGCGCTCGGTGCCGAGATCGTCGAGGTCGAGCTACCGACCGCCGATTACGGGCTCGCTACCTATTACCTCATCGCTCCGGCGGAATGCAGTTCGAACTTGGCGCGCTTCGACGGGGTTCGTTACGGCTTGCGTGTCGACGGAGCCGACGTAGCGGAGATGAACGAACGTACCCGCGCGGCGGGCTTCGGCCCCGAGGTGAAGCGGCGCATTTTGATCGGCACCTACGCGCTTTCGAGCGGCTATTACGACGCGTATTACGTTCGCGCGCAAAAAGCGCGCACGCTCGTGGCGCGCGATTTTGCCAAGGCGTTCGAGCGTTGCGATCTCATCGCCGCACCGGCGACAAGCTCGCCCGCATTTCGCTTTAAGTCGAAGAGCGATCCCTACAGCATGTATCTGATGGATTATTACACGATTCCGATGTCGCTCGCCGGCCTGCCGGCGTTGAGCGTTCCCTGCGGTTGGGTCACCCCCGAAGGGGGCGAGCACCCCATGCCGCTCGGGCTACAGCTGACCGCGCCGCTCTTCGCCGAGCGCCCGTTGCTCGCGGCGGCACACGCCTACGAACGTGCGACGATGCATGCGACCAAACACGGAACGCAGTTGGCGGAGGCAACGCGATGAAGTACGAAGCGGTTATCGGGATCGAATGCCACGTCGAACTAAAGACCGCGAGCAAGATGTTCTGCGGCTGTGCGAATCGCTTCGGCGCGGAACCGAACACGCTGATCTGTCCGGTCTGCCTCGGTATGCCGGGCGCGCTTCCGGTGCCCAATGCGGCGGCGATCGAATACATGATTCGCGCGGGGTTGGCATTTCAGGCGGCAATTCCGGCGTTCTCTAAATTCGATCGGAAGAACTATTTCTATCCCGACATGCCGAAGAATTACCAGATATCGCAATACGATATGCCGCTCACGCAGGGCGGTGTGGTGCGCTATTGGCTCGAGGATGGGACGGTTCGCGAATGTCGTCTCACCCGCATCCACCTTGAAGAGGATACCGGTAAGTCTACCCATGCCGGCTCCGGCGACGGGCGCATCGCCGGGAGTTCGTACTCGCTAGTCGATTTCAATCGTGCCGGCGTACCGCTCATGGAATGCGTCTCGGAACCCGATTTACGGAGCGCCGACGAAGCCGTTGCTTTCTTGGAGATGCTTCGACGCACGTTAATGGCAATCGGCGTCAGCGACGTCAAAATGGAGGAAGGCTCGCTTCGTTGCGACGCCAACGTGTCGATACGGCCGGTCGGTAGCGAGAGCTACGGGACGAAGACCGAAATCAAAAACATGAACTCCTTCCGGTCGGTCCGCCGAGCGATCGAGAGCGAGATCGCGCGACAGAGCGCGATGCTCGATGCGGGCGAGCGCATCGTGCAGGAAACGCTCGGCTGGGACGAGGCGAACGGAACGACGATCTCGATGCGCAGCAAGGAGCTCGCACACGATTATCGCTATTTCCCCGACCCCGATCTCGTGCCGATGGAGACCTCCGAGGCGCGCGTCTCCGAAGTGCGCGCGAAGATGCCGCCCCTGCCGATCGAACGTTTCGAGCGATACACGAAAGAGTACGGCTTCAATATCAAACAAGCGACCCAGCTGATCGATGCGCCCGAGATCGCCGATTTCTTCGACCGCAGCGTTGAAATATCGAAACAGCCGCAACAGACGCAGAACTTCGTTCTCGGCGACCTTTCGCGGCTGGCCAACGAAAGCGGCGTGGCCATTCATCAGTCGCCGGTGACGCCGCAGCATCTCGGCGAACTCGTTGCGTTGGTGGAAGCGAAGACCGTGAATTCGAAGATCGCCAAGGAATTGCTCGCACGGATGTGGGCGGGCGAAGGCTCGCCGAAAGCGATCGTCGAGCGGGAAGGGCTCGCGCAAACCAGCGACCCCGCAGCGCTCGCGCGTTTCGTCGACGAGGTACTCGCCGCGAATGCCGCAAGCGTCGCGGAATACCGGGCCGGCAAGAGTAACGTCTTCGGCTTTCTCGTCGGTGCGGTGATGAAGAGCTCGCGCGGAAAGGCAGATCCCGCAGCGGTGAATGCGCTGCTGCGCGAACGGCTTGGAGGATAAGCGCGCTCTCGCCGACGAGCAGACCTTGGCGGCACTCGATTTCGCCGCTATCGTAGCTCGCGTCGAACGCGCGACGCAGACCGAACGCGGACGAGGCTACGCAAGCGAGCTCTTACCGCAGAACGATATTGCCGCGATTCGCGAAGAACAGGCGCGTACCGCAGCGCTTCGTCGGGCGCTGGTAGAGCGGGATTTCTACGTTGGTGCCGCGATCGACCCGGAGGAACTCGCCGATGCGGCGGCGGCCGGGCGTCGCCTTACCGGCAGCGAACTGCGCGCGGTCGCCGACGCGCTTGCAGCAGCGGCGAGTGCGGCTCGCGTCTTGCGCGAGATCGACGAACGATCGCTGCAGCCACTTCTCGCGCTTCACGGCGATTGCAAAGAGCTCGTCGGGGAGTTACGCAACGCGCTCGACGAACGCGGCGAGGTTCTCGACCGGGCGAGCCCGGCGCTCGCGCGTTTACGCCGGAGCATCGCCGGCGCACAGAACGAAGCGCGCGAGCGGGTCGGTGCGATCTTGCGCTCGAGTCGTTTCGAGAGTGCGATTCAGGAACGTGTCGTTACGATGCGCGAAGGGCGCTATGTGGTGCCCGTGAAGGCGGAGTTCGCCGGGGAGTTTCCCGGCATCGTTCACGATACGAGCGGTTCGGGGCAGACGCTGTTCGTGGAGCCGCTCGCCGCGCTCGATGCCAATAATCGCGTACGCACCGCGCTTGTCGCCGAGCAGCACGAGGTCGAGAGAATCCTCACCGATCTTTCACGATCGGTCGGCGAGCATCGCGCTCGAATCGCGGCAAACATCGAGTTTCTCGCTCGCGTCGATCTGCTCGCCGCGAAAGCGCGCGTTGCGATTGCGATGGATGCCTGCGAGCCGGAGATCGTCGACGCATGCGAGCTCTTCGTGGATGCCGGGCGGCACCCGTTGCTCGGCGAGCGGGCGGTCGCGCAATCCTTTGCGCTCGGTGAGAACCCGCAAATATTGGTTATCAGCGGCCCGAACATGGGCGGCAAAACCGTCGCGCTCAAGCTCGCCGGGCTCTTTACGGCGATGGCGTATGCGGGGCTCCAACTCCCCGCCGGGCATGCGACGCGTATCGGTTCGTTCGCGCGGATCGTCGCCGATATCGGCGACGCACAATCGATCGCCGACGACGCTTCGACGTTCTCGGCGCACCTCGTGCGGTTACGTACGATGCTGGAGATCGCCGACGAGCGAACGTTGGTGCTCGTCGATGAGATCGGCGGGGGAACCGAGCCGGCCGCGGGTGCGGCGCTCGCGCGCGCGGCGATGGAACGCTTTCTCGCTCGCGGCGTGCGCGCGATCCTCACCACGCACTCGACCGAACTCAAACTCTTCGCCCATTCCGCCGACCACGTCGAAAATGCGAGCGTGCGCTTCGATCCCGAGAATTTTCGCCCGACCTACCAACTCGATATCGGGGCTCCGGGGCAGTCGCTCGCCTTCCCGCTTGCCCGGCGGATGGGGCTGCCGCCCGCGACGATCGAACGGGCGCAGAACTTGCTCGAGAGTCGCGAGCGCGATTACGAGAGTGCGCTCGCGCAACTCGCGCAGCGAGCGGCGGAACTTGAGGCCGAACGCAGCGAACTCGCGGCAGAGCGCGCCGCGCTCGAGAGCGTGCGAGCGAGTCTCGAAGCACAACGGCGTGCCTCGCTCGCCGAACGCGAGCGCTTTTTGCAACGTGCCGACGACGCACTCGCCGCTCATCTACGCGAGTTCGCCGCCGAACTGATGCGTGGCGCGGCGGCGCAGCGTCCGCGAATCACCCCCGGCCAAACGCGCGCGCTCGCTCGCGCCGCCGACGGGCTGCGCGGCGAACTCGGCCTCGCCGATCTTTCCGTTCGAACGCCGACCGAGAGCGGAACCTTCGCGCCCGACGACGTCGTGTTCGTCCGCTCGTTGCGCCAGGAGGCGCGGGTGGTGGAGGATTACGGCGAGCGGGTGCAAGTTGCCATCGGCGCGTTACGCAGCATCGTCGCACGGAGCGATCTCGAACGCAGGCCGGGCGCGAAGCGTAAGCTCGAACGCAGCGCGGCGGCAGCGAAGCTGGAGCGTGCGAGTCAGAGTAGCGGCGAACTCGACGTGCGCGGAAAGCGTTTCGTCGAGGCGGAGCCGCTCGTCGAGCGCTGGCTCGACGATGCCGCGCTCGCCGGCCTCGCGGAATTACGGCTCATCCATGGGAAAGGGAGCGGCCTGCTGGGGCGCGGCCTGCAACAATACCTGCGCGAACACCCGGCCGTCGCCTCGCTCCGCTACGGGAATGCCGACGAGGGCGGAGGGGGCGTGACGATCGTGACGTTGCATGTATGATCGTCATGCGGGGAACCGCGCGCCCAAACGCGTAGTTTGCACGGAGAGATGATGAAAAACCAAGATGTCGAGGCGCTTCTCGATGGTTTCGAGCATGTTGAATCGGTCGCGGAGTTTCGCAGCCGGATAGCGCTTGGGCGACCGCTGCGGGTGAAACTCGGCATCGACCCGACGAGCCCCGATCTCCACCTCGGCTTTATGGTGGTGTTGGAGAAGCTCCAACGCTTTGCCGCTGCCGGGCACGCCGTCACGTTGATCATCGGTGATTTCACCGCGCGGATCGGCGACCCGAGCGGAAAAAACGCGATGCGTCCGCAACTCAGCGCCGAAGAGATCGACGCAAATATGCGCACCTATCGCGAGCAGGCCGGGAAGGTGCTCGATTTGGAGCGCGTCTCGATTCGCTACAATTCGGAGTGGCTCGATCGACTCGGCCTCACCGATCTCATCGGCCTGCTCTCGAAAACGACCGTCGCACAGATGCTCGAACGCAACGATTTCGATCAACGCTATCGAACCGGGACGCCGATCTCGCTGCACGAGTTTCTCTATCCCGTCGCGCAAGCCTACGACTCTATCGCGGTGGAGGCCGATATGGAGCTCGGCGGCACCGACCAGCTCTTCAATCTCCTCCTCGGCCGCCACTACCAGCGCGAATTCGGTCAATCGCCCCAGATCTGTGCGACCGTTCCCTTACTCGTCGGGCTCGACGGCGTGAAGAAGATGAGCAAATCGATCGGAAACTATGTCGGTATTGCAGAGAGCGCGGAGACGCAATTCGGCAAACTCATGTCGATCGCCGACGAACTGATGCCGGTCTACGCGCGGCTGGCCGCGTTTCGCTCGCAGAGTGAGGCCGATGCGCTCGCAACGTCGCTTCGTTCGGGCACGGCAAATCCGATGGAGCTCAAAAAAGATCTCGCCCTCGATATTGTCGCGCGTTACCACGGCCTCGATGCGGCGCGACGGGCAAGAGCGCATTTCGAGGCGACCGTGCAGCGTCGCGAGGCGCCCGCCGAGATGCCCGAACTGCGCCATGCCCCGGCGCGGTTGAGCGCGCTGATCGTCGCGGCGGGGTTTGCTTCGAGCAAGCGGGAGGCCGAGCGACTTTTAACGGGGAGCGGGGTGAAGCTCGATGGTATCGTCATCGCGGAGCCTCACGCCGCATGGAACGGCGAGCCCGCCGTACTCTCGGTGGGGTCGAGAAAATTCGTGCGCTTGGTCAACCTTTAAGGGAGGAACGATGTCGTCTACGCCGGTTACCTACACTTCGTCGCAAGCACCGTTAGGAGCGTCGCGTT
>JAJYHP010000118.1 GCA_021784715.1 bacterium
CTCGAGGACGCGCTCGACACTGCCGAGATCGCCGCCATCGACGCCTACTGGCGGGCGGCAAATTATCTGAGCATCGGGCAGATCTACCTCCTCGATAATCCGCTCCTACGCGAACCGCTCCGGATCGAACATATCAAAAAGCGATTGCTCGGACATTGGGGCACTTCTCCCGGGCTCAACCTGATCTACGCGCATATGAACCGCCTCATCAGGCGCCACGATCTCGATGCGATCTTTATTACGGGCCCCGGGCACGGCGGGCCGGCGGTCGTCGCCAACGCGTATCTCGAAGGAACCTATACGGAGCGCTATCCGGCGATCTCGCGCGATACCGACGGACTGCGCAAGCTCTTTCGACAGTTTTCATTTCCCGGAGGGATCCCCAGCCACGCTTCACCCGATGCTCCCGGATCGATTCACGAAGGCGGCGAGCTCGGCTACAGCCTCCTGCACGCTTTCGGCGCCGCATTCGACAATCCGAACCTCTTGGTTTGTTGCGTCATCGGCGATGGCGAAGCGGAGACCGGCGCGCTCGCTACGAGTTGGCACGGGAATAAATTCCTCAATCCCGTTCGCGACGGCGCCGTCCTTCCGATCCTTCACCTCAACGGCTACAAACTCTCGGGGCCGACGATCCTCGCGCGCATCGGCGACGAGGAACTCATGACGCTCTTGCGCGGATACGGATACGATCCGGCGATCGTCGCCGGCGACGACCCGCAGATCGTTCACCGCGAACTCGCGCGCGCGCTCGAACGCGCTCGCACGCGGATCGGGCAGATCCAAGACGACGCGAGAGAGCGCGGTTTCACCGAACGCCCCGCGTGGCCCGCGATCGTCCTGAAAACACCGAAGGGGTGGACCGGGCCGAAATTCGTCGACGGCATTCCGATCGAAGGAACGCAGCGCGCGCACCAAATTCCCATCGGCGATTTCGAGAAGCGTCCCGAGCATCTCGCGCAGTTCGAGGCGTGGATGCGCTCGTATCGTCCCGAGGAGCTCTTCGACGAATCGGGTACGCTTCGTGCCGAAATAGCAACGCTCGCACCACAGGGCGAGCGCCGTATGAGTGCAAATCCGCACGCCAACGGCGGAGAACTCCTGCACCCGCTGATCCTTCCCGAGTTCCGCAGCTATGCAGTCGCGGTTCCGTCACCCGGGGAAACGCTCGGCGAGGCGACGCGAACGCTCGGCACCTTCGTTCGCGACGTCCTCCGTGCGAACCCGACGACGATGCGCCTCTTCGCCCCCGATGAAACGGCCTCGAACCGACTGGAGGCAGTCTTTGAGGCGACCGAACGCTGTTCGACCGCGCTCGTCATGCCCGGCGACGACCACGTATCTCCCGACGGGCGCGTCATGGAAATGCTCAGCGAACATGCCTGCCAGGGCTGGCTGGAGGGATATCTCCTTACCGGGCGGCACGGAGTCTTTACGAGCTACGAAGCGTTCGTTCACGTCATCGATTCGATGTTCAACCAACATGCGAAATGGATCGAAGCCTGTAAGGCGATTCCGTGGCGACGCCCGATCGCATCGCTCAATTACCTCATTACTTCGCACGTATGGCGACAGGACCATAACGGCTTCACGCACCAGGACCCGGGCTTTCTCGATATCGTCATGAATAAATCGGGAACCGTGACGCGCGTCTATCTCCCGCCCGATGCGAATACGTTGCTCTCGGTCATGGATCATTGTTTGCGCAGCACGAACTATATCAACGTCGTGATCGCCGGGAAACAGCCCGAGCCGCAATGGCTCGATATCGAGGCTGCCGTCACGCACTGCACCCAAGGGCTCGGCATTTGGGAGTGGGCGAGCAACGACGACGGAGAGAACCCCGATGTCGTCATGGCGTGCGCGGGCGACGTACCGACGCTCGAAACGCTCGCCGCAGTCGATTTTCTTCGCGAGCACCTTCCCGAGATGCGCGTACGAGTCGTCAACGTCGTCGATCTCATGCGTTTGGAAGCGCACGAAAAGCATCCGCACGGCCTGACGGATGCCGCATTCGATGCGATCTTTACCACCGATCGTCCGGTCATCTTCGCATTCCACGGATACCCGGGATTGATCCATCGCCTGACCTACCGCCGAAGGAATCACGGCAACTTCCACGTTCACGGCTATCAAGAGCGCGGGACGACGACGACCCCGTTCGATATGACCGTTCTCAACGAACTCGACCGCTTCCATCTCGCCGGCGACGCCATCGAGCGAGTCGAGCGGCTCCGCGAACGCGCGGCGCATCTCCAACAGCGTATTCGAGATCGCCTCATCGAGCATCGTCGCTATATCACCGAACACGGCGAGGACCTGCCCGAAATTCGCGCCTGGCGATGGCCGGAGCGCGCGAAATCGTGAACGTCCTCACCTTCAATACCGGCTCCTCTTCGCTGAAATACGGCATCTACGACGCGCAGAGCGGTGGCGCGCGCCCGCTCTTCACACGCACCCTCGCAATAGAACCGACGGCGGCGGGTGCGAGCGCGGCGGTCGTCGCGGCGCTCGACGGCGGGCTCCCCGCCGATATTCCGTTCGACGCGGTCGCGCACCGAATGGTCTTCGGCGGCCCCGACGATACGCCGAAAATCGCGTCGCCCGAACTCTTCGAACGGCTCGCGCGCTTCGAACGGCTCGATCCCCTTCACGCGCCCTCCGCGCTGGCGGCGCTCCGCACCACGCACGAGCGCCTCGCACAACTCCCAAACGTTCTCTGCTTCGATACCGAATTTTTTCGCGATCTGCCCGCGCTCGCGCGCGTCATTCCCATCGAAAATGCAGAGCCGGATTTTTTGCGTCGTTACGGCTATCACGGACTTTCGTACGAGTACGTACGGACGACGTTGGGCGAGCGGCTCGGTAGCCGCGCGATTCTCGCGCATTTGGGAAGCGGTGCGAGTGCGGCGGCGTTGCGCGACGGAAAGCCGATCGAGAGCACGATGGGATTTAGTCCGCTCGGCGGGATCCTCATGGCGACGCGCCCCGGCGACCTCGATCCCGGCGTCCTGCTCTACCTAGCGGAGGAACGAGGGCAGAGCCCGGCCGCTCTTCGAGATCTTCTCGAACGACGCAGCGGCATCCACGCACTCTCCGGCGGCGAACACGATCTTCGCCGCTTGCTCGAACGCTCCGACGATCCGCGTGCGCGCCTCGCGATCGAAGCGTTCTGTACCTCGGTTGCGAAAGCCGTCGGAGCGCTCGCGGCCGTCCTCGGCGGCCTCGACACGCTCGTTTTCACCGGTGGGGTCGGCGAACATCTCGCGCCGATTCGCGCATCCATCGTCGGCGGACTCGCGTTCCTCGGCATCAATCTCGATCTCGATGCGAATGCCGTACACGCCGCAACGATCTCCGATCCGCTCTCGAGCGTGACCGTGCGCGTCGTCGCCACCGACGAAAACGCAACGATCGCACGCGCCACCTCGACGCTTCTCCAGCCCGCTACAGAAAGGCAAGCATGAACCTCACGAACGTCACGTTCGCTCCCGGGACTCCGGCCGATCCCGCCCGCTTCGATCCGGCAGAGCGTTGCGGCCTTCGTTCGAAGGAAGACTCCGAACAGCTCCTCCAGGCCGACATCCGCGATCTCAGCACACTTCAGGAGATTTTCGCCGCGCGCAAAGAACGAGCGGTGCTCATCGTTCTGCAAGGAATGGATGCCGCCGGCAAGGACGGGATCATCAAGCACGTCATGTCGGGCATCAACCCGCAGGGGGTGGACGTCCACGGCTTTCGGCAACCCTCGTCGAAGGAGCTCGCGCACGATTTTCTTTGGCGCGAGAGCAAGGTGCTCCCGCAATTCGGGCGGATCGGCATCTTCAATCGTTCCTACTACGAGGAAGTGCTCGTCGTTCGCGTGCAGCGCGAAGCGCTCGGCGCCGAGGGCGTCGAAGCCGCCGAGACCTGGCGCGAACGCTACGAAGATATCAATGCCTTCGAGCGGCACCTCGTTCGCTGCGGCACCATCGTGCTGAAGTTCTTTCTCAATATTTCCAAAGAAGAGCAGCGCCAGCGGCTGCTCGCTCGCCTCGACAACGTCGACAAACTCTGGAAATTCTCCGACGCCGATCTCGAAGGGCATTTGCATTGGGATGCCTACCGGCGGGCCTATAGCGAGATGCTCGGCGGAACCAATACGTCGTGGGCGCCCTGGCATATCGTTCCCGCCGATCGAAAATGGGTCGCCCGAGCGGTGGTGGGCAAGATCGTTCTCGCGACTCTGCAATCGCTTCCCGCGGAGTATCCGAAAGCCGATAAGGAGCGCATTGCTAAGGCGGCGCAGCTCGCACGCGCGCTCGAGAGCGAGAACCCCGACAAGCCGCACTTGCTACCCTAGAACTACGAGGAGAGAGCAGCACCATGTTTACCCACATCTTAATGGCCTACGACGGATCGCCGAATGCCGACCACGTTCTCGACGATGCGATCGATATCGCCGTCGAACGAAAAGCACGCTTGCTCGTGGTGAACGTCATCGAAGTGCAGCGGTATATCGCCCTCGCCGGATACGGCGGGGTCTATTCGCTCGACGCAATCGACTCCATGCGCGAGGGAGCGCTCGCGATTCTCAAACAGGCGACCGCACGCGCCGTCGCGCGAGGTGTCGAAACGCAGAGCCTCGTGCTCGAGGGTGAGGCGGTCGACGAAATTCTCCGCGCCGCGCACGACCACCAATGCGATCTCCTAGCGCTAGGAACGCAAGGGCGGAGCGGCTTGAGCCGGCTCATGCTCGGGAGTATCGCCGAAGGAGTCTTGCGGCGTTCCGACGTCCCGCTCTACATTCGGCGCGCGTCGCCAAAAGACACGAAGCAGAAATAAAGCGGTAGCGCGGCGTCGATCTTCATCGAGCACAATGGCTCGATGGACGACGCACTCGCTCTCGCTCGCCGCCTCTGCATCGCCGTCGGGGAACCGGAGAGCGAAGCGGAGATTGCGAGAACGCTCGCACGATTCGGCGTGCCGGCCCTACGATTCGCGCGCAAGCACCGCATCGCCGTACGGCCGCTGAGCGTGGGCGAACGCTTCGATGCCGCCTCGGCTGCGTTGGTGCGGCTGCGCATCGACGTCGATGCCTGGCCCGCACCGCCCGCCGGGCTCTTCGTCGTCGAGGAGCGCTGCGTCTATCTTCGGTCGCGCAGCCCAATGACCGTCGCGCATGAATTCGGTCACGCGCTCGATTGCGCGCTCGGCGGCGGCGTCTACCGGTCGGGAATAGCACCGGCGGTGCGCGAGGCCTTCGCGCGTGCGACGCGATTCGTAACGCCGTACGCGGCGACCGGGCTCGATGAATACTTCGCCGAGGGACTGCGCGCGTACGTCGAGATCAACGATGCCGGATCGCCGTGGCCGCGCGCGACCCGTGCACGCCTCGCCTCGATCGATCCCGGATTGCATGCGTATATCGCCGCGCTCTTTGGCGGCGGATTCGAGGATGAGGCAGCTTGATCCGAAGCCTTATGCGGCTGCTTTATCGTGGCCGTTCGCACGAATAAAACGCTTCGTCGCGCTGCGACGGCGCGCGGAGACGAGACGCATGCTGCGGCGGCCGGAACGACGCGCCTGCTCCCACCACGCCCCGATGGAGAGTGCGAGCAGACCGCCGGGTAACAGCATCGTCCAAAGCAACGCAGCGCTCTGCACTGCGTACGGGTGTGAGGGATGATGTCCGAGGCCGCCCATGACCGCTCCTTATGAATGCTTGGCGTTTCAAGCGTATCGTAGCATAGGAGGGCTCGCGCGTCAGCCCGCCTGCATGCTAAGAACCGGTTATGCGGCCGAGCGTTTCACCGGCCGCGGCGAGCGTCGTGCGCTCGAGATCGCGGCGAGTTCGAGCGAGATAAGCGACGAAGCCGAGGATGCAGATCCCCCATCCAAGGCTCACCACCCCTTCGCCCCAACCGAGCCCACCCCAACTCTTCGGCTTCCCCATCCAGTCGGCGAAGGATGCGCCGAGCGGGCGCGTCACCACGTAGGCGAACCAGAACCCGAAAATCTCGCTCCAGCCGAACCACCGACGCCCGAATGTCGGGAGCGCGATGAGCGCGACGAAGAGCAGCCCCGAGGCGAGGTAGCCCCACCCAAGGGTCATCGCGGTCATATCTCCGCCGGCGGTTCCGAGCGCGAACGTCGCCAGGATCGTCGCCCAGTAAAAGAGCTCGCGGGATCCGCCGGTGATGGAGTGGATGGAGAGCGTTCGCTCGCGGCGATGCCATGCAAAGAAAATCAGGGCGAGGACGGCGGCATAGAATGCGGTTGAATAGAGGTATGGAATGCCGAGGACGACGTGGAGCACGTCGGCGGCCATCGTGCCGAAGACGCTGACCATTAAGACGGCAAACCAATACGTCGTCGCAAGGTATCGCCGTACGCGCAACTGCACGACAAGCGCAAGAGCGAACGTTCCGGCAGCCAGGAGCACCGCAAGCACCGGGTTGAGATGATGGACCAGAAAGTCGGAGCTCGTCTCACCCATGCCCGTCGTAAGAACCTTGAGGATCCAGAAATAGGGCGTGATCTCGGGGACCTTCGAGCTCGCGCGCGGGGCCTCACGCGCCGATGCGGGTATCGCCATGCGGCGGGCCGATACCCTGCACCGTTACGGAGCCCCTTTCGAGGCGCCGCACGCTTCTCAATCCTCGTCCTCCTCCTCGCCGTCATCCGGATCGGAAGGGAGTTCCTCGGCGTCGAGGATTGCTGCAACGTTTTCCAGCATCTCGGGTGTCTCGGTCGAAGTGTCGTTCATGGTGTCGTCCTCCTTACCCGCACGATACCGCTCGCAGATAAAGGTTAGGTAACGGTGGCATTAACAACGATGAACGCAGAGGAGCACGAGAACAAATATCTCGGCATCATCACCTTTACGGTGATGCTCGGGCTCATCATGGCGATTATCGACACCACGATCGTCAACGTCGCCATCGACACCATCGGCGGTAACCTCGGCGCATCGGTCGATGAGGTCTCCTGGATCGCGACCGGATACATTCTCGCCAACGTCATCGTCATGCCGCTCAATGGGTGGCTCACGGCGATGTTCGGACGAAAGTTTTTTTATGCCGCGTCGCTCGGAATCTTTACCGTCGCTTCGTTTCTCTGCGGCACCGCGCACAGCATCGACGTCCTCATCTTCTATCGCGTCCTGCAAGGGATCGGCGGAGGCGCGTTGCAACCGACCGCACAGGCGATTCTCTTTGAATCCTATCCGCCGGCGCGGCGTGGTTTTGCAATGGCGATCTTCGGCCTCGGCGCGATGGTCGGCCCGGCGGTCGGACCGACGCTGGGAGGATACATCGTCGACAACGCGAGCTGGCCGCTGATTTTCTTCATCAACGTACCGATCGGCATCGCGGCGTTCATTCTGACGCTGGCGTATATTCCCGATTCGTCGCTGCACGAAAAGCCGAAGGGCGGCATCGATTTTCTCGGCCTCGGTTTGCTGACCGCCGGCCTCGCTTCGTTGCAATACGTCCTTGAGCGGGGAGAACACGACGACTGGTTTTCATCGACGACCATCATCACGCTCTCTGCGGTGGCGGTCATCTCGCTCGCCGTCTTTATCTACAAGTCGATACGCGATAAGTATCCACTCGTCGACGTGCACGTCTTCCGAATACCGAGTTTTACGATCGGGAGCATCATCGGCGTTATCAGCGGATTCGGTCTCTATGGGACGGCACTGATATTGCCGCTCTTCTTCCAAACCATGTTGGGGTTCACCGCATTCGATACCGGGCTCGCACTGATGCCCGGCGCCTTCGCCACCGCGATCTCGATGATGATCGTCGGACGAATGATCGGCAAGGTCGACCCGCGCATTCTCGTCGCGTGCGGGCTGCTCGTCTTCGGGTATTCGACCTGGATGCTCGGCGATCTCAACGCGATGGCGGGATATTGGGATGTCTTTTGGCCGCGCGTCATCCAAGGCTTCGCGCTCGGCTTCCTCTTCGTGCCGCTTTCGACGACCTCGCTCGGCGATATTCCGCGGCACGAACTCGCCGGCGCGACCGGCGTCTACACGCTCGTGCGCCAGCTGGGGGGAAGTTTCGGCATCGCGATTCTCACCACGCTACTCGCGCACGAAGGCGCGATCGCGTGGAACGTGCTGGCAGCGGGCGTCACGCAGACGCACGGGCTCTCGCGCCTCGCGCTCACCGCGATGGTCGCACAGCAAAGCACGATGATCGCCTACACCTACCTCTTCCGCCTCACGGCCATCGTCTTTGTCGTCGCGACGCCGCTGGTCTTCTTCATGAAGGCGAACCCTCCGACCGGCGGCGTCCCGGTCGCGGCGCTCGCCGAATAGGCGGCTTCCGCCACCCTCCAGGAAGCAGAGGCGCCGGGGCGAATCCCAGGCGCCTCTCAGTTTTCCGTCGGAGGCTCCATGCGTTTCTCTCGGCTTCTCTTTCCCGCGCTCGCTGCGAGCGCGCTTTTCATCTCAGCTTGCGGCGGAGGTGGGGGTGGAACTCCCCCGCCCCCACCGACCGCGCCGCCGACGGTGACGCCGACGCTCGCGCCCTCGCCAAGCGCCTCGCCTAACCCATCCTCGACGCCGACGCCATCGGCAACCCAGGTCACGCTCGGCTGGACCGGAGCGTGGTCGAGCAGTCTCGGCCCCAATAGCGGCTCGGCGCTCGATCCCGTCAATTTCCCCAGTACGGGGAACGGCGACGCCGTGACCGTGACGCCGACCGAACTGAGCTTTAGCGGTGCGTACGCAGCGACCCTAACCGCTCCTCAGAGCGGCGGCGGGTGCGCCGCATTCACCGTCACCCCGTCGTCGAGCACGACGACCTTCACCGTGACCGCAACTGCCGCCGGGGCGACCTGTACGCTCACCGTTGCCGGCGCTGCGGGAACGACGAACGCCACGCTCACCCTCAATGCTCCAGCCGCGATCACCGGAGGCGCGCAGTAACATGAATCGCACCATTATTCGCAGCATCGCCCTCGTGGGCACCTGCGCACTCCTCCTCGCCGGCTGCCACGGCGGCGGCACCGGCTCCTCGCTCTCGGCGCTGCCGAGCGCGAAGGGCGTCTCCCGCCTGACCCTGACGGTGACGCGCGGAAGCGCGACGGCGACGGGGACGCAGCGCTCTCCGCAAACGATTCCGGCGGGGGCCATGTCGGTCTCGGCGCAGATCAACGTCGGCGGCGCGGGAGCACCCGGAAGCACGATCGCGAGCCAGAGCTGCGCGACCTTCACCGGCACGACGTCGGTCACGCTCTCGCTCACCGCTCCCTACGGCACCGACACCCTCGTCGTTCAGTCGTGGAGCGGCCCCTGTAATGCCGGCAACACACTCGGCACCGGCACGGTGCTGAGTACCTTCTCCGGCACCGGTTCCGTTAGCACGCCGACCGGAGATGCGGGCGCGATCTTCAACGGCAAGTTTGGCACGATCAACCTCAATACCGTTGCGCCGCTCTCCGCCGTTACGTTCACCAATCTCGGCCCGGTCTGGCAAAACGTCCTGAATAGCACGACGATCGGCGGCGATCTCGCAGGATCGGGAAAGATTCAGAGCGTCGCAGTCGATCCGAATAATGCGAGTACGATCTATATTGCGGGCGGCGACGGCACCGGATTCGAAGTCAACGTCTCCTCGGGAATCTACAAATCGACCGATAGCGGCACGACGTGGGCACCCGTCGGCTACGACAACGGGCTCAACGACACGCGCGTCAACGGTTTGATTGCGGTGAACGACGTCGGCAGCACGGTGCTGCTCGCAGCGACCGAGTTCGGCGGGATCTATCGTTCGACCGACGGCGGATCGTCCTGGACGCAGGTGGACACAACCGCACCCGCGATGCAGTTCGCACAACTCGGCAGCGATATCTACGTCGCCGACAGCGCCGGCGTCGAGGTCTCGACCGATTACGGCGCCACCTGGAACGCCGCAGGCACCGGGTTTATCTCCGCGGGGAACGTCTACGGCTCGGGAGCGAACAGCATCGCCGCCGCGCCGCCGAGCACGCTGATCGCTGGCGATTTCAACGGCTATACGTGGAGCTTTAATGGGACGAGTTGGACGAAGGGCGGGCAACTCGCCTCGACCGCGCTCGGCTGCAGCGGATCGGGGGGCAGCGCACCGGCCGCCGTCCATACGATCGCGATCGATCAGACGACGCCGAGCACGGTCTGGGCGACGGGCTGGTCCTGCACGCTCGGCGGCCAAGCCGTCTCGCAAGAGCTCTACCTTTCGAAGGATGGCGGCACGACGTGGACCGACGTTGCGACGCAAGCGAGCAGCAATGGAACCGGCGGAAACCCAGCCGGCTATTACGGTTCGCAAATGCTTGCAAACAGCATCAACGTCGCGCACACCATTTACATGGGCGCGGAGTTCACCGAATGGACCGCGACGCCAAATACGACGACGACTCCGCTGAGCGCAACCTACACGCCGGTGACCGGACAGACATCGAGGACGCAAGGCAACACCTACGGCGATATGCGCGGCCTCACGGTCGTCAACAACTCCGGGAAAGACGCCTGCTACATCGCCGCCGACCAAGGGCTTTATTACCAGAGCGATTGCGGGCAATCCGCCGGTCTCCCAACTCCGCTCACCGGCGGTCTCTCGACGAACTATCTCTACGGCTTCGGCGTCGGCGGTACAGTCGGCAGCGAGACCATTATGACGACGATCCAAGACTTCGGCCCGGCTGCGGCTGCGGTACCGGGGGGTGGCCTCTCGGCGTCGGATTGGACCGGTTCTTTCGGCGGAACGTCATCGCTCGGTGAAGGTGGCGACGCCGAGATCAGCCCCTTCAATCCGAAGGACTGCGTCGTCACGCAAACGTCGGCTCCCGCACTGAACTTCTCGACCGATGGCTGCCAATCGTTCAATCCTTCAACCCCGAGCACGCTTGCGAGCGTTTCGAGCCTCTCGTTCTCGCGCAAGACACCGGGACTGCTCTTCATCGCCGACGGAACCGGCGGACTCTATAAATCGACCGACGACGGGGCGACGGCGAGCGTCGTCACCGGGGCGAATGCGTTGCTCGGAGCGAGCGGAAGCGGCATCAGCTTCATCCGCGTCGATCCGGAGAACGACAACAATCTCTTCGCGATCGTGAGCAATGCGAACACCGGCGCGGGGACGATCTATTACTCGAGCAATGGTGGCGCAAACTGGACGGCGACGCAGACGCCCTTCACCACGGCGCCGGCCGCGCTCGCTATCGATCCGCAGAACTCGATGGACATCGTCGCGGTCGGCGGATCGGGTTCGCTCACGATCTACACGTCGACGAACGGCGGGGTAACGTTTACGGGCGCGACACCCGTAGGGCTCTCGGTTGCACGGCAGGCGATGTCGGTGCTCGCACGTCGCACGCAGACGTTCCCATTGCGCTTCGCACCTCCCCGCCCACCGTGGCGCCTCGGCGGCATCAACGGGCGCCTATCACCCCCCGTGGCACCCGAAGAGTGGGCGC
>JAJYHP010000068.1 GCA_021784715.1 bacterium
CCACCCAGGAAGGGAGCGCGGTCGTCCTCGTTCGTTTCAAGCTCGGTACCAATCTCGACATCGCCGCGATCGACGTGCAGCGGCGCGTCGATACCGCGCGCGTCTACATGCCTGCGGATATGGACCCGCCCTCGGTGCAACGGAACGGCGCCTCGCAACCGTTGCTCGATCTCGCGCTGAGCTCGTCGACGCTCTCGCCGATGCAACTCGCCGATCTTACGACGAATCAAATCGAGCCGATGCTGCAAGAGATTCCCAACGTCCAGACCGTCGACGTCTACGGCCTCGCGACGCGGCAGTTCAACGTTCGTCCGAATCCCGCAGCGCTCGACGGGCTCGGCGCGACGCTCGGCGACGTATTCAATGCGGTATCGGGAAATAACGCGAATCTCCCCGGCGGCCTTTTAGAACAGCCGACGCGCGAGGCGACCGTCTCGATCCGCTCGGGCATCGAGAGCGCGAGCGATATCGCGGATATCCCGCTCGTCGTTCCCGGCGTCGGCAATCGCAACCTTCGCGTCGGCGACGTCGCGACGGTCGACGACGGGCATATCGAGATGCGCTCGATCTCGCACTACAACGGGCAGCCCCGCCTCTACGTCAGTTTGGGGCGAGCGATCGGCGCCGACGAAATTACGACCACGCAGGTCGCGCGGGCGCATATTAAGGAAATCGAGAAGCAATTCCCGCAGGTAACCTTCCACGAGATCGACGCTCCCGCTGATTTCACCCAAAAGTCGCTGGTCGGCGTCTGGCAGTCCCTCTTCGAAGGCGTCGTGCTCACCGCCATCGTGATGATGCTCTTCCTTCACGCATGGAGGAACGCCGCCGTCGTCATGATCTCGATTCCAACGTCGATCCTCTCGACGTTCGTGCTGATGAACGCCTTCGGCTTCCATATCGATAGTATGTCGATGATGGGTTTGGCCTTGATCATCGGCATCTTGGTCGATGATTCTATCGTCGTCTTGGAAAATATCACGCGACACCGCGAGATGGGGAAGGATTCTCACGCGGCCGCCATCGACGGGCGTACGGAGATCGGCGGAGCGGCGATCGCCATTACGATGGTGGACGTCGTCGTTTTTCTTCCGATTGCGTTTCTGCCCGGCATCGTCGGCGCCTATCTCAAAGAGTACGCTGCGGTCGTGGTGATCGCCACGCTATTTTCACTGCTCGTCTCCTTCACGCTCACGCCGATGCTCGCGGCGTTCTGGAGCGTGAAGAAGATAGAAAAAGAACCGCCGCGATGGCTCGCGGCGCTCGACACGCGGCGCGCGCACCTCTCGGTCTTTTTCGCCGCGGTACTGCTCTTTGCGTTAGGAGCGATCTTCCGCGCGACGATCCTCAACGTCTTCGGGGTCTTCGCGCTCGCGCTCTTGCTGCTCAATTTGTTCGTCCATCGCTATGCGGCGGTGCTCGATCTCTATCGCACGCGCCTCCTCCCGGCGGCGTTACGGCACGGAAGTTTCGTCGCCTTCGTCTGCGCGGTGTTGTTGGTAAACGCGCTCTCGTTGGTCGGAAGCGGGAAGAACGCGATCGGCATCGATGCGATCGTCCTACTCGGTACGTTGGCCGTCTACGGCTATGCCGCGATCCTTCGTCGGCGCGCCTCGCTGCGGCCGTGGATGCGCGGCATCGCATCGTTGGGATCGCATCGGCCGACCGCGATCGCCACGCTGGTCATTCCGCCGGTGCTCGCCGTGCTGATGGTCGCGCTCGGTGGGATCAACTTCGATTTCGTGCCGGCGGAGCAGACCGGGCACATTCGCATGACGCTCGCGTACGCGCCGGGGACGCCGATCGCCGTGACGGCGAAGGGCGTCGATGCGATCGAAAAGGCCATCATGAAACTCCCGGGCGTCAAATCGGTGAGTTCGACGGTCGGTCGCATGCCTTCGGGTTGGGGCTCGCTGACCGGAGGGAACTACGCGCAGCTCGACGCCAACATGCATGCCGCCGATCGCGGCGATACCAACGCGACGATCGCCAAAATTCGCCGGTTCGCCGCGCTCGCGCCGGGCGGTGATTTTCAAGTCGCCGGCGATACGGGCGGCGGGAGCGGTCAACCGATTTTCTATGCGGTGCAGGGCCCCGATAACGAGATCGATGCCGCCGCCGAAAAAGTCGCCAACGTCCTTCGCGAGACGAAGGGTTCGGTGAACGTGCAGACCTCCGCGGAGGTTGCGGCACCCGAACTACGCGTGGCGATCGAACGCGGGAAGGCGATTCTTCTCGGCGTCTCCCCGGCGGCGGCCGCCGAGGCGGCGCGCTTGGCGATCGCCGGTGCGGTCGCGACGCGAGTTCGTACGCCCAACGGGCTGATCGACGTGTACGTGCAGTTTCCGAAAGCCGATCGCCGTACGCTCGCGCAACTCGAAAACGTGAAAGTGCGCGCATCGGACGGAACCCTCGTTCCACTCGGTGACGTCGCGCGTTTCCGTTGGGAAAAAGCGCCGACGAAAATCGAACGGTACGATCGGCAACGCGTCGTCAACGTCCTGGGCGACGTCCTCCCCGGCTACGCGCTCGGCGCGGTGGTCGCGCCGTTGGAGAAGAAATTACGGGAGCCGGGATTCTTGCCCGCGGGAGTGCATCTCAAGGCGCAGGGAGACACGCAGTTTCTCTCCGAAACGCTGGTCAATATGGGCATCGCTCTCCTGACGTCGTTCGGGCTCGTCTACCTGCTGATGGTCATTCTGTACGGGAACCTCCTCGAACCGCTCATCGTCATGTTCTCGGTTCCCGTCGCGATCGTCGGCGCGCTGATGCTGCTCGCGTTCATGGGGCACCTCCCCGGCGAGCTCGGTCAGTCGCTCAATATCATCTCGATGCTGGGAATCGTCATGCTCTTCGGGCTCGTTGCGAAGAACGGGATTCTTTTGGTCGACTATTCCAACACGCTCTGCAAGCGCGGCATGCGCGTTCGCGAAGCGGTGCTCGAGGCCGCCGCTACGCGCTTCCGCCCGATTCTGATGACGACGGCGGCGATGATCTTCGGCATGTTGCCGCTGGCGTTGGGCTTCGCCGAAGGCGCGGAGTGGCGCCAAGCGATGGGAACCGTCATCATCGGCGGGCTACTCTCCTCGCTCGTATTGACGCTCTTCTTGGTGCCGATGATCTATAACACCTGGATGGGCGCGCTCGAACGACGCGCGGATCGACGTGCGGTGCGCGCCGAACTCTCGCCGGTGGGTGCGACGCATTAACGGCCGTTCGGTTCTCGTCACGGGAGCGGCCTCCGGGCTCGCCGCCGGCATCGCGGCCGGGCTCGCCGAGGATGGATTCGAACGCGTTGCGATTACCTGGCGCGAGAGTTCTCCCGAGCAAACGCTCGCTCGCATTCGTACCGCGGGGGCGCGCGCGAGTGCGACGCGCATCGATTTTCTCGCCGAGAGCGCGACGATCGAACGAAGCCTCGCCGAGTGCGTGCGCGAGCACGGCCCGTTCGATACCCTCGTGCACGCCGTCGGTCCGTTGCGCTTCGGGGCTTTGGAGTGCGCCGACGAGGACGGATACCGAGCGATGTTCGACGGCAACGTACGGAGCGCGTGGCTTGCGGCGAGGGCGGTCCTTCCCGGAATGCGCGCGGCGGGGTTCGGAAGGATCGTCGCCTTCGGGATGAACGGTTCCGCGCTCGCGGCCGCCGCTCCCGGGCTCGGCATGCACGCGGCGGCGAAGAGCGCGTTGATATCGCTGCTCCGTACGCTCGCCGCCGAGGTCGCCGGTAGCGGAATCACCGTCAATGCCATCGAGCCGGGAGACGTACGCAATAAAGCGCTCCCTCGTGCCGACGCGCTCCGAACTCCGGCCGAAAACCCGGTCGGTCGCGCAGGTTCGTTCGAGGACGTGCTCGACGCGGTTCGCTTTTTCGTCGCACCGGAACGCGATTTCATCACCGGCGTCGTTCTGCCGGTGACCGGGGGGCTCCAAGGCCCCTTCGAGCGAAAGCCTCAGCGATGAAATTCGCACAGCGCATTGAGGACGCTCACCGTGCCTTTGCCCTGCCGGGCGCCCGCGATCGATACGGTCCCGATAAAACCGTCGAGGTCGAAGAGATCGTCCTCACGCTCGAACCGCGATTGGCGGAGCGCGTGCTCGACGGCGTCTGCACGACGCGCCTTCGCGCGCTCGACGAACCCGTCGAGCGGCTCGCATTCGATGCCGTCGATCTCGCCGTCTCGTCGGTAACGCGCGACGGGCAGCCGCAACGCTTTCAAACGCGCGACGGCCATTTGGAGATCGCGTTCGAACCGGCGCTGCTCGCCGGCGCACGCTCGGAAGTGAGCGTCGTCTATCGCGTTACGAACCCGCGAGCCGGGCTTTTTTTTATTGCCCCGAGCGCGGACTATCCGCAAAAGATCGCCCATTGTTGGACGCAGAGTCAAGACGAAAACGCGCGTTACTGGTTCCCCTGTCTCGATTATCCGCATTCCAAGCAGCCGACCGAGACGACGGTCGTCGTCGATCGCGGCCTCTTCGCGCTTGCGAACGGCGCCTTAGTCGAGCGGCGCGATGAAGGGGAGAAGAGCCTCTTTCGCTACCGTCAGGAAATCCAACATAGCACCTATCTCATGACGATGGTCGCAGGGCCCTTCGACGAGATCGACCTCGGGGTCGCGGGCGAGCGGAAGGTGCCGGTGTTGTTGTACGCGTTGCCGGGGCGCGCCGAGGACGCGCGACGCGCGTTCGGAAAGACGCCGGCGATGATCGACCTCTTCGAAGAGCGGATCGGCACGCCGTATCCCTACGCGCGCTATTCGCAGATCGCCGTGAGCGATTTCATTTTCGGCGGCATGGAGAACACCTCGGCGACGACGCAGACCGACCGCGTCCTCCACGACGAACGCGCCGCGATCGACTATTCGGCGGATTACCTCGCCGCGCACGAACTCGCGCATCAATGGTTCGGCGATTTGTTGACGTGCCGCGATTGGGCGCACGCCTGGCTGAACGAAGGCTTCGCGACGTTTTTCGAAGGGGTGTGGTTCGAACGGGATCTCGGATACGACGAATACCTCTACCACCACCTCGGTTGCCTCTCGCATTATTTTGAAGAAGACGCGACGCGATATCGCCGCCCGATCGTCTGCAATCGTTTTCGCGATCCGATCGAGCTCTTCGATCGTCACCTCTACGAAAAGGGCGCCGCCGTCCTCCACATGTTGCGCCGCGATCTCGGCGAGGCGCGCTTCTGGCGCTCGATCCGGCATTACGTCGCGCAGAACGCTCAACGCAACGTAGAGACGATCGATCTCGTGCGCGCCATCGAAGAGAGTACCGGGCGGAACATGCGCGGTTTCTTCGATCGATGGGTGATGAAAGCCGGGCATCCGGAACTGAAGATCGCCGCGCGTTGGGATGAGAAGCGTTCGGCGCTGACCGTGGAAGTCGATCAAGAGCAAGCCGTTGACGACGAGCACCCGCCGTTCCCATTCGATCTGCTCGTCGGCATCTGCGAGGAGCGACCCAACAGAGTTCTCCGCGACGTCGGAGTGGAGCCGATCGCCGGCGAGCGGCGTTTGACGCTTCGGGTGGAGCGGCGGAACGAACGGTTCGTCGTTCCGTGCGAACGCGAACCAAAACTGATTCGTATCGATCCCGGAGCCGGGATCCTCGGGCGCGTACGCTTTGCCTTAGGCGCGAGTGCGGCGGCGAGCGTTCTCGCGAGCGATCCCGATCCGATCGCGCGTATTCGAGCGGCCGACGAACTCGTGCGCGACGAAAGCCTCGCCGCGCGACGCGCGCTCGCCGAAGCCTTCGAACGCGAACCGTTCTGGGGCGTGCTCGCCGAAACGTCGCGGATGTTGGGGGCGAGCCGCGCGCCGTGGGCGCGGGATGTTCTGCTCGCGGCGCTCGCGCACGCGCACCCGAAAGTGCGCCGAGCGGTCGCCGACGCGTTGGGAAGCTGGCGTGAATCCGCGGTCGCCGATGCCTTAATCGCTCGCGCTCGGGAGGACGCATCCTATTTCGTCTGCGCCGCTTCGGCGCACGCACTTGGGAAGACGCGCGATCCGCGCGCGCTCGAAGTGTTGGTAACGCTCCGCGAGCGGCGCAGTTGGAACGGCACCATCGAAGCCGGCGCCGTACGCGGTCTGGCGGAACTCGCCGACGAGCGCGCGTTCGAACCGGTCCTCGCGGCGAGCGCTCCGGGGCACGACGAAGGCTTGCGTCGCGCCGCGGTCGCCGCCTTGGGGCGCGTTGGTGAGTTGGTGGAAACCAAGCGGGGCGCCGCCGTCGACGCATTGATGGCGCTACTCGACGACGATGCCTTTTTAGTGCAACTCGCCGCGATCTCCGCGCTGGAGGGCTTGGGAGACGCGCGCGCGCTCGGGGCGCTCGATCGCTTGGCGCGAAGCGCGCACGACGGACGCGCGCGCCGCGATGCCGCCGAGGCGGCGATGGCGATCCGCGAGGGGCTCCGCGTTCCGACGCAGGTGGTGCATTTACGCGAAGATATCGACCGGTTGCGTGAAGAGCAGAAGAAGATCGCCGAGCGAATCGCGGCACTCGAGACTCCGTAAGCGCGTGGCGATCGTCGCGACGCTGCTCTTCGCAGCGTACGCGTCGATCGTTATCGCCTTCGGAGGGCATCGCAGGCTCGTAACGCCGAAAGCCGCACCACTCGACGTCGCACGAGCGACGCCGATACCCGTGCGCCCGCCGGAGCGCTACGTCCGTTGGGGGCGGCGCGCTCGCAACGCGATTGCCGGAAAGATTGCGAAACTTTTCGCGCCTTCGCTGCAGGGGGCTCGCCGCTACACGCTGCTCGTCCTCGACGAACGCGGGCGCACGATTTTTTCCGATCGATCGACCGGCACCGCAGCGCCGGCCTCGGCGCAGAAAATTATCGTCGCCGAGACCGCATTACGCATTCTCGGTCCGAATTTTCGATTCCCGACGTTGCTCGTGGCGCGCGCTCCATACCGCAGCACCCATCGCATCGGAACGCTCTGGGCGGTCGGTTCGGGCGACCCGAGCTTGCGCGTGCGCGATCTTCAAGCCGCGGCGCGTTCGCTGCGTGCATCGGGCGTTCGTTCGGTCGCGCGCATCGCCGTCGATCCGAGCGCGAGTCTCGGCGCCGAGATCAACCCGCACTGGAACCCGGAGAACGACGGCGCGCCCTATCAGGCGCCGACCTCCGCGCTCTCCGTCGGCGGAAATCTCGTCGATTCGGTTCCGGTGACGCATCCGAACCGACACGCCGCCGCCGTGTTGCGTGACGCGCTGGTGCGCGAGGGTATCGCCGTAGGGAAGCGGGTGCTCGTCGAGCCGGCGCCGCTTGCCACCTCGATTTGGTGGAACCATCGCTCTGCGACGTTGCGCGATCTCGAACGGCACATGTTGGTGCAATCCGATAACCATTACGCCGAGCAGTTGCTTCGCGCCATCGCGCTCCGCGTCTACGGGCGAGCGAGCGTCGCCGACGGCGTTCGCGTCGAGCGAGCGACGTTGCGACGCATGCGCGTGCCGACGCCCGGGCTCGAATTGCTCGACGGTTCGGGGCTCAGCCACGGAAATCGCGTTGCCGCGATCACGCTGGCAACCATCCTCCTGCGAACGCGCGGGAGCGGCGCCTACGACTTGGATCCGCTGCTCGCGCGCGCGGATCTCGACGGTACGCTGCAAGGTATCGATTTTGGCCCCGCCGACGGGCGCGTGCGCGCCAAGACCGGTCACCTCGACGATGCGTCGTCGTTGGAAGGCTTCGTGCGAACGCGACATCACGGAGAGGTCATTTTTGCGTTTTTGGTTAACGGTTCGCCGGGTGATCCGGACAGATCGATGCGCCGTAGCGTCGAAGCGCTGTCGTTGATGTAAGGCGAGAATGGCGAACGATCCTCTCACCGCGCGCGGCGCTCAACGAATTCTCGACCGCGCGCTCCGCGACGGTGGGCTCTACGCCGACGTCTTTTGCGAACGCCGCTCGACGGTGCAGATGCGGTTGCAAGAGGGGGCGATTCATGAAGCGGGGCTCGCGCAGACGCTCGGAGCGGGCGTCCGCGTCGTCGTCGGAGAGTCGGCGGGGTACGCCTATACCGAAGATCTCACCGAAGAACGTTTGATCGAGGCCGCGGGGCGCGCCGCGGCGATCGCCCGTTTGACCGCCGAAGGCTCGGCGAGGGCGGCGCGACTAGATTCGCTCGATCGCGCTCGCGATGCGCTCTACGACCGCGCGCGAACCGAGAATGCAGCGCCGGCCCTTTTTGCCGCACTACTGGAGCGCGCGGATATCGCCGCGCGCGCGAACGAACCGCGCGTCGTTGCGGTCAACGCCCACATCGTCGACGAAGTGCAAGAACTCTGGATCGCCAGGAGCGACGGCTCCTTCCGTTTCGATCGCCGCCCGATGGTGACGCTCGGCGTGCAGTGCATCGCGCGCGCGGGTCGCGAGCGCGGTACGGGATATTGTGCCGACGGCGGGCGAACCTCCATCGGATTTTTCGACTCGACGACCCCCGAGGAACTCGCCCGCGAAGCCGCGCGTGTCGCCGCCGTAAATCTCGACGCACGCCCCGCTCCCGCTGGAGAGTTCGAGACGTTGATCGGTGCGGGCGGCGGCGGCGTGTTGCTGCACGAAGCGGTCGGACACGGTTTGGAAGGCGACTTCAACCGGCGAGGCGTCTCGCTCTATAGCGGCCGAATCGGCGAACGCGTCGCCAGCGAATGCGTCACGATTTACGACGACGGCGATCTCCCCGAAGAACGCGGCAGCGCGTCGTTCGACGACGAAGGGACGACGTGCGGGCATACGGTTTTGGTGGAGCGAGGAGTGCTGCGCGGCTACCTCCACGACGAATTGAACGCGCGCCTGATGGGAATGCGATCGACGGGTAACGGGCGGCGACAATCGTTTCGGCACCTACCGCAGCCGCGAATGTGCAATACGTACATGCCGCCCGGCGAGGCGCCGCTCGACGAAATGATCGCGTCGGTGCGCGACGGGATCTACGCGAAATCGTTTGCCGGAGGGCAGGTGGATATCGGGAAAGGCGACTTCGTATTCATGATCGCGGAGGGCTATCGTATCGAACGAGGGCGCCTCGGAGCGGCGGTGAAAAATGCGACGATCGTCGGAAACGGCCCCGATGCGATGACGAAGGTCACCGCCGTCGGAAACGACGCGCGCCTCGCGCGCCGGCACTATACCTGCGGCAAGGGCGGGCAGTACGTTCCGGTCGGCGTCGGCATGCCGACGTTGAAAGTATCGGCGATGAGCCTCGGAGGTACCGAAGGTGCGTGAGGAAGAGGCTCGGGATCGCGCGAAACGCGCGGTGGAGATCGCCGTAACGGCGGGGGCGAGCGATGCCGAAGCGCGCATCGTGCTGGCGCGCCGTTTCAACGCCCAAGCGCGCGGCGAACGCATTACGAAACTCGACGCCTCCGATGGACGATCGCTCTCGATGCGCCTCTTTCTCGATGGGCGCAAAGCGACGTTGGCGGGGACGCACTGGAGCGACGAAGAGATTCGCGCGGGGGTCTCCGCGGCGCTGGAGCAAGCGCGATACGCGGGCGTCGATCCGTACGCCGGCCTGCCCGACCCGAGCGAGATCGCGGATCGGCAGCTCGATCTCTACGACGAGAACGTCGAACGACGCGGCGACGACGAACGTCTCGACGACGTACGCGATGTCGAACGGTCGATACGTGCCGCCGACGCGCGAATCGACAATAGTAACGGTTCGAGTTATCACGACGCGTGCGTGACGATGGCGCTCGCCAATTCGCGCGGCGCGCTGCGCAGTTATCGCGGAACGCAAGTCGCCCTTTCGGCCTCGCCGGTCGCGAGCGAGGGCGCCTATCGGCGCACGGCGCATTACGGCGACGCATCGCGCTTCCTATCGCGGCTCGAGGCGCCCGGCGCGCTCGCGCGCGAGGCGGTGCGACGCACGGTGCTCTTCTGCGGCGCCTCGAAGCCGCCGACGCAGACGACGGCGATCGTCTTCGACCGAGAGGTGGCTGCGGCGCTGCTCGGCGATCTCTTCGCCGCATGCAATGCGGCAAATGTCGCAGTGGGAAATTCGTGGCTCGCCGGGCGAATCGGCGAGCGTATCGGCAGCGACTCGCTCGAGATCTACGATGACGGCACGATCCCCGGAGCGTTGGGCTCCTCGCCGTTCGATGACGAAGGGGTGCCGACGCAGCGAACGACGGTATTCGAACGCGGCACGCTGCGATCGTTTCTTTTCGACACCTATTACGCGCGACGGCTCGGCGCCCGCAGCACCGGGAACGCCTCGGGTGGAGGAATAGGGCCGAATACCTTCTTTCTCGCGCCTGGAGAGCGGACGCTCGAAGCGTTGGTCGCCGCGACGACGCGCGGAATCTTGGTGATGGAGACGATCGGCTTCGCTACCGAACACGCCTCGGGGCTCTACAGTCGCGGCGCACGCGGAATAATGATCCGCGATGGTGAACTAGCAGAGCCTATCGAAGAATTCACGATTGCAGCTCCGTTCCCCGAGATACTCGCAGGCATCGACGCCGTCGCAAACGATCTCAAATTCGACGGATCGATTGCCTCCCCGAGTTTCCGGGTCGCCGAGATGCAAGTAAGCGGATCGCTATCCGCACCTTAGGAGGATCGTAGTCGTGGCGCAAGTTGCAATCAGTTTTACGCTCATCATGCGCGTCGAGATGCCGAACGAAACGGGCGCTTTCGGCGTCCTCGCCAATGCGATCGGCGATGCCGGGGGCGTGATCGCCGCCGTCGATATGCGATCGGTCAATCGGTCGCGCGTCATCCGCGACGTTACCGTGAACGTCAGCTCCGAACAGATCGGAAACGACGTTCGCCGTTCGGTGGAAGCGATCGAAGACGCGCGCATCATCAGCATCTCCGATTCGACGTTCCTCGCTCACATCGGTGGAAAGATTCGCGTCGAACCAAAAATACCGGTAAAGACGCGACAGGATCTTTCGACGGTCTACACTCCCGGCGTCGCGCGCGTCTCGATGGCGATCGCCGCGGACCCGAGCAAAGCGTTCGCGCTGACGATCAAGCGCAATAGCGTCGCCGTCGTCTCCGACGGCACGGCGGTCCTCGGGCTGGGGGATATCGGCCCGCTCGGCGCGCTCCCGGTGATGGAGGGCAAAGCGATGCTCTTCAAACAGTTCGCCGATATCGATGCGTTTCCGATCTGCCTCGATACGAAAGATGTCGACGAAATCGTCGAAACCGTCGTACGGATCGCTCCGGTCTTCGGCGGTATCAATCTCGAAGATATCTCCGCTCCGCGCTGTTTTGAAGTCGAGCAGAAACTCATCGAGCGTCTCGATATTCCGGTGATGCACGACGACCAACACGGTACCGCGGTCGTCATCCTGGCGGCGTTGATGAATGCGGCGAAGGTGGTCGGCAAGGAGTTCT
>JAJYHP010000093.1 GCA_021784715.1 bacterium
AACCGCCGAATGCTCCTCCAACGCCGCATGCGTGTTCCCTTCGAAGAAATACTCGTCATCGAAAATACGCGCGGCATCGGCAAAACCGGCATCGAGGTCGCCGAACGTCAGGTGAACCTCTTTGTGAACGTTACTAGCGCGACGCGAATCGGGATGAATCTTCTCCCCGTTACCGTCGACATCGAGCAAAGCGGCGTCGATCGACATCACCGACGGGAGCACTTCGTAGCGGATGTCGACGAGCGCTGCGGCCTTTTGCGCGGTGAGTTCGTCTTCGGCGACGATACCCGCGACCGGCTCGCCGACGTACCGCACCTTATCGATTGCGAAGACCGTCTCATCTTGAGCCGATGGAAGAATGCCGTAGCGTATCGGGAGATCGCGCCCGATTGCAATCGCAACGACGCCGGGAACGCGAAGCGCCCGTTCGTAGTCGATGGAGAGAATGCGCGCATGTGCGTGCGGGCTCCGCAGCAATTTCCCGAAGAGCATCCGCGGTAAGGCGATATCGTCGGCGAAGATTGCGGCCCCGGTTACTTTCGCATAGCCGTCGATGCGTGGAAGCGGTGCGCCGACGGCGTGTGACCCCGAGTGCGAAGCGCCGTTCTTACCCATCGATGCCGGCTCGCATCCGTTGGCCCGCGAGCGCAACGGCCTCGAGGATCTTTGTGTATCCGGTACAGCGACAGAGATGTCCGGCGAGAGCATCGCGAATCTCCGCTTCGCTGGGCTCCGCGTTGTGCTCTAACAAGTGGACGGCGGCGTTGAGAAACCCGGGGGTGCAGTATCCGCACTGCGCGGCACCGAGTTCGAGAAACGCGCGCTGAACCGGGTGCAGCGTGCCGTCGACGGCGAGCCCTTCCACCGTTTCGACGCTACGATCGATTGCATCGGCGGCGAGCGTGAGGCACGAAAGAACGGGGGTTCCGTCGAGGATGACGGTGCAGGCACCGCATTGCCCGAGTTCGCAACCGTGTTTGGTGCCGGTCAAGCGCAAGTCTTCCCGGAGTACCTCGAGCAAGGTTGCATGGGGATGAAGCGCCAGCGTGACATCGCGTCCATTCACGTGCAGCGTCGCTAATATTTTCGATGGAGCGATCGACATGGTCGTTCCTCACCTCGTGCACGTGCAGCTCGCAACGGATGACGCGCATCGCTAGAATAGTAAGGAAGGGTTGCTATCGGCACCGAGTAACTCCTTTCGGCGATGTATGTGAAAATCGTTAGTCAATCCTCAAATAGAAATCACGACTAGCATAAAACAAATAGATGCTTGATATTCTTTCGCGTATCGTGCGCCTTCAAAACGACCGGCACGAAGTCGTGCTCGCGACGCTCGTCGGCGTGCGCGGCTCCTCGGCGCGCGACCCGGGCGCCGCGTTCGCCGTCAGCGACGACGGAGAGCTCGTCGGCGCTATCGGCGGCGGCTGCGTGGAGGCGGCGCTGGTGGAAGAAGCGCACGAGGTATTGCGCGACGGGAAAGCGCGCAGCGTTGCGTACGGCCTTTCGGATCGCGAAGGGGCGGATATCGGGCTCGCATGCGGCGGCGAAATAACGATTTTTCTCGATCGTCTCGAACCCGGTTACTGCGCGGAGCTGGAACGAACGAGCGAGGATCTGCTCGCTCACGCGCTGCGACTCGACGGCGGCGCGACCGGCGCGCGCATGGCGATCTATCCGGAACGCTGCTACGGAACCTTGGGTGACCCCGCGCTCGAAGCCGCGACGGCGAGCTTCGTGCGCGATGCTCCGCCGCGCTTAGCCGCACAGATCGATCTCGAAGGCGCGAGCGTATTCATCGCTCCGAAACGCATTGCGCCGCATATGTATGTGTTCGGCGCTCTGGATTTTGCCGCATCGACGATCGACGCCGCGCATCTTCTCGGATATACCGTAACGCTCTGCGACGCTCGTGCAGCCTTTGCAACGAAGGCGCGCTTTCCAAATGCAGATCGGATCGTCGTTGCTTGGCCGCACGAGTTTCTCGCTTCGGCTCCGATCGACGAACGAACCGCAATCGTCTCCTTCACGCACGACGAGAAGTTCGACGTGCCGTTGCTGCTTGCGGCGGTGCGCTCGCGCGCCGGCTACGTCGGCGCGGTCGGTAGTCGCGCGACGCACGCGCGCCGTATCGAGGCGTTGCGTCAAGCCGGAATGACCGAAGCCGAAATCTCGAGGATACGCGCGCCGATCGGGCTCGATATCGGTGCACGCACGCCGGAAGAGACGGCGCTGGCAGTGCTCGCCGAAATCGTCGCCGTCGAGCGCGGGCGCTCGGGCGGGAGTCTCTCGCATGGAACCGGCGCGATTCGCGGACGCATCGGGGCGTGAAGGCGACGGCCGTCGTTCTTGCCGCCGGCGAGGCGCGCCGCATGGGCCGGCAAAAACTCTTGCTTGAAATCGGTGGCGTGCCGATGCTCGCGCGGGTGTTGCTCGCCTGCGAACACCTTCCCACCGTGGTGGTCGGGGCGCCGAGCTTGCGCGCGTTCGTCGAAGAACGCGGCGCTCGTTTTGTCGCCAACGCTGCACCCGAATCGGGTATGGCGCATTCGCTCGCTCTCGGCGATGCCGAAGTCGAAGCGGGAATGCCGCTGCTGGTGCTCCTCGGCGATAAACCGCTCGTGACGCGCGCGCTGGTGGAGCGCGTACTCGCGGGGGCCGACGGAGCCGACATCTGTTTTCCGCAGCATGAGGGCGTCGGCGGCCATCCGGTCTATTTTTCGCTTCGTGCGCGCGAGCGGATCGCGCGCCTCCCGCGCGGTGATTCGATTCAGCTGTTACGGGACGATCCGACGTTGCGACGCCGTGTGTTGGAGATCTCCGAGATCGGTGCGTATGCCGACGTCGACGATTCCGAGGCACTCGAACGCCTGCGAATCTGCACCGGGCACGAAATTCCCTAACGGGCAGCGCTCTGAAGGTAGCCGTGCCCGCGCATCTAAAGGCGCCGGATGCGAGCGAGGAGCGAGGTACGGTATGGCGGATTCAATCCATAACTATCACGTGCGGATGACATGGACGGGAAGTGACGGTGTCGGAACGACCTCCTATCGAAGTTACAGGCGTGAATACGAGTTGGCGGTAGAGGGAAAGGCGACGATGCGAGGCTCCGCCGACCCGCAGTACCGCGGCGATGGAACGCTCTGGAACCCGGAAGAACTCTTTCTGGCGTCGTTGAGTGCGTGTCATCAACTTTGGTATCTCCATCTTTGCGCGGAGGCCGGCGTCGTCGTTCGAACCTACGAGGATCGGGCCGACGGAAGCATGGTCGTGCACCGCGACGGTAGCGGAGAATTCGTCTCGGTCCTGCTTCGGCCGACCGTTACGATCGGCGAAGGCTCCGACCACGCGCGCGCGATCGCGCTTCACGACGATGCGGCGAAGATGTGCTTCATCGCTCGTTCGGTGAAGTTTCCGGTCGAGCACGCACCGACGATTGCCTTCGAATGAGACGTGTCGTGATTCGACGCGTTCTCACTATGGCGCTGCTGCTGATGGTTGCTGCATGCTCGCGCGGTCCGCGCGATCATGCCCCGCCGAACACCGTGCGCTTTGCTATTGCTGCCGATCCTACGACGCTCGACCCGCTCTTTCTCACCCCCGACGCAGCTTCGGTCGATCAACAAGTCGCGCGTTTACTTTTCGAACCATTCGTCGATCTCGACGCACGCGGGCGCTTGGTCCCGGTGTTGTTGCGCGAGATCCCAACGCGGAGCAACGGCGGCATCTCGGCCGACGGCCGGACGATCGTCTACCATCTCCGATCCGGGGTCCGTTGGAGCGACGGAACGCCGGTGACGAGCGCCGACGTACTCTTTACCTTGCATGCGATTCTCAACCCGCATAACCCGGTTCGAACGCGTGAGGGATATGCGCTGATCGATCGTGCCGTCGCGCCGAATGCTTCGACCGTCGTTCTGCATTTGAGAAAACCGTGGGCGCCTGCGGTTGCGACGTTCTTTTCGTACGGAATCGAACCGTATGCCGTCGTCCCCGCGCACGTGCTCGCCGGAGTTCGTTCGTTGCGAACCGCGCGTTTTAACGGCGACCCGACGGTGAGCGACGGCCCATTTCGTTTCGTTTCATGGCATCGCGGCGACCGATTGACGTTTCGTGCCAACCCGCTCTACTGGCGTGGCGCGCCGAAGGTCCGGCGAATCGTCGCGCGCATCGTTACCGATCCCGGCACGAATCTCACGTTGCTGCGCACCGGCGAGCTCGACTGGAACCTCATCGCTCCCGCGCAACAAACGGCGCTCCGCGGCGCGACGTCGATTCGCATTCTCCGCGTGCCGACGAGCGTGATCGCCGGCATTGCCATGAATGTCGGACGCGGGCCGCTGCGCGACGTTCGCGTACGGCGAGCGATCGCCGAGAGTATCGACCGTCGCGCGATATCTCGCAAAATTACGCTCGGCGTCTATCCCGTCGCCGACACGTTGCAGCCGAGCTATTCGTGGGCGCGCGATCCGCAGGTGCATGCCCCCGCCTACCATCCCCGGCGTGCGGACGCATTGCTCCGCGCGGCGGGGTGGCGTCGCGGCCCCGGCGGCGTGCGTACGAAGAACGGCCGGGCGCTGCATCTGCTCTACGTGCAGTTTCCCGAATCGACGACCGGCGTTCTCGTCGCGACGTTCGTCCAGCAGGCGCTCGAAGCGCGCGGAATCGCGGTGACGTTAAAGAGCGTGAGCAACGCGCAGCTCTTTCTCCCGAAAGACGGCACCTTGGCGCGGGGGCAATTCGATCTCGCCTATATCCCGTGGACGATGGGAATCGATCCCGACGATTCGTCGATTCTGCGGTGCGGCGCGCCGGAGAACTATATGCGTTGGTGCGATCCGGAGGTCGATCGTCTCGAGCGGCGTGCGCTCGAGACGAGCTCGCGGCGCACGCGGCGGCGCCTCTACGGACGCATCGAGGCGCGGGTCGCCACCCAGGTACCGCTCTTGGTGCTCTTCGACGCGTCGTATCTCTACGCGTACGATGCAAGGCTTGAGGGATTCGCGCCGAATCCCGTCCTTCCGACCGCTACTGCTTGGGCCTGGCGCGTACGTTCGGCCCGCTCTCGGAGGTAATGCATGTCCGTTGCTGCCGTCATCGGCGCCGCACTCTCCCACCTGTACCTCTTGTTTTACGTGCTGGCCGCGATCGTTTGGTGGCGAACGATGCGGCGCGCACGAAGAGAGCACCGCGCGCTCGACAGCGCATTCGTTTTTTGGGGCGAGCTGCTCTTCTGGTACGGCGGGCTCGCGCTCATTTGGGCGGGCTTTTTTCACGGTTACGAACAGCATATCGCAGCGAGCAGCATCGGCTGGCAGCCGAGCCCGTTCGAATACGAACTCGGCTGGTTCGAGATCGGGATCGGTATTGCGGCACTTTTCGTTCGGCGGCAGAACTACGGGTATCGTCTGGCGCTAACGATTCCGATCGTGATTTTTTCGTTCGCAGCCGCGGCGCAACACATTGCATTGATGGTTACGAAACATAATTTTGCGCCGAATAACGCCGGGATGATGCTCTGGCTCAACGACATCATCATGCCGCTGCTCCTCGCTTGGTTCGCTTTTGCCTCGCGAGATGCCGACCGCTAGGCATTGAAGTCGTAGCGCGGCGCGGCCCCATTACGGGAGCGGAAGAAGCGCCGATGATGGGTGCGGCATCGCGATGGTAATGATGCCGGGAGCATAGAGCAGCGGTGCGCCGGCGACGCCGCTTGCGACATCGATGCGGACCAACGCATTATCGCGCATATCGATAACGTACGCGCTCGCTCCGCCGGGTGTAAATGCAGCTTCGAACGGCGCGCCGCCGACCGTGATATCGGGAAGCGAGCGACGCGCCGGAAGATCGATCGGCGTTACCGAGATGCCGTCGAGATTCGGAACGTAGGCGAGCTTGCCGTTGGGTGAGATCGCCACCATCTGCGCCTGCGCGCCGGCGGGAAGAACCGCGAGCGTCTGCAGCGTCGCGGTATCGAGAACCGTAACGTCGTCGCTGCGGTTGTTGGCCACGTAGATCGTACGGCCGTCGGGCGAGAGCGCGATACCGGTCGGCTCGCGTCCGACCGCGACCGCCGGGAGCGCGAGTTGGCTCCGTAGATCGACCGGGGTGATGCTATCGGTGCCTTGATCGGTGACGTAGATGCGCGAACCGTCGGGAGCGACCGCGATCCAACGCGGAGCCTTGCCGACCGCGATCGGTGTGCCGACTTTCAACGTTGCAACGTCGATGCGCTCCACCGTATTCGCGCGAAAATCGGCGACCCATATACCGTTACCGTGCGCCGAGAGTGCGAGCCCGTCGGGGCTCTTCACCGGAACCGTCGCAACGACGCGGCGGCTCTGCGTATCGATGACGCTGACGCTGTCGCCGCCGCGATTGCCGACGAAGAGCAGGCGATTGTTGCGCGAGAGGACGGCGTCGAGCGGATGACGACCGACGGCGATCGCGGCACCGCGCGCATTCGTGCGCAGATCGTAGGGAATCACCGTGCCCTTGGCGCGGTCGACGAGCCATGCGAGCGTGTCGGGGTCGATGCCGTTCGCGGCAGTGCGATAGAGTTGCAACGTAGGGAAGCGAGCACCATTGCCGGCGCGAGCGATGACGCGGATCTCGTAGAGCCCCGCCGGCGCGCGGGTATCGGCGAGCGTCAGTGCGACAGCGACACGGCCTCCACCGGGGACGGTGCTCGAACCCGTTGCCGGTTCGACGCGTGCGGGTGCGGCGACGGCGGTGCTCCAGGTGATGCGATGCGCGCGCGAATCGGGATTGATGACGGCGAATCCATTCGGCGTGCGCACGATCGTCATCGCCGTCGACGGCGGAAAACGCACCTGCGTCGGCGCGTAGGAGGGCGGAGCATCGGCGCGAGCGCTTCCCCACGCGCGATTCGGTCGAGCGGCGAGCGTGAATGCGAGATGCAACGAACCGTTCTGCGGAAGTGCGACCCATGGACGCATCCACGGATGGCCGTCGATTGAAAGCTGCCGAACGTAGGGTCTATCGGGTGCGGCCTGCGGCGCATCGATGGTGATAACGGGGCCGTGCGACGGCGTGATGACGGCGTGCGTGAAGAGCGGCGCACCGATGTCGAGATAGCGTTCGGCGGGGTTTTGCGGATAGAGCCCGAGCGCGCTCCACACGTACCACGCACTCATCGTTCCGAGATCGTCGTTTCCGGGAAGTCCGTCGGGGCGATCGCCCCATAAACGCAACATCGCCGTGCGAACGACGCGTTCTTCACGCCACGGTGCACCCGCCGAGAGATAGGCCCACGGAGCGCCGATGCTCGGCTCGTTTCCAAGCCATGCATACGGCGCGCTCTGCCCCGCATTGAGATGGGTAAAGAACGTATCGAGGCGTTTGCGCGCGGCGGCGCGTCCGCCCATACCGCGGAAAAGATCGCGGAGATCCTGCGGAACCATCCAGGTATACTGCGCAGCGTTCCCTTCCTGGAAGCCGCTCTGTCCGTTCTCGCCGATCTTCGTGCGCTCGAATGCGCCGCCGGGTCCACGCGGCGCGATTTCGCCGAGCGAACGGTCGAAGAGGTGCGACCAGTTCGCACTGCTTTTGAGAAAGGCCGCCGCGACCGATCGCTCGCCGAGTGCGCGCGCGAATGCCGAGATCGAAAAATCATCGAGACTATATTCCAAGCTCTCCGATGCACCGTTGGGTACCGGTGAGACCGAGGTGGTATAGACGTTGGGGATATAGCCGAGGCGATTGAAATCGCCGCCTTCCGGGCGCTCCTGGTACCAGCCGAACGCCGGCGGGGCGTTCGTATCGTCGGCGCCCTTCACCATCGCATCCAACGCGCGATGAAGTGCGAAATCGCGGGCGCCGAATGCATACGCACCGGCGATCACCGGATCGACCGAATCGCCGCCCATGACGCTGGTCGGTGCATTTGCAAGCGCCCAGCGCGGCAGCCAACCATCCTGGTGCGCGGCATCGACGAGCGACTGCATCATGTCGCTCGTACGATGGGGAAAGAGCAGCGCCAACAGCGGAATCTCGGTGCGATAGATATCCCAGTCGGAGAAGTTCGCGTAGAACGCGTGTCCCGAGGGAACGCGATGGATCTTTCCGTCAAAGCCACGGTAGCGGCCATCGATATCGCTGAAGAGATTGGGGTGCAGCATCGTGTGGTAGAGCGCACTGTAGAACGTGCGCAGGTTCTCGGTGCTGCCGCCGGAGACGCGAACGCGGCCGAGCGCACGGTTCCAACGCTCGAGCGCGCGGTCGCGTACCGCAACGATACTCCACGAACGCGCGGATTCACGGAGGTTCCGCCAGGCGCCGCGTTCGCTGACGAACGAGATCGCGACTTGCATGCGAACGCTCCGTCGTTTCGTCGTGTCGAAGCGCAGCCACGCACCGGCTTTGCGGCCGCTACCGTTTTCGTAGAGCCCCGATGCTGCAAACGGGCGATTGAAACGCGCCGCCATATAGACGGTGAATCGATCGGGCATGCCGCAAAAATGCCCGCTTCGCGCGCTCGCCTCAAGCGCGTCGGTGCCGAGGATACGAATGCTCGCGTTACCGACGCCGGCTTGGTCGGAGGCGGGATTGACGGTGAGCAACGCATCGGGCGAACTGGGGAACGTAAAGCGGCCGAGACCGCTGCGCGAGCGAACGGTAAGCTCGCTGCGGATCCCCGGTTTTCCGAGCGTTACCGCATAATAGCCCGGCACCGCGATCTCACCGACGTGCGAGAACGGCTGCGAGATGCCCTGCAATGCATGCGGCGGCGTACCGAGCAGCGGCAGCACGGCAAAATCGCCGAAGACGTTGCAGCCGGGGCCGCTGAGATGCGTCAGGCTGAATCCGGTCGTCGTTGAATCGTTGAATTCGTAGCCGCCGCCGGCGTTCTGCGACGGCGTATCGGGGCTCCATTGCAGCATGCCGAACGGCACGTCGGCGCCGGGAAAATCGTCGATGGGACCGCCGAGCGGCGTCCCCGAGGTTCCGACGAACGGGTCGACATAGGAGACCGGCGTCATGGTCGCGCGCGTTCCTGCAGCGACCGAGGTGCCGAGGAGTGCGAGCGCCACGCACGCTCGGAGAGCGTTACGCAGCGCTCGCATCGCCTACAGTGCCTTCACTGCCGAGGTGAGCGCGTCAACGCTCGCCTTGGCGTCCCCGAAGAGCATCGAGGTATTCGGCATCTCGTAGAGCGGATTATCGATGCCGGCGAAGCCCGAGCGCATCGAGCGTTTGAGTACGATGACGTTCGCCGCTTTATCGACATCGAGAATCGGCATGCCGTAGATCGGCGAACTCTTCACGTTGCGCGCCGCGGGGTTGGTCACGTCGTTCGCGCCGATGACCAGAGCGACGTCGGTGGTTGGGAACTCCGGGTTCGCATCGTCCATATCGAGCAATTGTTCGTACGGTACGTTCGATTCCGCGAGCAAAACGTTCATGTGCCCCGGCATACGCCCGGCAACGGGATGGATCGCATAGAGCACCTGAACGCCGCGCTTTTCAAGTTGATCGGCGAGCGCTTTCACGGAGTGCTGTGCCTGTGCGACCGCCATGCCGTAACCGGGAACGAAGATGACCTTCGAGGCGTAGGCCAACATGATCGCGACATCGTCGGCGCTTGCGCTGCGGATCTGCTGTGGGCCGCCGCTTCCGGCCGCCGGCTCGCTGCCGCCGCCGGAGCCGAAAGCGCCGAAGAGCACGTTGGTGAGCGGACGATTCATCGCTTTGCCCATCATCACGGTCAGTAGCGTGCCGCTCGCACCGACGAGAGCGCCGCAGATAATCAGTAAGGGCGAATTGATCTCGAAACCGGTGACCGCGACGGCAAGGCCGGTAAACGAGTTGAGTAACGAGATGACCACCGGCATGTCGGCGCCGCCGATCGGCAGCACGAAGAGGACGCCGAGTAACAGCGAGCAGATCAACAATCCGAGAAACGCAAGAATCGGCATCGTTCCAAGCGTCGCGATAAACCAACCCGCGAGGACCAAAATCGCCAAGAGGATGAAGCCGTTGACGACTTGCTGCCCCGGATAGGTGATCGGACGCCCGGTCATCAGTTCCTGGAGTTTCAAAAACGCGACGATCGACCCGGCGAAACTCAGACAGCCGATGATCGCCGAGAGCACCAACGAAACCGAGACCACCGCGTTCTCGCCGTTTCCGCTTGCGAGGACGAAAAATTCGAGCGTCGAGATCGCAGCTGCGGCGGCGCCGCCGGCACCGTTGTAGAGCGCGACCATCTGCGGCATCGCCGTCATCTTCACGCGCAGTGCGGCGACGATGCCGATCGTACCGCCGAGAAGGACGCCGATGAGAATCGCCCACCAACCGACACCCTGCGTCTGAAGGAGCGAGGAGACCAACGCGATCGCCATGCCGACCATCGCGAGCCGGTTGCCGGCGCGGGCGGTCGGCGGCGAATTGAGTTGATGGAGGCCGTAAATGAAGAGCGCGACCGCGACGAGATTTGCGAGGCTGAGAGCGACGGTCATGAACGCGGCCCCTCTTTCTTCTTAAACATTTGCAGCATGCGTTCGGTGACGGCGAAGCCGCCGAAGACGTTTATTGCACCGAGCGTCAATGCGGCAACGCTGATAATCGCGAGCATCGGCGAGGTGGGGCCCGCAAAGAGCGCGCCGACGACGACGATCGCTCCGATGAACACGATGCCGTGGATCGCATTGGTCGCCGACATCAACGGCGTGTGCAACGTCGTCGGAACCTTCGAGATCACCTCGAAACCAACGAAGACCGCTAAGAGCAAGATCGTTAACAATTGGATGAGATGGGCGATATCGTTCACTTGGCCGCTCCGATCGTAGATTTGCCGTCGTGAACGATACAGGCACCCGCGATCACGTCGTCGTTGTAATCCAGGGCGAGCGTACCGTCTTTTGCAAACGGCGAAAGTAAGGCGAAGAGATTGCGCGAGTAAAGTTGGCTTGCGTTGTACGGCATCGTGGCCGGCAGGTTCGTCGTACCGATGATCTGCACGCCGTTGTCGGTGATAACGCTCTCGTCGGGTTTGGTGAGCGCACAGTTGCCCCCGGCCTCCGCCGCGAGATCGACGATGACGCTTCCCGGAGCCATCGCGGCGACGGCGGCTTCGGTGATGAGAATCGGCGCTCGCCGCCCGGGGACCAGTGCGGTCGTAATCACGACGTCGTTTTTACCGATTTGCTCGACCATCCAGTCGCGTTGCCGCTGCTGCTGTTCGGGCGTGAGTTCTTTCGCGTATCCGCCCGAACCCTCGGCGCTCTCGCCGAGATCGAATTCGAGGAATTTCGCGCCGAGCGATTGCACCTGTTCGCGGACGACGGCGCGGACGTCGTAGCCGCTGACGACTGCGCCGAGGCGGCGTGCCGTCGCGATGGCCTGTA
>JAJYHP010000116.1 GCA_021784715.1 bacterium
ACCTTGGGAAGGTCGCAGGCTACCATTACATCATACCCGCACGTACACGGCGCGCGATGTTCTGTGCCGCCTTCCATGCGTCCTATCAACGCGCGTTTCGAGCGATTGGTTGCCGGAGGATCGAGGAGGGATCCCTTCGTTCGAGAATGGCGTCGCCGTGGACTGGATCTACGGGATACCGACCTGGTTCTTTGCAATCGTCGCGATCTCGGTCGCCTGCACGCTCGCAGCATGCGGGCTCTCGCTCTTCGAGCGGCGCGTCGCGTGGGGAGGCCTGACCCATAACGATGTCGCCGGACCGATCGTCGCAACGATCGGGACGATCCTCGCCGTCATCCTCTCGTTTATGGTGGTCACCGTCTGGCAAGAGTTCGACCAGGCGGCCGCGACCGTTCAAAACGAGGCCGCCGCACTCGGCGATCTCTACCACCTCTGCGAAACGCTTCCAAAAAGCTTCGCGACGCCGCTGCGTTCGGAGATCGTGCTCTACGTGCGCGCCGTCGTCGAGCGCGAGTGGCCCGCGATGCAGCACGGCGGGTTCAGTCGACGAGCGCGAAATCGGGCCCATACGATTATCGAACGCATCGCCGGCTTCCACCCGACCGACGCGCGCCAGGCCGCCGTCCTCGCAACGATGCTCGAGCTGACGACCCGTTTCGTCGACCGACGACGAACGCGCTTATTCGACAATCAAGAGAGCATCCCACCGGCGCTGTGGGGCATGATGCTCTTCATCGCCTTCGTCACCGTCTCCGGAACCTATCTCTTTCGCGTCCAGAGCCGACCCGCCCATTACGTGATGACGATGCTGCTCGCGGCGACGATCGTCGCGACGATGGTCGTCATCGCCGAACTCGACCTGCCGTTCCGCGGCGACGTGCATATTTCGCCGAGCGCCTTCGTTCGCACGCGATTGCTCTCGCAGTCCCAACTCTAACTCTTCGCCGCGGCGATGTTTTAAATAACGTTAATCGCCCGCGAGACGACGAGCGCGATCGTAACGAACGAGATCGACGCTTCGACGAGCATCAACATCTTCGCCGCTCTCGTAATCGGCATCGTATCGGTCGGGCTAAACGCCAAGGCGTTGGTGAACGCGACGTAGAGATAATCGAGAAAGAGCGGCTTCCAGTGCGGATCGACGCAGCGCACGCGCTGCGCGTCGACCATCATCTGCGGGAAGAGGAAACTCGCTTTCAGATCGGCCGCGGCGCTGCGCGCTCGGCTCCGCTGCCACGGCCCCCCTCCGTCGACCTCCCAGAACCAGAGCGCGTAGACCAGCACGTTCGTCATCCAAATTTGCGCTCCGGAGAGCAACAGACGCTGGCCGGTGATGCCGGGCACGCCCTTGGGATGATGCGAAAACGCATCGAATACGAGCAAGAGCACGGAGAGCACGTTAAAGATATTCAGCAGGACGATCGAAACGATCGAAGCGATGCGATGGAGCGGCGTTTCGTCATCGCGGTCCGGAGCGAAGACCGAGAGCGGAACCAGCACCGCCAACACGACGATCGGCGCGAACCACGCGGGGCCGAAAACCAAGCGTTGCGGGAGCAAGACGTAGAGAATCAACGCGCCGATCGCCGCTAACGAGGCATGCCAACGCGGTTCGTCGATCGCCTCGGCTTTCGCACCCGCATTCGGCGGGCTCGCGCTCGGTCGTTCCATGCCTGCGGTGTTTCCAAGGCACCGAGGAAAACCCCGCCGCCTGCAACCCTCTCGTTCGTGCCGAGGGTTCGAAAGTATCGCGCCGCGAGCGCAGGAACGAATGCTACGAGAGGAACGAAGATGGGATCGATGATCGAATTTACGCGCCCCGATGGAGCGATGGCTCCCGGTTACCTCGCCGAGCCCGCCGATGCGACGCAGGCCCCCGGAATCGTCATGCTCGAGGAATGGTGGGGCGTCAACGACCAGATCATCTCCACCGCCGACCGAATGGCCGAAGCGGGATTTCGCGTTTTAGTACCCGATCTCTACCGCGGTCGCGTCGCCGCAACCGGCGATGAAGCGAACCATCTCATGCAGGGGCTCGATTTCGGCGATGCCGCGATGCAAGACGCGCGCGGCGCGGCGCAATACCTCGCGAAGAACGGCAAAAAAGTAGGCGTCGTCGGGTTTTGCATGGGCGGCGCGCTAACGCTGCTCGCCGCGATGCACGTGCGCGAATTTGCGGCCGCCGTTCCCTTCTACGGCTTTCCACCCGAAGAAGCGGGCGATCCCGGCAGTATCAAAATTCCGCTCCAGGGGCACTGGGCGCTTCGCGACGAGTACTTTCCGATCGCTCGCGTCGACGCGATCGAAGCGCGCCTCCGGGAAGCGCACGCTCCCTACGAATTCCATCGATACGATGCCGGACACGCGTTTTCAAATCCAGGCGGAATCGGGAACTACAACGAAGCCGCCGCGAAGCTCGCGTGGCAGCGCACGGTCGAATTCTTCCGACGCACCCTCGCGAACTGAGCGCCGGCCGGGCGCGTCCGTTAGTGCTGGTAGAGATTCCCGGCGTCGACCGGAATCGAACGAAGCGCGCCCGCCTGCAGATGCCACTTCTTCAGCAAGCGGTCGTAACTTCCGTCGGCGACCATCCCGACCAACGCATCGACGATCGCCGTCCGTAGGGCCACGTTTCCCTTGCGGAAGGCGATGCCGTACGGAATTTGGTTGAAGGGTCGCCCCGCGACCGCGAGTTTCCCGCTCCCGATCGTACGAGCGAGATAACTCACGATCGGAAAATCGGCGATGTGAATCTCGACGCATCCGGCGAGCAGCGCTCGCGCGCCTTGTTCGTCTCCCACGACCGATACGATGTGAATGGCGCCGAGCCCTAATGCGCGGCATCGCTTCGATTGCTCGTCGAGCGCCGTAAATTGAAACGTACCGACTTCGGCGCTCGCGGTAAGGCCGCAAAAGCCGGCGAGCGTGAAGACGTCGTGCGGGTTACCCGCGCGTACCATGATCGCGGTTCCCGAAAGAAAATAATCGACGAAATCGGCGACTTTTTCGCGCGTCGGCAGATCGAACATCGACGAGATCGTGAAATCGACGTTTCCGGAGGCGACCGCACCGAGAAGTTTTCCAAAGGGCATATCGACGAACCGCACCGGGCGGCCGAGGCGTTTGCCGATCTCGCGCGCGACGTCGGCATCGAAGCCCCGAACGCGTCCGCCGGGCGCGCGGTAAAACTCCAGCGGCGGATGCGAGATATCCGTACCGACGCGCAGCGGCTGCGCCGCCGAGAGGGGCATCGCCACGCCCCCGACGAGAGAGCCGAGGAGCGCGATCGCCGCTATTGCACGAACGAGATACGAGCGCGCCATTTAGTGCTCGTAAAGCGTCCCGGCGTTCATCGGCGTCGAGCGAAGCGCCCCCTGTCCGAGCCCCCACTTTGCAAGCAATCGGTCGTAGGTGCCATCGGCGATCAGCGACTGCAATGCCGACTGCACCGCAGCGGCGAGTGCGGCGTTGCTTTTCGCCACGGCGATACCGTAGGGAACGACGTCGAATTGCTTCCCGGCAACGGCGAAGCGCTTCCCACCGTCGAGCGTCCGCGCGAGGTAGGCGACGACGGGAAAATCGGTGACGTGGACGTCACTTTTCCCCGCGAGCAACATCGAGAGTGCGGCATCGTCGGTCGGTCGTTGTTGCAAGAGAATCGGGGCGAGCCCGACGGCCTTACAGGCGCGCGATTGCGCTTCGAGGGCGTTCGCTTGCGAGGTTGCAAACTGGACGTCGACGGGGAGCCCGCAGAGGGCGGCGAGCGAAAAAATATGATACCGATTCCCCGTCGGAACGAGCATGCCGCTCCCCGCCAAAAAATAATCGATAAAATTTACCTTCTTTTCGCGCGCCCGCGTATCGGAGATCGCGGAGATGGCGAGATCGATCTTTCCGTCGGCAACGTCGCCGAGCAAGGAATCGAAACTTCGATTTTCGATCCGCACCGGTCGCCCGAGTCGAGCGCCGAGCGCGCGAGCGAGATCCATATCGAAACCGTGCGGCTTGGGGTCTCCTTTGCTCAAAAATTCAAGCGGAGCATAGGAGATATCCGATCCGATGCGCAGCGGCGCTCCCGCGGCGGCCGCCGGGGCCGGGGCGCCGAGGGCAAAAAACAGCGAGGCCCATACGCAGAGCACCGCAAGGCAGCGCGCAAGCTTAATGTCCGTCATGCCGCCTCGCTTTCTTGCGCGGCGGTCAACGCCCTGCGCCCCGAGGGCGGAAGTTCGGTCCCGCGCTCCAACGAAAAAGCGCCGAACGAATCGGCACTTTTGCGCGTCTTTTCCAAATGGTGGGCGGTAGAAGGATTGAACTTCTGACCTCTTCCGTGTCAAGGAAGCGCTCTCCCACTGAGCTAACCGCCCGAAAGGCCCAACGCAGAATAGCAGATGCGCCGAGCCCCGTCAAAGCCCCTGCGGGCGGAGCGACCGCCCATTTCATTGAAGAGCGCCCCCAATGAGTGCTTTACGCCAGCGGGTCGCCGAGGCGGCTCGCCGGATGTCGACGCTGCTCGTTGAGGACATCACACTCGAGGCCGTTTTTGCGAGCCTCGCAGACCTGCTGGCGACCTTCGTTGAGGCGACCGAGGTGGTCGCGATCCTCCGCGAAGGGCACAGCTGGCTCCGGCTCGCCTCGGTGGATGGCGGATTCCGACGGAGCGTGCTCGCCCAGCTTCCGGCAGCCGATCCGCTCAGTACGGTCATTCGCGATGGTATCGCCCGGGAAGCGCGCGAACCGGCAGCGATGGCGATGCCGCTGCGCATCGGCGATGAGGCGGTCGGCGGTTTCGCCGTGCGAAGCGGCGCCTTGCGCTCCTACGACGAGAGCGATGCGGCGGTTATCGAGAGCCTCGGCCCCTACGTCGCCGTCGCGTTGCGTCAACGCATGTTGCGCGAACAGATCGATCGCGAACGCTTCCGCGCCGATCACGATCCGCTCACGACGCTGCCGAATCGAGCGGCGTTCGCCGCCGCGCTGACCAACGGGCTCGCTCGAGTTCGGCGCAGCGGCGATCGGCTCGCCGTGCTCTTCATCGATCTCGATGGCTTCAAAGAGATCAACGATCGTTACGGTCACGAGGCCGGCGATGCCGTCCTGCGGGCCGCCTCGCGCCGATTGGTTCGTCGGCTCCGCACCGGCGATAGCGTCGCGCGTCTCGGCGGCGACGAATTCGCAACGATCCTACGCGGTGTGGGGAGCGAAGAGGATGCGCGCTCGCTCGCCGAGGAAGTGCGCGCGACCCTCGAGCGTCCGACGACCTGGCACGGGCAGAAGCTCCGCGTTGGAGCGAGTATCGGCTGGGCGATCGCCCCGCGCGACGGAACCGAGATCGCCGAATTGCTCCGCCGCTCCGACCATCGCATGTATCGCGATAAACGAGCTCGCCGCGAGCGTCGCTCGCAGGGCTCAGTGAAATAGAACCTGCGGACCTCGTTCGAAGGCGGCGATCGCCGCTCGCCAGCTATCGGGAACGACGATCGTCCGCTGCGCTTCGAAATCGAATGCGACGACGGTGGTGGTTCCGTATGCGGCTCGATGCGCGAACGTCTCGCTCCATACTTCGTAGCTGAAATCCCACGATTTGGTTCCCATGCGCGAGACCTTGCATCCCACGGCGATCCGCTCGCGATAGGCGAGTTGCTTTTCGTACGTGAACGAAATATTCGCCTGAATCATGCCGTGGTTGCCGTCGATCGCTTCGCCCATCACGCGAGCGAAGTACTCGGCACGCATCATCTCCGCCCAGCGAATGTAGGCGACGTTGTTCACGTGATGCAGCATGTCGATATCGGCAAAGGGAACCGAGAAGCGCGAGAGCAAGGGAAATCCTTCGAGCATGCACCGTCCTTCGACACCGAGAGCGCTATCGCCCCGAGTTTATGCTGCGGAAACGCTAGACAAGAGCCATCGCGATAGGATACCATCCGAAATCGTCTAACGGTCCCCGGACGCCGGGTATCGTGGGCGCGTAGCTCAGTGGGAGAGCATCCGCTTCACACGCGGGGGGTCGTTGGTTCAATCCCAACCGTGCCCACCATCCCCTGGCGCTGTAGCTCAGTTGGTTAGAGCGCCGCCCTGTCACGGCGGAGGTCGTGGGTTCGAGCCCCATCAGCGTCGCCATCGTCCATGCGGGTACATCGCGCGAGCGTTGTGCCCGCATCCATGCCAAGGTAGCTCAGTCGGTAGAGCACGCGCCTGAAAAGTGCGGTGTCGCCGGTTCGATTCCGGCCCTTGGCACCACGAATAGCGAAAGGGAGCCGGCATTCCTGCCGACTCCCTTCTCGTTGTGGGGCGAGCCGAACCGACGCCTAGAGGGCGTTGGCGAGCGCCCATCCCTTCGGAGCACCGATACCGGTGACCAGATCGTACCCGGTGCCTGCATTGTAGGCGCCGTTGTTGCCCGTCGTCACATCGGTGAAGTCGGTGTACCCGGTCTTGGTGAAGATGCTGTAGAGCGTCGGGTTGATGAAGCCCAGCGGCGTGCCGTGCAGCTGATTCGCTTCAGCCATGAGTGCGACGAACTCGGGCGATGACCACGAGGTACCGTCGACCTGCATCGGACTGCCGTTGGCATAGACCATCACGCCCACGCCCGGGAGCGAGACATCGGGATCGTTCCGGCCGGTGCTGACCATATTCGCGACGCCCTGCTGGTAGCTGGGAAGTGCGAAGATCGTCGAGACGCCGCCGCCGGAGAGGAAGCCGTTGCTCGAGTCGCTGCCCGAGGTGATGCTGGCGAGCGCGCCGGTGGAGGTGTCGGTGAAATTCACCGCACCGACCGCCGTGAAGTACGGATCGGTCGCCGGCGAGCTGACGCCCGGCGGGTTGTTTCCGGTTCCGCATTCATCGCTGCCGGAGTCGCCGGAGGAGGCAACAAAAGTCATGCCCTTCGCTGCGGCCTGTTCGGCAATCGTGTTGGTCGTGTTCGTGAACGCGGTATCGGAGGTTTCGCAACCACCGAACGACGAGTTCACGACGCTCGCTTTTCCGTCGGAGACGGTTTGGTTGTAACCGGCTTCGATGCTCTGCGAACTTAAGTCGGGGAAGTTGTAGACGATGATGTTCGCACCCGGCGCGAGACCGGAGATCGTTTCGACATCGAGCGCGGTCTCGGTGTAGTCGGAGCTCGATGCATTGCCGCCGCCGTTGACGGCTTCGTTGGTGATGGTGCCGGTCTGCGTGACGCCCGCGGCGCTGAGGTAGCCGGCGACGTCACTGGTGTTGATCGGCGTGTCGATTTCGACGGCGACGGTCACGCCGGCGCCGTTGCAGCCGTGCTGCACGGGATAATCGAAGGCCTTGGCAACGCCGGTAGCGAGCCAACCGTTCGAGCCGCTCAGGGGGCCGTTATCGGCAGTGCCGGTGCAGCTGCCGCCGGCGACCGGGGTCGGCGTCGGAGCGGGAGTTGCCGTCGGCGCTGCGGTCGGCGACGCGGTCGGAACCGGCGTCGGCGATGCGGTCGGCTTCGGCGTCGGCGATGCGGTCGGAACCGGCGTCGGCGATGCGGTCGGCTTCGGCGTCGGCGATGCGGTCGGAACCGGCGTCGGCGACGCGGTCGGAACCGGCGTCGGCGATGCGGTCGGAACCGGCGATGGCGACGGGGTCGGCGAGGTGCCGTTGGTCAGCGATGCATCGTCGAGGTAGACGTAGTTGTAATCGCTGAACGATCCACTGCCGTAGATACCGACGAAGATGATGACCTGTTGGCCGGCGTAGGCGCCGATGTTGTAACTCCGGTGCACGTAGCCGTTGGTGTTGCCGTTCTCGGTGTAGAGATTCGTCAGGAAATTACCGTTCGCATCGAAGAGATCGGCTTCCTGATCGGCGTAGTAGGTGCTCGTCTCGCTCGTTCCTTCGTCGACGTAGAAACTGAGCTGACCGTTGGTCGGAACGGTCACCTGCTGGCAGACGCCGTCGAGACCGTACTCTTCGCCGAGATTGTTGGCGAGATTTCCGGTGAGGGCGTCGTACCGGCCGCTATGCGGATTCGAAGAATCGATCGTCGCATAGCCATTGCCGCAGGGGAACCACGGCGAGAACGCGCCGGTTTCGAAACCGGGATTCCCGATAACGTTTCCGGTCGCGAACGGCGTCGCGTACTTCGCAACCATCGCTCCGCGCGCTTTCATCTGCGACGAGAGCGTAATCTTGCGCGACGCGCGCGCTGCGGGGACGTGTGGAACGCTCGGCAACGTCGTCGATGCGATCAACGACGAGAGCGAGAGCGCGCTCTGCACGTGGGCGCCCGTACGGGCGACGACGATATTGCTCGTCGTCACGGCGTGGACGAGCGGCGCGATCGCGGCCGGCACGACCGCCGGTTTCACGTTGACGTAACGCGCGCCGAATTTGCCCTGATTCACCATGTGAATTTGGGTATCGAAAAAGCTCTCGACCTTCGCTGCGGGCGCGGTCGCCTCGATCAACGTGCGATTCGAGTACTCTTTGGTGATGGTGAAGCCCGCGCGCTCCAGTGCGAAGACGACGCTCTGCTCCTGCTGAGCGGTCGGCGCGTAATACGCATCGAACTCGTCGGTGCTGAGATAGTGGTGGTACATCGGCGAGGTCGGATCGGCTTGCTGGGCGACGAGCTGATCGAGCTGCGCTTGATGATTGTAGTTGAGCGTCAACGTAACGCTGACGGGCGTCGTCTGCGGGGCGGCTCCCATATCGGTGTAAGCGAGGGCGCCGGCGGCCTTCGGTACGCTGCTGATCGGCGTCTGGGTGGACGGCGATCCGGTGCTTTGCGTGGGCGAGCCGGCCGGTATGATTCCTCCACCGGAATTGCCGCCGCCGCACGCCGAAAGCACCATGCCTGCGATCAGGCACGATGCTACGAGTCGGAGGGATGTTTGCATTCTTCTCCTTGGTCGTACGTGAAACGTACGTAGTGGTTGCAACAGGCGCGTCGAACCGCCCGTCGGCGGCTCGGGCACCCGGCCATTCTACGTTAAGTGCGTGTTAAGTACTAAGGAGCAGGCGCAAATGCGGGGCGAGCGCCCCTATGTGCATTTCGTCACCCCTGCACGAGACCGACGGAGCTTCGATGAGGGGCGGGTGAGAAAGAGGGGCGGCGCGCGACCGGGGGCCCCGGAGCTGCGTTTTCGAGCTATCGATATCGCTAATCTCGACCGTGAATCGGAGGAATCATGAAACGCAGAAGCCTTGCTTTCGCCCTCATCACCGCCCTCTCGCTTCTGGCGCCGATCGGCGCCCAGGCCGACTGGAACGATCGCGGCGGGCACGAGCACGTGCTCGTCGCCCGCGTCGCCGCGTTCTGGCCCTATCATCTCCGCCTGCGCGATGGGCGCGTCCTCGAACTCCATCGAGGCACGATTATCAACCCGACCGGCCTGACGCCGCGCTGGGGGATGCTCGTCCGCATCTGGGGGCACCGCGACGACGATGGCAGCTTCGTCGCCGACCGCATCGATCTCGTCCGGGGCGGCGAGCGCGGCGACGCGGACGGTCGCCGCTAACGCCGCTTACGCCGTAAAGGCGACGAGAGCATTCGCGGGCTTATCCGCGGTCCAGAAACGGGTACCGTCGTGCGCGAGCGAGACGCTGCGGAACGGCAGATGGGCGAGCGCCTCGACGGTACGCGTTTCGAGCGAGCGCACGCGCACCAGCGTGTTGGTTGCGTCGTCGAGATTGCGAGCGAGCAGGTAGAGCGTCCCCTCGACGAAGCAACAGCCGACATTCGCACGCGCGAATTCCGAAATCGCCTCCGAGAAGTCCATCGTTTCGAGAATCGCGCCGGAGGCATCGAGCGCGAGCAAGCGCTTGCGAACCGCCTGGCTCAGCCACAGGCGCCGTCCGTCAAATGCGAGCTGCGAGCCGGTGAATTCGGGGCACGCGATCCGGTCGTGCTCCTTCACGCCGTGCCCCGGAACGAAGCGACGCAGATAACGATCGTCGTCGGCGCCCTCGCTCGAGACGAACCGCAGTTCGTCTCCAAGGGCGATCGCCCCGATCGGTTTGCCCGGCGCTTGCGCTTCCTCGAACACGTGGTCGTCGGTCGGGGAGACGGCGTAGAGCCGACACGTTTGCATCGAACTTACCCACAGGCGGTCACCGTCGGCGGCGAGGGCCTGCGGTTCCGGCGCCGGTGCAGGCAGTCGGACGATCTCGCGAATCATTTCCATTTCGATCATCGACGGTTCTCCTTCACTCTTAAGCGTTCTTGAGGTTCATAATCATCGTTAACGATACGTCGCAAAAACTCCCGCAAAATACGCGTATTTTTTCAACGTAAACACCAGGACTCATGCGCGTGCGGGCCGCAGTCTACGCGTGAGAACCTCTATCGTTATTTTGCGGAGGAATCCCGTTGCGCCGTCTTATCGCATCGCTCATCGGATGCTCGATTTTTCTCACGATGACGCCGCCGTCGAGTATCGCGCTCGCACAAACGGTGCGCCCGCCGAACGCGGCGATCGACGCGCTCTTGCGTTCGCGCGTCAAACACGTCTTCGTCATCTATCAAGAAAATCGTTCGTTCGATTCGTATTTCGGCACGTTCCCCGGTGCCGACAATCTCGCCTCGCCGTCGGCACGATCGCACGGTTTTCGCCAGTACGACCCGATCGGTCACCAATGGGTGACGCCCTTTCGCATCACCGCACCCGATACCGCCGATGCCGATCACGCTCGCCCGGCGCTTCTCACCAAGGCCGACGGCGGCCGCATGGATCTCTACGTCGCGACCGAAGAATTCGGCCTGCTCGCCAAAGGCTACAGTCGTAACGATGCGGAGCGACTCGGCTTACTGACGATGGCGCACGAAGATTGCGCGACGATTCCCTATCTATGGTATTACGCGCATAATTTCGCGCTCTACGATCATTTCTTTCAGGGAATGTGGGGACCGTCGACGCCGGGCAATATCGACTTGATCGCCGCGCAGACCGGCGAGACGCAATGGGCGCGCGACGCGGCCGAACAGGTCGCGCCGAACTCCAAAGGACCCGGCGACCCCATCGTTAACGATTCGGAACCTCCCTTCGGCCCCTATCCCGGAAGCCCGCCCGATCCGCTCAAAGCGCAATACGATCAGCATTACGCGACGGTTTTTCTAACGATGGCGCAACGGCGCGCCGTCGAAGCGAAACGCGACAACCATGGGATTCGAAAGGATATCGCCGCGATCGCGCGGTCCGGGCGCCCGGCGATCCCGTGGGGTTGGTACCAAGAGGGATATGCCGCAGCGGCACATCCGAATGCGACGAATCTCGTTCACGGATATATTCCGCACCATAACGCGTTGCAATACTTCGGGTACC
>JAJYHP010000020.1:0-1313 GCA_021784715.1 bacterium
GAAAATCGTCTTCACGCGCAACGAGCGTTGCTCGTCGCACTCATCACCGATGGGAAAGGAACATTATTATGAAGGAGCGTCGTCAACGCGCGATTCTCACCTTGGTTGCGACGCGGCCGATTCATTCGCAAGAGGAGCTCGTCGCGCTGCTCGCCGCGCAGGGCTTCGATGCCGTGCAGGCGACCGTGTCGCGCGATATCAAAGAACTGGGATTGGTGAAAGTGCCGGTGAAGAGCGAGCGCGGCGATGAGGCGCTCTTCAAGTACGTGCTTCCCAGCGCGACGGTGCAGTACGCCAGCCGCCTCCATCGCGTCGTTGCCGAACTCGTTCTCGCCGTCGAAGGGAGCGCGAACCTGATCGTGCTCAAAACGCCGCCGGGGAGTGCGATGATGGTCGCCTCGGCGATCGACGATGCCGGTTGGCCCGAGATCCTCGGCACGATCGGTGGCGACGATACGATATTGGTCATCGTGCGCGATGCGAAAACGATGCCGATGCTCGTTCAACGTTTTCGCGATCTCGGAGCGGAGGCTCGGGCATGAGTACGATCGTCCTCGCCTACTCCGGAGGGCTCGATACATCCGTGCTCCTCAAACGCCTCCTGCTCGAAGGGAACGAGGTGATCGCGCTCACCGCCGATCTCGGCGAGAGCGACGCGGCGACCGGCGATGCGGCGGCGCTCGCCATCGAGGCGATCTCAGCCAAGGCTCGCTCGCTCGGCGCGCGCGACGCGGTCGCCGTCGACGTGCGCGAACGTTTTTTCCGCGAGTACGTCTTGCCGGCATTTGCCGCCAACGTGCGCTACGAAGGATGTTACCCGCTCAGTGCGGCGCTCTCGCGCCCGTTGATCGCGGCATTGCTCGTTGAAACCGCACGAGCGTACGGGGCCGACGCCGTCGCGCACGGATGTACGGGAAAGGGGAACGACCAAGTGCGGATCGAGTTGGGCGTGCGCGCGCTCGACCCGAAACTCGCGGTGCGCGCGCCGCTGCGCGAACGCCCGCTCTCGCGCCCCGATGCGATCGCGTTTGCAGCCGAACACGGCATTCCCATCGCACAGAGCGCGGCGAAGCCCTATTCGATCGATGCGAATCTTTGGGGGCGCTCCATCGAGGCGGGCGTGCTCGAAGACCCATGGGTCGCGCCGCCCGAGGATGCATTCGGCTGGACCGCGGCGCCGCAGGACCGCCCCGATGCCCCACGCGAGGTCGTGGTGAGCTTTCACGAAGGCGTCCCGACGTACGACGGGATATCGGGAGCGGCGTTGCTCGCGCGGCTCAACGCGCTCGGCGGCGAGCACGGCATCGGACGGA
>JAJYHP010000020.1:1323-11145 GCA_021784715.1 bacterium
TCTCATCGAGGATCGCGTGATCGGGCTCAAATCGCGCGAACTCTACGAAGCGCCCGCGGCGACGATTTTGCTCGCCGCGCGGGAAGCGCTCGAACGCCTCGTACTCACGCGTGACGAACTTCGCTTTAAAGCCGGCGTGGACCGGAAGTACGCCGAACTCGTCTACGACGGACTCTGGCGTTCGCCGCTGCGTGCCGCCTTCGATGCGTTTAACAACGTTTCAAGCGCGCGGCTCTCCGGCGACGTACGCGTGCGCCTGCTGAAGGGCACCACAACGGTGGTCGGCGTTCGTTCGCCGTTCGCGCTCTACGACGAAGGCTTGGCGACCTACGGCGCCGGCGATCGTTTCGACCATCATGCCGCCGACGGGTTCATCCACCTCGCGGGGTTACCGCTCGATCGTTTGGCGCAGGTTGCTGCGGTCGGCGCGGCGTGAGCGCGCATTCGTTGCAGTGGGGCGGCCGCTTTCAGAGCGCGCCGGACCCGGCGTTGCTTGCATTCGGGTCGTCGCTTGGAGAAGATCTGTTGCTCGCGCGCTTCGACGTGCGAAGCTCGCAGGCGCACGTGCGTGCGTTGTTCGGCGGCGGGACGATCGCCGCAGCGACCTACGAAGCGCTCGTCTCGGCGCTCGATCGCGTCGCGGCGGAGATCGAGGACGGATCATTTCGCGCCTTTGCGAGCACGGGAGCGTTCGAGGACATACACGGCGCGATCGACGCGCGCGTGCGCGAGATCGACGATGATGCGGGGGGCTGGCTCCATGCGGGGCGCAGCCGGAACGATCAAGTCGCCACCACGCTCGCGCTCTATGCCGCGGAGCGCGCGCGGATGGGCGCCGCGCGTGCGGCGTCGATTGCGCGCGCGCTTGCGGGGCGCGCTCGCAGCGCACTCGGGCAGGGGAGCGTTCTCGCGGGTACGACGCATGGCCAACCCGCGCAGCCGGTGCTGCTCGCGTTTTGGCTGCAGGGCGCTGCCGAACCGTTCCTTCGCAGTGCGCGGCGTTTTGCGGCGCTCGCCCGTGAAGCGATGGACGTGATGCCCTTAGGGTCGGCGGCGCTCGCCGGGAGTTGCCTGCCGCTCGATCGCGTTGCGGCGGCACGATACCTCGGGTTCGCGCGCCCGTCGCGCAACGCACTCGATGCCGTCGGCACGCGCGACGCGTTGTTTGCGTGCGCGGATGCGTGGGCGACGTGTTGCGTTCCCGCCGCGCGGATCTCTGCGGAGATCGTTGCGTGGGCTTCGCCGCTCGTCGGATACGTTCGCATCGGCGATGCATCGGCGAGCGGGTCGAGTTTGATGCCGCAGAAACGCAATCCCGATATCTTCGAACTCGTGCGCGCGGGGACGCAACGCGCGCTCGCCGACGCACGCGCGGCGTGGGCCGCGAGCGCGGCGATTCCGCTCTCGTATCATCGCGATCTGCAAGAATGCAAACAGAGTGCGATCGCGGCGATCGAGCGCGCCGATTCGCTTCTTTCCGCCTTCGAGCGAGCGTTAGCGGATATAGAATTCGACCTCGAGAACATGGAACGGCACGCGACCGCCGGATACACGCTCGCGACCGATCTTGCCGACGCGCTCGTTCGCGGTGGCGTCGACGCGCGGCGAGCGCATCGCCTCGTCGGAGAGCGGGTGGCGGCGGCCGAGGAGCGGGGGCGGCCGTTCGACGCGAGCGATCTTCACGCGCTCGCGGCGCACCTCGGTACGACGACCCTCGACGCTCCGCTCGACGCACGCGCGAGCGTCCTCGCTAAAGCGACGGAGGGCTCGACCTCGCCGTCTGCGGTCGCGCTGGCACTCGATATGCTCGAACGCGAGCTCTCGGGCGAGGCGCTCCCGTGACGCGCGTCCACGTATGGGGAGCGGCGGGATACGCCGCCGCGCAAGCGATCGAATGGATCGTCGCGCACCCGCGTTTGGAGATCGGCCTGCTCGAGAGTAAGAGCCATGCGGGAACGCCGCTCGGAGAGAGCTTTGCAGCGTTTCGTCGGAGCGATCTCCGCTTTTCCGAGAGCGGAAGTATCGCCTCGTATCTCGCCTCGGGCGACATCGTCGTCGCGGCGGGGGCACATGGAGAGGGGCGCGCCGCAGTGGAGGGATTTTTGCAACGAGGCGCGCGCGTCGTCGATCTCTCGGCGGATTTTCGTTTCGAGGATCGTGCGGCATATGGACTCGCCGAGTGGAATCGCGACGCGATCGCCTCGGCCGCGTTGGTCGCCAACCCCGGGTGTTATCCGACGGCGTCGCTGCTCGCGCTCCTGCCGCTGATCGAAATTGTGACGCCGTCGGCGATCGTGATCGACGCCAAGAGCGGCATTACCGGAGCGGGGCGAACGCCAGCGCTCGGATCGATGTTCGCCGAGGTCGATGGTGAGATTCGTGCTTATGGACTTTCGGGGCATCGCCACCAACCCGAGATCGAACGATCGCTCGCGGTGCGTGGCTGCACGAGTCCGTTAACGTTCACCCCGCACGTCGTGCCGCTCTCGCGGGGGATGCTCGCGAATATCTATCTCATCCTCGACCGCGTCCCCGATGCATCGGCAATTGCATCGACGATACACGAGGCCTATCGGTCGTCGCCGTTCGTACGCGTATTAGAAGGCGGGCGGGCGCCGAGCGTTGCTGCGGTCGTCGGCACGAATGAGGCGGAGATTGCGGTCGACATCTGCGGTTCGACGATTCGAGCGATCTGTGCGATCGATAATCTCGGCAAGGGCGCCGCCGGCCAAGCGCTGCAAAACATCAACATCATGCTCGGATTTCCCCAAGAGGAGGGCTTTCATGCTCGCACCGTCGCCGCCTGAGCTTCAAGAACGCATCGTCTCGCTACGCGGAGGTATCGGCAGCGTCCCAGGCGTCCGCGTCAGCGGCGTTCACGCCGGCATCAAGCGGCGCAAGCGCGACCTCGCGCTGATCGTCTTCGAGCGCGAACAAGCCTGCGCCGCGGTGGTGACGACGAACGACGTCAAGGCGGCGCCGATTACCGTCAGCAACGAACACCTCGCGTCGGGGCGTGGGGTGCGCGCGATCGTCTGCAATTCGGGCTGTGCGAACGCCTGTACCGGGGAACGCGGCGAGCGCGACGCGCGCGCGAGCGCGGCGCAGGCGGCGGCGTTGCTCGACGTGGCGCCGCAACAGGTAATCGTCGCCTCCACCGGGGTCATCGGCGTGCCATTGCCGCTCGATCGCGTCCAGCGTGGCTTGGAGCGCTGCGTCGATCAACTCGACGAAGGCTTGAAGGCCGCTCACGACGCCGCCGAAGCGATCATGACGACCGATCGCGTGCCGAAGCTCTCGGCGTACGCGTTCTATCACGAGGCGAAGCGCTATACGATCGGCGGCATCGCCAAAGGTTCGGGAATGATCGCTCCAAACATGGCGACGATGTTGGCGTTTCTCGCTACCGATTTTCCGGTCGCGAGGGAGGCACTCCAGCGCTCGCTTGCCGCCGCGGTCGATGGAACTTTCAATATGATCTCGGTCGATGGGGACATGTCGACCAACGACGCGGTCTACCTCTGTGCGCCGCATGGGACGCAACCGCCGCCCCCGATCTTCGAGCACGTTCTCGGAAAAGTCGCGCTCGATCTCGCTTTGGCGATGGTCGACGACGGCGAGGGAGCGACGAAACGCTTGGAAGTTTGCGTCGTCGGTGCGCGCGATACCGCGCAGGCGCGGACGCTGGCGCGAGCGGTCGTCAATTCGAGTTTGGTGAAGACCGCGCTCTATGGAGAGGACCCGAATTGGGGACGGATCGTCGCCGCGGCGGGAGCCGCCCGTGCCGGGTTCGATCCACAGCGATGGTCAATCGCCCTCAACGGTCGTTCCTGGGTGGAACGCGACGGCATCGAAACGCTCACCGAAGCGGAGGCGCATCGGGAACTCGAAGAGCGCGAGATCGTGGTGACGCTCGATCTCGGGCTCGGCGAGGCGGCGGCGACGGCATGGGGCTGCGATCTCTCGCGCGACTACGTGCGTATTAATGCGAGTTATCGCACGTGAAAGATACGGCGCTGCTCGAAAACTATTCACGCGCCCCGGTGCGGTTCGTCGCCGGCGAAGGCTGCGAGCTGATCGACGAGAACGGCCGTCGCTATCTCGATGGGATCGCCGGCATTGCGGTCTGCGCGCTCGGTCACGCCCATCCGGGGATCGCGGATGCGGTCGCGCGGCAAGCGCGGCGATTGGTGCATGCGAGTAACCTCTATTATCACGAACCCTCCGGCGAGCTCGCCGCGGAGCTAACGCGCCGATCGGGTTTCGCTCGCGCGTTTTTCTGTAACTCGGGAACCGAGGCGAATGAGGCCGCGATCAAACTCGCGCGTAAGGCGGCATATCGACGCGGCGAGCGCGAGCGCACGACGATTCTCGCCTTTACCGGCGGCTTTCACGGCCGAACGCTCGGAGCGCTCGCTGCGACCGCGAATCCCGAGTATAAAGTCGGCTTCGAACCGCTCCCCGGAGGCTTCGCGTGGGCGCCGTTCAACGATATCGGAGCGCTCGACGCCGCGATCGACGAACGCACCGCCGCGTGCATCGTCGAACCCGTTCAGGGCGAGAGCGGCGTTCACCCGGCGCGCACCGATTTCCTCAACGAACTCCGGCGACTCTGCAACGAGCGCGGCGCGCTCTTGATCTTCGATGAGGTGCAGTGCGGAATGGGGCGCTTGGGCGATCTGTTCGCATTCGAAAGCGTCGGCGTACGCCCCGACGTGATGACGATGGCAAAGGCGCTTGGGAACGGCCTGCCGATCGGCGCGATGCTCGTCGATGCGGCACATGCCGAAGCGCTCCAGCCTGGCGATCACGGGTCGACCTTCGGTGGCTCGCCGGTCAGCGCCGCGGCGGCGCTCGCGCATTTGCGGATTCGCGACGAACTCGAGCTCGATACCCACGTGCGCGCGGTCGGTCGCTACGCGTTCGAGCGACTGAGCGAGTTGGCGCTGAGCCTCCCGTCGTATTTCGATGCGCCGCGCGGGCGCGGTCTTTTACTGGGTCTGCCGGTTCGCGAACCCTATCGTGCCGCCGAGTTCGTCGGCGCGGCGCGCGATCGAGGGGTCCTGCTCGGGGTCGGCGGTGGAAATACATTGCGCCTCGCCCCACCCCTCATCATAACGACCGAAGAGATCGATCGTCTTCTTGAGGCGATACGCGCGGTTGCTGCGGGGATGCCCGCTCTCGCTGCGAAGTAAGGAGCTATGAATACGATTGAGGAATTGCGCCGACTTCCATCGCCCGCGCCGCGCCCGCAGGCGCTCGCATTCGATGGCACCTCGCTCTGGATGGGCTCTGTCGAGACGGGGCGCCTCTACGCGATCGATCCGCTTCACTGGACCGTCCACGAAGAGATGCAAGCCCCGGGTATGCCGTGGGGGATGACCGTCGTCGGCGGCGAGATGCGCGTCGTCTGTGGTTTCGGCGAGAACGACGATCGCTATATCTGTCGTTTTATTCCGGGGCACGGATTCAAAGAGAATGAAAAAATTGCGTGTCCGGAATATACGGGTTCGCAGTTAGGGTATGACGGCGAAATGCTCTTTCTCTCGCAGTTTTATAATAGCCGCGTCCTCGAACTCGACGCGCGCGGTAATATCGTTCGCAGTATCGCCGCTCCACGACAGATCTGCGGACAGACGATTCTCGACGGAACGATCTACTTATTGACGGTTGAAGACGAAACGAAACCGGAGTATTTCATCACCGAGGTCGACGCTCGCGGTACTCTTCCGCGCAGCCGCGATCTCGCCATCGTGCCGTTCCACGCTCGCTCGCTCGCCTTCGACGGTTCGCGTTTCTGGACGAGCCATCGCGAAGCGCACGAAATCGTGGCGTTCGCCGACCCGCGCTAGTCGCCTTACTCGAGCGCCTCGTCGCGGTGCTCCGGAGTGACGGCAAATCCGATCGCCGACAACACGGCGACCGCGGCGAGAACGACGATAGCGATCGCCGCGAGCGCGCGCGCGTAATCGGCGCCCCCGCCGGGTAAGGCGAACGCGGTGGCCGCGATCGTCGCCTCGATTTGCGCCGCGCCGGCGGAGAGCAAGTTGCCGATTTGGTAGACCGTACCGGGGAAGAAACCCCGTAGGAGTGGAGGCGATATTTCATTGAGATGCGCCGGTACGATTCCCCATGCCCCTTGCACCGCAAATTGCATCGCAAAGGCCCCGGCGGCGAGCGCGGGGATACCGCCTGCGAACGCCCAGAGTGGAATCGCCGCTATGCCGAGCAACGCCGCAACGATGATGCCGACGCGGCGACCGACGCGCTGCGAGAGCGCGCCGAACGCAATGCCGCCGAGGATCGCGCCGATCGCGGCGACGATCGCTAAGAACGAGACGACGCTCGGTGAGAAAGCGTGTTGCTTCTGGAGAAAGGTCGCGTAGAGATCCTGCGTCCCGTGCGACATAAAGTTGAATGCCGTCATAAAGAGCACGGCGTAGAGCATGAGCGGCAGAGATCGGACGGTTGTAATTCCGCGCCGGTTAACGATATCGGGCTCTTTGCTGGCGGCGGCCCACGTCGGTGATTCCTCGACGTGACGGCGGATGAAGAAGAGCAAGATTGCGGGGAGCACGCCGATGATAAAAAGCGCGCGCCAACCCCACGGCGTCCAGGTAAAGACGACGAAATTTGCGACCGCAGCGAGCAGATAGCCGACCATGTAGCCTTCTTGGAGGAGGCCGCTGAGAATGCCGCGCGTCTTCGTGGGGAGGCTCTCCATCGCCAACGCCGCACCGAGTCCCCATTCGCCGCCCATGGCGACTCCGAAGAGTACTCGCAGGATGAGAAAGACCGTATAATTCGGCGAAAATGCAGTGGCGAATTCGAGCAGCGAAAAGAGCGCGATATCGATCATCAACGGCAAGCGTCGCCCGAATGTGTCGCCGATCGCGCCGAAGAGGATCGCACCGAACGGACGTGCGGCGAGCGTGAGCGTTATTGCGAGGACGATCTCGGGGATCGAGCGGTGAAAATCTGCGGCGATCTTGGTGACGACGAAGGTGACGATAAAGAAATCGAATGCGTCGAGCGTCCAACCGAGGAAGGCCGCGATGAAACTCGTCTTTGCGCGCCGGTCGAGCGAACGAATCGCCGAAAGCGTGCTCACGACGCGTTACGGAGTCGCCGTCGCCGCCGCCACCGGGCTCGCACTCGCGCTCGGGCTCGCGCCGGTGGTCGGACTCGCGCTCGCACTGGGACTCGGCGACGGTTTACTGGGACGCTCGTCGCCATAGAGTACGAGCAGCCACATTTCGCCTTTTTTCACCAGCAACTTCGGTGTGACGAAGGAGAAGGTGAGTTCATTTTTCTTCAGCGTCGAACGATCGTAGGTGCCGATAAAGGTGTCGACGGACTTCTTTTTCTGGTGAACTTCTTGAAAGAGTTGAACGGCGAATCCGCGGCCGGGAATCTGCGCCTTCGGAAGCGTGTATTCGACTCGCGCTCCTCCGAAGATCGTGGTATCGGCGCTCGTGGTTAAACGAAGGGCGACGAGGACGACGGTGCCGGCACTCTTGGTATCGGGTTTCACCATCGGCGGGGCATCGTTGGTGAGTGCCTCGATGTGGAGCGTGATTTGTGGTCCCGTCGGCGCCGCGCTCGGCGAGGCGCTCGGAGCCCCCGATGCGCCCGATGAAGGGGAAGCGGTCGGCGTCGGTGTCGGGCTCGGGCTCGGGCTCGGGCTCGGCGTCGCCGCCTTCGGTGATGCGCCGGGCGAGGTGCTCGGGCTCGGCGATGGGAGTGGCAGATTGAAGGCGATCTCGCAGGTAAAGCCCTTGCTCGCCGGGCAGGGCAGCCCCGAGGGCGCCTGCGAGATCGGGTAGGTCACCGTGTCGCCGGGGGGAGGCGTCGGGCGCGGCGCGGTTTTACCGGGCGACGCTACCGGATTGACGGCGGGGCTCGCTCCAACCCCTCCGGGTGGCGTGAAGCCGTTCGGCGCGGCGGTGCCGCCGCTCGCGAAGTTCCCGGAGCAGGCTCCGAGCGCGAGCGTGAAGGCGAGAGCGGCGAGCGCCGCGATGGGTTTCCGGTTCATCGGCGGCGCGCCTCGATCTCGGCGCGCAATTCGTCGGCGAAGGCGTGCAACGTCACCGTGCGTTTTTCGTCGACACCACGCTGGTTCACGTTCACGGTTCCGTCGGCGAACTCTTGTTTCCCGACGACCAGAATATAGGGCACGCGTTGCGTCCTCCAATGGCGTATTTTATAGCCGATTTTTTCGTTGCTCTCATCGACCTGTGCTCGGAAACCCTGTTCGTGCAACGAACGGGCGACGGCGCGCGCGTACTCGAGCTGATGCTCGGAGATTGGCGCGACGACGGCCTGAATCGGAGCGAGCCAGGTTGGGAAAGCGCCGCCGTAATGTTCGATGAGCAGACCGAAGAAGCGTTCCATCGAGCCGGCGAGTGCGCGATGGATCATCACGGGGACGTGTTCGTTCCCGTCGCTTCCACGATACTTCAAATCGAAGCGTTGCGGCAATACGAAATCGACCTGCACGGTGCCGAGCTGCCATTTGCGTCCGATTGCGTCGCGCACGTTAATGTCGAGTTTTGGCCCGTAAAACGCACCGCCACCGTCGTCGATATCGAAGGCGACGCCCTTGCCGGCGAGAGCCGCACGGATCGCATTCTCGGCGATCTCGTCGGTTTCGACGCGGTCCTTCGCTTCGCGTCGCGAGAGAACGTACTGAAAATCGATGAACCCGAAAGCGTCCATCAGGCGCAGCGCTTCGTCGAGCGTCTGTTCGAACTCCGCCTGGAGCTGCTCGGGCATACAAAAGAGATGTGCGTCATCCTGCGTGAAACCACGCACGCGGGTGAGGCCGTGCAGCACGCCGCTGCGTTCGTAGCGATAGACGGTACCGAATTCGGAGTAGCGAATCGGCAATTCGCGGTAGGAGCGCGGTTTGTCGCGATAGATAAGGATGTGCCCGGGGCAGTTCATCGGTTTGAGCCGGAAACGCTGCTCCTCCACCTCGAGCGCTCCAAACATGTTCTGGGCGTAGTTGTCGAGGTGTCCCGAGATTGCGTAAAGGCGCTCGCTCATGACGTGCGGAGTAACGACGGGCTGATAGCCGCGCTCGCGGAGGCCCTCGCGAATAAACTGCTCGACGATGCCGCGCACCGTAGCGCCCTTCGGATGCCAAAAAATGAGGCCGCCCCCGGCGTCTTCCTCGATCGAGAAGAGATCGAGCTCGACCCCGAGCTTGCGATGGTCGCGTTTCTGCGCCTCTTCGATTTGGGCGAGATAGGCGTCGAGTTGCTCCTGCGTCGGCCAGGCGGTGCCGTAGATCCGCTGCAACATCGCGTTCTTCTCGTCGCCGCGCCAGTACGCTCCGGCAACCGAGGTGAGTTTGACCGCAGCGAGTTCGCCGGTCCGTTCGGCGTGACCGCCGCGGCAGAGATCGGTAAACTCGCCGATCGTGTAGAGCGTGATCGGATCGCCTTCGGGTATTCCCTTCGCGAGTTCGATCTTGTAGGGATTATTCTTGAAACGATCGATCGCTTGCTCGCGCGTGACGCGCTCCCCCGTCATCGGATAGTTCGCGGCTACGATCTCGCGCATCCGTGCCTCAAGCCGCTCGATATCCTCCGGCGTAAACGGCGTCGCGCGATCGAAATCGTAGTAGAAGCCATTCTCGATCGCCGGGCCGATGGTCGGCTTGGCGTCGGGGAAGCAATCCTGCACCGCGTACGCGAGAACGTGCGCGGCCGTATGGCGGAGCGCGGCGAGAGCCGCCTCTTGCGCCTGGTCGTTATCGGGCATCCCTGCGGGTTCGGCGCGGATGGGGGGGCGGGCCTTGCGCCGACGCCTTAATGA
>JAJYHP010000109.1 GCA_021784715.1 bacterium
GTGACGGCAGTTGGAGGCCCCGTGAGCAAGAGCGATGTCCGGCGCTTGGCCGCGTCCGTTGCCGCTGCGGCGACAATCGTGTTCCTAGCGGGGAGCGTGCCGCGTTCGAACGCGTTCGTTCCTACGACGATCTCTATCGTGCAGGCGATGGCCGGCGCGCTCGGCGGAAGTGCGCGAATCGCGCAGATCCGGACGCTGTTCTTCGAATGGCACGTCCTCGACGGTCAGCAGACGCAGCAAGACGCCCGAGAATGGATGACCGCCGACGGTTACGATCGTTTGGAGGTGCTGACGACCGGTATGCAAGGCGCGCCGGTTTTGCGCGTCTTTACTCCGGGCGCGACCCGAGAGAGCGTATCGGTCACGGTGACGGCATCGAATCGCTACGTGCCGGGATCGCGTGCGCGTGTCTGTTCGTCGCAGGCGACCGGTGCGCTCTGCGTTCTCCCGAACGAGCTCTTTTTCGATACCGTCACTCCCGGTGGCGCGCACCCCAGCGAACGCATTGCCGTGAGCGAGAGCGGCTATAACGGTGGGTTCGTCGAGAGCGATACCTGTGAGGGCATCGCGACGATCTCTGCAAGCGCTTCGGCGATCTCGCCGGGGTCGTATACGGTGACGCCTCGGCACAGCGGTACCTGTTCGATAACGTTCGCATCGTCATCGCCGCAGGGATGGGTGCTCGAAGGCGACCAGGGCTGGCCGAGTGGGAATAGTACGGGCGCGATGCAAGGCCCCGATCTCTCGCGCGAGATTTCCTATGTGTACTGGATGACCTTTGCCTATCTCCATGCGGGAGGTTTGCCGGGTTCGGTTCGCTACGTTCCCGTTCACGGCTCCGATGAATACGAACTCGAGATGCAACCGCAGGGCGGCGAGCCGATCGTTGCCGAGGTCGACGAAAAGACGTTTCTCCCCGACAAATTCGAGATCGGGAGCGATCCGATGAAAATGATCGTAACTCCAAGCGCTTGGAAGGCGACGGACGGGGTGCTCTTCCCAACGAAAATGGACGTGCAACTCGATAATCTCGGGCTGCATATGGACTACGCACTCGTTCGCGCCCGTCTCAACGACCGATTCAAAGCGTCGCTCTTCGCGCAACCGGTACCGGCTCTCTGACCACTGCTACTATGAAAGGCTCGACGATGAAACGTTTTTTCGCACTCTGCGCACTCGCACTCGCGCCCTCACTCGTCCAAGCTCAGTCGCTCGGCGGTTCCTTTCGTCCCGCTTTCGTCGAAGGCAACATTCGCTCGGGAGAGACCGGGAAACCGTTGGTCGGAGCGAAGATCGACGTCGTTGGGGCGAAGCTTTCGAAAAAGGGAATCAAGGAGCAGGCCGGCTGCGGCGCCGGCTTTGCGATGAGCGCCGCGAACGGGAGCTTCGCGGTCGGCGTCGGAGAAAATAATCTCTGCGTTACCAAGAAACATCCCGTCAATGGTAGCTACTACGTCACGGTAGCAAAACGCGGCTACCTGCCGCAGACACGGCTCATCGATTTTGGAAAAATCCGCGGAAACGAGGTCGGACCGCTGCAATTCATGCTGACGCCGACCCACGCGGCGATCGTCGGTCAGGTCTTCGTGGGCGGGAAGCCGTTGCCGTACGCCTACGTCTTCGTGGTGAAGAATCCTTACGCGTTCGTGCTGCACCCTCCCAAGGGACATCTTCCGGTGCTCGCGAGCGAGACCCCGATGATCCGCGCCGATGGTTATGGGAAATTTACTATTCCCATCTCGCCGGGCGACTATTACGTTTTGGCGAATAAGGCCGGGTATCAGCTCGCGACGAAAACGGTCAATCCGCTTGCAGTTCAAATGTACGCCCGACTGACCGCGAATCCGTACGCCGGCGCAATGATGAAATCGCGGCTCGCCGCGCTCGAGCAGCCGCAGCTCGGTGTCGCCGTGCACGTTCCCGACTTCGGGAATGCGGTGGCGAGCTTAAATATGATGGCTGCATCGGGTTCGGCAGCTTCCCGACATCTGGTGTCGGTCAGGCAATTGGCCTTTCGACCGATCGAATTTCGGGTGAGCGGTGCGGCGCGCTCATCGCCGAATAACGTGTTGTTTTTCACCGCGCTTGGGGCGTATAACGCCGACACCGGCCGATACGAGCTCTCCGTCGTACGCTCTCGCGTTCAACTCGGTGCGCGGAAAAGCGATCCGTTCGTTTCGCATATTAAGACCTTCAATATGTTGCTGTACGGAATTCCGTCGCGTGCCGGATGCCGTCATAAGCCCGGGTATATCGACGTCTACCACTGCGGAAACGCCATTTTCTCGTTTACCGACGAAACGGCTACTCCGGGGCGGCTCTATTACTATTACATTGAAGAAGCATCGCCCAACGTGGTGGGAACGAACGGACGCGTGAACGCCGTGCAGGCGGGCACGCCCTACTCGAACGGTGTGCCGATAGAGACTCACTAGAAAAGCGCGTCGAATCTTCCTGCCGTTTTCACGCGTGGTGCCCAAAATAAACCCATGGATACGCGAACGAGGCGTCTAGCGACGGTAGCGGCAGGGTTTCTGCTGGCCGTTGCCGTGGCGTGGCTTCTGCGCCCGGCGCTGCTCGCTATCGTCCCGTCGGTGCTCTACGCGATTTTTACGTGGCCGTTGGTGCGGCGCTTGCGCAGGTTTTTCCCGAAGATCCTCGCCGTCGTCATTGCAAACGCCGCGCTCGCCGTGCTCGTCGGGAGTGCTTTGTTCTTCTTTGGGCCGATGCTCTACACCCAGGCAGTCGCGCTTATCGCGACGATCCCCGATGCGGCTCGTGCGACAATATTGCAGGTCCCGCCGATGGTGCGCGAGCAAATCGGCGCGCTCTCCGGTGCCGCCCTAGCCGTGCTGCGTTCGACATCGGCGATTCTCGGTGCCGTCGTTTTGGCGCCGGTCTTCGCATCGTATCTTCAACTCGACGCATGGCGCTATCGTCGGGCAATTCTTTCAATCGTACCGAACGAGCGACGAGAGAGCCTGCGCGCGATGTTCGCGCAGATGTACGATGTCGTCGATGGATACGTTCGCGTACAGTTATTGATAAGCGCGATCGTCGGTTTGCTCGTGTTTCTCGTCCTGCAAATTCTTGGAGTCCGTTTCGCGCCGGCGATCGGCATCGTTACCGCAGTGTTCGATCTCGTCCCCTATCTCGGCGGAATCGCCGCCTTCGTTCCATCGATTTTGCTCGCACTCGCTGCCGGCGGGGCGGCGAAGGCACTACTCGTCGCCGCTCTCCTCGCCATCGTCTTTGCATTCGAAGCGTACGTATTGTCCCCGACGCTCGTCGGCTCGCGTACGCGCCTGCCGAGCTCCGCAGTGATTCTCGCGCTTCTAATCGGCGGAGAACTCTTCGGACCGCTCGGGCTCTATCTCGCCGTTCCCGTGGTCGCGATGCTGCGTATCGCGCTCGCCTATGCGCGAGGATAGCCCTCCGCTCGAAGCGGAGGGCGCGACGGTGCACGGCCTGAGCTCCGTCGAGGCGGCGGAACGGCTCGGTCGCGAGGGACCCAACGAATTGCCGTCCGCGCGCCGGCGCTCGTGGCTCTGGATCGCCCTCGAGGCCGCGCGCGAGCCGATGTTTCTGCTGCTCGTCGCCTGCGGCGTCGTCTACGTGGTTCTCGGCGACCGTGCCGAGGCGGCGATGTTGTTGGCGTTCGTTGCCGTCGTCGTCGGCATCAGCATCTCGCAAGCCCAGAAGGCAGAGCGTACGCTCGACACCCTGCGCGAACTCTCCGCGTTCCAAGCGATCGTCATTCGCGACGGCGTCCAACAACGCGTCGCCGCGAAAACGTTGGTTCGGGGCGATGCGATCGTGCTGCTCGAAGGCGATCGCATTCCCGCCGATGCCGTGCTGCTCGCCGGCAACAACCTGAGCGTCGATGAATCGCTGCTGACCGGCGAGTCGGTCGCCGTTCGAAAAGCGGTCGCTTCGCCGATTTCGGAGCGGATGGCGCGGCCGGGCGGCGAGGATCTCCCGTTCGTCTACTCTGGAACGATGGTCGTCCAGGGCAAGGGCGTCGCGCGCGTCTTGGCGACCGGTCCGGCGACCGAGATCGGTTCGATCGGTAGCGCGCTTGCCGGAGTCGACGTCGAACCGACGCGCATCCAGCGCGAAACCGCGACGGTCGTGCGCCGCCTCGCCGTCGCGGCGCTGCTGTTGAGCGTGCTCGTCGCCGTCGCCTACGGCCTCCACCGAGGCGACTGGCTGCGCGCGGTGCTGGTTGGTATCGCGCTGGCGATGGCGATTCTGCCCGAAGAACTTCCCGTCGTGCTCTCGGTTTTTTTGGGGCTCGGAGCGTGGCGCATCGCACAAAAAAATGTCTTGACGCGCCGCCTGCCGGCGATCGAAATGCTCGGCTCGGCGACGGTCTTGTGCGTCGATAAAACCGGGACGATCACCGAAAACCGTATGTCGGTCGTAACGCTCGCGGCGGCAGAGGGTTCGCTCTGTCGCTGCGACGATACGACGAACATCCCCGGTGCGTATCACGAGATCCTCGAATACGGCGTCCTCGCTAGCCATCGCGACCCCTTCGACCCAACCGAGCGCGCGATCGCCGATGCCTTGGAACATCGGCTACCGGGGAACGATCGCATTCACCGCGATTGGGTGCTCGCCGGCGAGTATCCGCTCTCGCGCTCCATGTTGGCGATGTCGCGCGTCTGGCTCCGCCCGGAGACGCGGCAGTGGGTCGTCGCGGCGAAGGGAGCGCCCGAAGCGATCGCCGATCTCTGCCATCTCTCACCCGAGCGCACGCGCGCGCTCGAAGAACGCGTCTCGGAGATCGCCTCCGACGGACTCCGCGTTTTAGGGGTCGCGCGGGCACTCTATCTCGGCGACCGCTTGCCCGAGGGGCAGCACGATTTCGAATTTGAATTCGTCGGATTGATCGGTCTCGCCGATCCGGTGCGGCCGCGCGTACCGGCGGCGGTCGCCGAAGCCTATTCGGCGGGGATACGCATCGTCGTCATCACTGGGGATTATCCGGCGACCGCGGTGAGCGTCGCCAAAAGCATCGGCTTGCGTGCGCCCGAGCGATACCACACCGGCGTGCAACTCGATGCGATGGACGACGCGGCGCTCGCCGCCGCCGTCGCCGATACGAATATTTTCTGCCGCGTCGTTCCCGAGCAAAAGCTGCGCTTAGTCGAGGCCCTGAAAAGAAACGGGGAGATCGTCGCTATGACCGGAGATGGCGTGAACGACGCCCCGGCACTCAAAGCCGCCCATGTCGGTATCGCGATGGGGGCTCGGGGCACCGATGTCGCTCGCGAGGCTGCCGCGCTCGTCCTACTCGACGACGATTTTGGTTCCATCATCGACGCAATCAAACTCGGGCGACGTATCTTCGACAACCTCAATAAAGCGATCGCGTTCGTCGTCGCCGCTCATATTCCAATCGTCGGCATGAGCCTGATCCCGGTGCTCTTCGGCATGCCGTTACTCTTGTTGCCGGTGCACATTCTCTTCTTACAACTCATCATCGATCCGGCATGCTCGATCGCTTTCGAGGCCGAGCCGGCGGAAGAAGATAGCATGCGCCGTCCGCCAAGACCGGTCGGAGCCTCGTTGTTCGACCGCGCGCTCCTCGTCAACGCCGGGCTGCAAGGCGGCATCGCGCTTGCGGCGACGCTCTCGGTCTTCGTGCTCGCGCTCGCGCTCGGGCGCGACGAACGCGTCGCGCGGGCGCTCGCGTTCACCACGATGGTGCTGATAAGTGTCGCGCTGCTCTTCATCAATCGGTCGACCGGCGGCAGCGTGACCCGCGTCATTCGCGCACGCAATCCCGCGGTGACGATCATCGGCGTGGGAGCGCTGCTCTTTCTCGCGGCGGCCCTGACCGTCGCGCCGATTCGCGCGCTGTTCTCGTTCCAGGCGCTTCACGGGCGCGATTTCGCGCTCTTGGGGGGCGCGTGGGCGGCGTCGATTATCGGGTTGCTCGCCCTGCGACTCCTCGTTGCTCTGCAGGGCGGGCGCCGTCGCTTTTCGTCCTAACGGTGCCCGCCGTGGGGATGTGGGTGCACGCCGACGTTATCTCGCCCGCCGGTTCCGCTCTGCGCTTTGCCGTGATGCAGTGGACGGTGGCTATACTGTAGGTGCGCGGAGTCGATGCAGTACCCCGCCTCCGAAAGAATGACCGACTCGAGTTGCATCGAGGTTAACTCCAACTCCGCATCGACCTCGCTCAGGCGCGCGAGTAAGCGCTCGAGGGTGTGGCGAAGGCGCTCGTTCGCTACGAGCAGCCCGCGTGCGATGAGTTCGTCGACCATCGTCGTCGCCTCGAATGGGGTGAGCGGCACTAAGCGCCGCGCTTCGCCTTCGCCGATGCCGATAACGATCGATCGGCCGGCGGGGGCTTTCGGGTCGATCGCGATGCGGGCCTTGGTACGGTGCCGCCGCCCTAATTCGTCGTGGGTGCCGTCGACAGGGTGGACGCGTAGCCCAAAGCGCGCAAGCTCGTCGAGGGCATCGCTACCATGTTGCACGTTCATGGAAAAATCCTAAATGCCGCCGAAGAAGAGGCGATGAAGGTCTTACGCCGACTCGATAAAGCGGCAGAGAAGGTCGATCGTGGCCATCTGCTCGACGGTCGTGCAGCGGATATCGAGCAAGGCGGGGTTTGCGACGAGGACGCTCATGCACTGCGCCCGTGAAATCGCGACGTTAAAACGGTTCTTCTCGAAGAGAAAATCGATGCCCCGAGGGGCCTCTTCGATGCTCGACGTCGCCATGGTGTAAAAGACGATCGGTGCCTCTTGTCCTTGGAACTTGTCGACCGTTCCGACGCGAACGCCCGAAAAGCCGGCCTCCTCGAGCAGGCTCTGGAGGAGCAATCGTTGGGCGTTATACGGTGTGACGATAAGAATATCGCCGTCGGCGATCGCGCGCATTTTGCCCTTTCCCACGCGCACCCTGCCCTTTCGTAGGCGGCGGATCTCGGCGATGATGCGCTCCGCCTCCTCGACGGATTCGCGCGCGTTATCGGCATGCTCGACCGGTAAGAATCGAAGCCCCGCTCCTGCGAGTCCCGAACTCTCGACGAGCGATTTCGCGGTCTCGGGCGCCGCTTTCAGGCGCCCGGCATAGACGTGTGCCGAAATAAACGAACAGATATCGGGGTGCATTCGAAACGAGGTATCGAGAAAGATGCCGCGCTCCGGCGGAACCGTCGCATCGTCGCCGAGCAAATAGCTCAGCACGGAGCGCCCCATCCCCGCCGGGTGAACGCCTTGCGAGACTTGTGCGAGTTGGAGCGGGTCGCCGAAGAATACGAGGTTCTTCGCCGCCGGTGCGACCGCGACGGCATTGGCGAGCGCGATCTGTCCGGCTTCATCGACGAACAGGTAGTCGAGTTCGACTCCGAAATCCTCGCGCGAGAAGAGCCAACCGGTCCCCGCCGCGAGTTCGCAGGCGCCGGCAACGAAGTCGCCGTTGTTCGCGGTGTTTTTGATAAACGGGGTCGCGAGCGGCGATTCGTAGCCCCCGTCGGAACCGGTTTTGTAGAGCCCGCGGAATTCGACGCGTTGCTTCGCTGCCGCTCGCTCGACTTTGCCGAGAAGATGTTGGATCGCCTTGTGCGAGGTCGACATGACGCCGATCCGTTTCCCCTCGCCGAGAAGCGTGGCGATCGTCTCCGAGGCGATCGTCGATTTCCCGGATCCCGGCGGGCCTTGAATGAATAGATAACTCTCGTCGAGCCGGTGAAGGAGCGGGAGAATGCTCTCGGCATCGGGTCTCTCCGGCTGGATCGTCCCCCGCTCGCCGATTCCCTTGATGCGGGGGCGTCGCAAGAGCACGTCGATCGCCGCGCGCGGCCGGGCTCGGTGAAGCGTGCTGTTCGGGAGCGCCTCGGCGATCCGCACGAGCGACCTGCGAAGCGGCCCGGTGTCGATCGGTGGTGCCGGAATGAGCGCGGTGAGCGTACGCGCGCGTTCGATATCTCCACTGCGGCGGATGCAAATGCGGCGGCGCTTTTCATCGATGTCGACGATCGTTCCCGCGAATTTAATCGTGAGAGGATCGAGCATACCGTTCTGGGCGGTGTACTCTTGCTCTGGGAATCCGTAGGTATAGGCGCGATTGCGCGCCTTTCCCTTGATATCCGGCTCCCGCTTGTCGAGCAACGTGAGCCCACCGAGGCACGACCCGTCCTCGATGTGCTCGGTAAGCGACATCTCCGCCGCATCGAAAATTTTCCACCAGAGCGGTTTCTCTTCCCGACGGTGGTAGGAGAGGAGTTGCGCGAAGATCCATCGGATCCGCGCCGCATCCTCGAGGTGCTGAAGATCCGCCGCATCCGTTACCGGAGGGAGCCCCTCGATGAGCTTGCGCTGGAGGTCGGTGAGTGCCGCAAGCGCGGCGGCGCGCTCCCCTTCGAGGGTCTGCGGTTCGCGTTTCGGACGCCACGGGATCGTGCGGCTGAAGTGTTGCTCGGCTTCGTTGCGGCGTTGAAGCAGCCACTCGCGGAGATGGAACGTCGAGCGGCAATCCTCTTCGTTGTAACGTTCGATCGTCTCGAGCAAACCGCCGTTCGTCGGGTCGAGAAGCCAGCGCTCGAACATCACGACCGAATCGTCGCCGCTGCGGAGGTCGGCGACGCGCCGGAAGTTGTAGTAGCGTTCGAGTTTTTTTATCGAGTAACTCGGCGAGCCGACGCAGAGCGCTTGACGAACGACCGTTAAGAGATCGACCAACAATTCCGAACGGAGAATATCGTCGATCTCTGCCTCGCGCGTGCCGTGCCTCGTACTGAGCTTACGGAGCGCGTTTTTTTCGTATGAAGCGTAGTGGTAGATGTGAAAATTGGGGTAGCGTCGCCGACGTTCGACGAGAAAATCGACGAAGCGTTCGAACGCATCCCGTTCTTCCGTGCGACTCGTTCCCCAAAATGGGATGAAGCGATCTTCGTTGGAGAGATAGAGACCGAAGAGATACTCCAAGCCGCGCCCCGGCTCGTAGAGCGGGTCGCCCTCCATGTCGAAGAAGAGATCCCCAACGTCGGGTTCGGGAAGCAGTCCGAATCCGCGGTTCTCCTCGGGTTCGAGGAGCTCGACTTGAGGCGTGCCGCTATCGCTTTGACGCACCTGGAGGCGCGCTTGACGCCGGAGCGTGACGAACGTCTCGTGCGACATGTTCGGCGGCGCGGAGCGATCGCGAGCCGCCGCGAGCTGGTGCATCGTAAGAATCGGTGGTTCGGCTTCGGCGAGACGCCGGATCTGATCGGCGCGAATGCGGGCGACGAGGCTCAAATGATCGCGCTCTTCGCGAAGCCGAGCGCAGCGCTCGCTCCAGGTGCAGAGCTCGCAATGCGCGACCGGCATCGGGGTTTCGTCGAGTCGCTCGGCGAGGGCGCCGCCCTGCAACGCCGCGATCTCGGCGAGAAACGAGGCTTTCAAATGGCGAAAATACGCTGAATATTCGTCGAGGCGGAACGAACGTCGTTCGCCGTTTCCTAAGAGGACGTGCGCGAATTCCGGAGCGACGCCGAGGAGACGCTCGAGTTGCTCGCCGTAAAAGCAGAGCTGGATCAGAAAATAGGGCTTTTCGGAGAGCGCGAGCTTCGCGTCTTCGACTTCGTAACTCCACGCGCGCCCGCCCGCCGGGCGTTCGACGCGGTGGAGAAAATCGGCGCGGCCGAACCACGTACCGTCGAAGAACGTCGCCTGATAGATCGTCTGGGCACCGCTCTCCATGGCCTCGATCGTTGCGGCCTCTGCGGTTTGAAAGGCGGCGATCGAGCCGCGTGCGTGCTCCGGTATCCGTACGACGCGCTCGCCGCTCGCTTCGAGTGAGGCGAGATAACGGCGTTCGTGTGCGATGCCTTTCTCCGCAAGCATCTCCAACTGCGGATCGATCGCGCTGGGTTCGGGGGCTTCGCCGACGACCGAAAAATCGAGCGCCGTGAGCGTCCGACATTCGAGAAAGCGGTTGAGATCGGAGCCCGAAAAAATCGCGCGTCCATCGACGATCTGCACGAGCTGCCCTCCACCATCGTTACGATGGGTTCCTGCAAGGATGAACGACGCCGCGGGCAGGAACGATGAGGGAATGTCGCTTCGAAATCCGTTGCTGCCGCTCTACGCCGGGCGCGTGCTGCGCAGCGTCTCGCAGGGGTACCTCGCCATCGTCGTGCCGCTCTACCTGCTTTCGTTGGGATACAGTGCGACGGCGGTCGGCCTTTTGATCGCCATCGGTTCGGGCTCCGGAGCGCTCCTCACGCTCGCGGTCGGCGCGCTCGCCGATCGCGTCGGCCGCAAGCCGATTCTCGCCGCCTTCGGTATCCTCACGGCGCTTGCGGGTGTCGTTTTCGCGCTCCAAGGCAACTTCATCGTTCTCGCGATTGCCGGGGCGCTCGGGACGATCGGCCAGGGCGGCGGCGTCGGTAGCGGCGGCGCATTCGGTCCCTATTTTGTCGCCGAGCAAGCACTCACCGCCGAGCTCGCGGGAGACGAACGGCGCACCGCGGTCTTCGCGCGCCTCTCCCTCGTCGGAACGGTAGGCAGCATCTTCGGCGCGGGGCTCGCGGTCTTTCCCGCGCGTCCGCTCTTCTGGCTTACCGCGGCGATCGGCATCGCGCTCGCGCTCGTCGTGCTGCCGATCAAAGAGCAACGAACGCGGGCGATCCGCGCGCGCTCGAAGGCATCGCTCGCACCTTCGACTTGGAAACTGATTCGCCGCTTCATGTTGACCAATGCGACGAACGGGTTGGCAATCGGATTTCTCGGCCCGATTTTAGTGCTCTGGTTTCACGAACGTTTCCACGTGAATGCCGACCAAATCGCGGTGCTCTACACCACGATCAATCTGCTCTCGATCCTCTCCTATCTGGGGGTGACGCGCATCGTCGCGGCGATCGGCGGAGCGGTGCGCACCGTCGTCGCGCTGCGAGTATTTTCGTGCGTGTTGCTCGCCGCGATGCCCTTCGTGCCGAGTTTCGCGTTTGCGGGGGCGATCTACTCGCTGCGGATGCTCGTCAATATCGTCACCTTCCCGGTCCGCCAATCCTATGCGATGGGGATCATCCCGGCCTCGGAGCGCTCGCGGGCATCGGCGCTCTCGAACCTGCCCGCGCGCGTCGGCTCGA
>JAJYHP010000098.1 GCA_021784715.1 bacterium
GCGACGAACGCCCCCGGTGCACATGGCAGCACCGATTCACCGTGAGAACCTTTCCACACCATCACCTGCGCCAAGCGCGTAAAAGGACGATCCATCCATGAACGATACCGCCGAACTCGATGTTCGTACGATTCCCCCGGCGCGCAAGCACCCCACGATCCACGCGCGCCTCGACGCCTTAGTCTCCGGTGACGCCCTCACCCTACTCAACGATCACGATCCTCGCCCGCTGCGTTTCGAACTCGAACACGATCGCCCGGGAGCGTTCGCATTCGAGTATCTCGAGAGCGGCCCCGAGCTCTGGCGCGTGCGTATCCGGCGCTCGTAGCGAAGGTTTCGCTTCAGTCGTTCGGGCGCGCCGTGTACCCGACGCGCCGGATCGTTCGAATGATGGGGCGGTCGCTACGGTCGGCGAGTTTCGTGCGGAGATACGAAATATAGGTCTCCACAACGCTCGGTTCGACGGCGCTCTCGCTGCCCCACACGCGATCGAGAAGCTGTTCGCGCGTAAACACGCGCCCGGGCTCGCGCAATAAAGCGACGAGCAGGTCGAATTCGCGCGCGGTGAGATCGACGCGCTTGCCGGCGCGTTGGACTTCACGCTTGGCGACGTCGACGGTGATATCTTCGAACTTGACGAAATCGCGTTTTAAGAGCTGCGGGCGTCGCAATTGGGCGCGCAAACGCGCGGCGACCTCGCCGAGGTGGAACGGCTTCGCGACGTAATCGTCGGCGCCGGCGGTCAACGCTGCAATTTTATCGTGCGCGTCGCTTCGCGCCGAGAGCATCACGATCGGCGCTTCGGTGTGACGGCGTAGGAGCGGAACCAGCGAAACTCCATCGATTTTCGGCATCATGATATCGAGCACGATGATATCGGGCTGGAACGTCTGCACGACGGCGAGCCCTTCGACACCGTCGGCGGCGCAGCGCACTACAAAATCGTACTGCGCGAGGCCGAGTTCGAGCATCTCTCGCATGTTGCGTTCGTCGTCGATCACCAAGACCGTTGCTTTATCGAGTGCTTCCATTGAGATCCTCATCGGCGACCGGGAACGAAAGGGTAAAGACGGTCTCTCCGGGTTCGGATTGGAGAGCGATGCCACCGTTCCACCGTTCGACGACGCGCCGCACGATCGCTAACCCTAGCCCGAGCCCTTCAGGTTTTCCGGCAGACTTCCCGCGTTGAAAGCGCTCGAAGATTCGCGCTCGATCCTCCGGCGGAATCCCCGGGCCTCGGTCGATGACGCGAATCTTCGCGCGCGACTCCGCCGCACTACTCTCCACGGTAATCGGCGAATCGGGAGCATAACGAATCGCGTTTTCGATCAGATTTCCGAGTGCATCGAAGAGATCGTCGGTATCGATGACGATGCGCACGCCGGAGATTCCGACCGAGACGAGCGCGCGATGAGGATAGCGCCGCTCGATCGTCGCAACGATCTCGGCGCACACCTCACGCACGTCGATGAGGCGCGGAATGCTCGCGCTCGATTCCAAGCGCGCGAGCGTCAACATCTTCTCCACAAGGTGGCGCATGCGCGCCGTCTCGGCCTGCAGGCCGGAGATGAGTCGTGGATCGAGCGACGCGGCCTCCTTCGACTCGCCGAGAATATCGATGTACCCGGAGACCACCGTGAGCGGCGTGCGTAACTCATGCCCGGCTTCGGCGAGAAAGCGTTGGTACTTCTCCGCCTCGGTCCGTTGCGCATCGACTCGGAGCATGAGCGCACGGCGCTCCCTGCGCGCGATCTCGTTTGTCCGCATGAATCCCAGCGCGATCGTAAATGCAACCGTCAGCAGCACGATCGTAACGTCTGCGAGAAAGAATCGCGCGAGCGCCGGCCCGGCGGGAGCGATCGTTACGAAGAGGCCGTCCCGCCCCACGGTGGTCGGACGAATATGCGCTACCGCGAGCGCGAGATTGATCATCGGTGTCGCGCCGCGTCGCCTCGCCGCTCCGGGAGCACCCGGCGGCGGGGCAGGCGGCAGCGTGCGCCGATCGACCCGCCGTCCCATCGCATCGACGAGGCTGCCCGTGCGCCGGTCGACCACGATCACGTGAAGGCCGGGTCGCAACAACGTGCGTGCGGTCGTCGCATCCGGAGGCATCGCCGCGGCGAGGAGCAGCCTCGCGCTCTCCACTTGCGCGGCGATCGTCGAACGCAGCGCCCGCAGGTGGAGATTCCATGCGATCGCCCCTGCGGCAATCGCACCAGCGATAGCGAGGGCGGCGAGCAGAGCTATGCGACGTATCATTCGAGATCGATCTTCGCCCTCTATTCTTACGGCAACCTGTGGAAGAGCACAGCATCGCCCTCGACCGCACGCGATACCGTAACGTTTACATCGCATCGAGGACAGCAGAGGAGAGAACCATGATCCATCGGAAGCGCGTGTTTGGGGGCTTCGTATCGCTCGCGGTATTTCTTGCATGGTGCGGCTGCGCCGCGGGTGCCTCCACCGGTAGTGCTGCAAGCGCGAGCGTCATCCCATCGGCATCGTCGGGAAGCGGGGTGAGCGGAAGGGGCACCAACTATACGTGCCCGAACGCGATGACCTCCTCCGGGCCCCTCAACTGCACGGCCCTTCCGCTCGGCGATCGAAAATATTCGGGCTCTCCAAAGCAAGGGTACATCTACTCGTGCAACACGCCGAGCGGAACCCCTGCGGTCGCTTCCGCGCCGTGGCTCGATACGGCCAACGGCACGTGGAATGTGGAAACGAAAGATATCGTCGAAGGGAGCCACTCCTTCGCGGGAACCTTCTCCGCAAGCGTCGACGGAGCGACGCGCAGTATTGCGAGCAACGGGCTTCCCGAAAGCCCGTGGACGACCGGAACTTTTCCCATCTCCCCGAGCGACCCGGCCTATCAATACGATCGCAATCCGAACACCATTACCGCGCAGAGCTTCACATTTACCATTCCGGCGAATCCGACGATCGCATCGACACCGACCTGTTTAACGGGTGGACCGATCGGCATCACGATTACCGGCGTCGCGGTCTTCGATGGATTCGACGCCGCGGGCTACGATGCGGTGGCGCGTGAGGTGCAAGACGGTTGCCATGGGCACCCGGATCGCAGCGGTACCTATCACGTGCATGGATATTTGCAGACCTGCGTTCCCGATTCCGGTTCGCCGACGCAAAACTCATCGCTTTTGGGCTACGCGGCCGATGGATTCGGAATCTACGGGCCGTGGTACGACGGCAAAATACTCACCACCGCCGATCTCGACGAATGCCACGGAACGACGAGCCCGGTCGAATGGGACGGCAAGCTCGTCACCATGTACCATTACGTCTCGACCTACGACTTTCCATATACGCTGGGATGCTACCGCGGGACGCCGACGTTCATCTGAACACGGCACGCGTTGCCGTTTATTGCCCCAGCGATTGAAGGAGTTCGGGGTAACTCAACGTGTGCACGACGATCGAGACCGGGCCTCCGGGACGGAGCACGCTCACCGTAACCGTCGGATTGTCGAACTCTGCGGCAAACGCTTCGGCGGTCATCGCCGAGGCGCTCTTGCCGTTCACGCTCGCGATGATATCGTCGGCGCGCAGACCGGCGCGGTCGGCGGGGCCGTTCGGAGAGACGTCGACGATCCGGAACCCGTCGGGCACCTTGCGGTAGAGCATCAGCATGTATCGCCCCGGCGCCGTGGGATCGAGAGCGAGCCCGAAGCGCGTGAAGCTGTTCCATTCGGCGAAATGCTTCGCACGGTAGTCGGAAAAATCGGCAAGTAACCGATCCATGAGGTCGCTTCCCATATCCGAGATCTCCGCAGAAGGGGTTCGATGGGCGAAGGCGGGGTTTTCGGATTTTGTCTTCGTCTCACGAAAATACGTCATGCCGTGACAATCGGCGATCAAGAGGTCAACCTCAACGCTGGCTACTTGCGGGCTGATACTCCAGGTGTAGTTCGGCACGATGACTCCGCCGATGCGGTCGTCTTCGCATTTTCCGGAGAGCCCACTGACCGACGCGAATTCGCGTTGCGTTAACGTGACCGGAATGAGATAGATTTCGTTGTGCGCCGTAAAAAATGGCGGAATACGGGCCATGACCTTGCTGAGGAACACCTCGTTTATCGCCTTGCTTACGGGCGTTCCTTCGCCTCTCGGCGCCAAAAAGTAGCCGATGCGATAGGCCCTCGAACTTTTTTTCGCCGTCGTTGCGGCAGCCGAAGAGGCGGCGCCGTTCATCACCAGCGATATCGTTGCGGAGCTCGGACCGTACGCGCTTCCCGGCAACGCTTGTTCGAGCCCGCGTGCGACGTAGCTCGGGTCGAGTTCGGCACCGTGAACGATCGCGACCACATTCCCGGTGCGCGCGTCGAGGATCGGCGCCCCGCTATCGCCATGATAGGTGGCGGCATCGAACTGGACGAGCTCGCCGTCGAGCCGAATCGCACTGACGATCCCACCGTGGATCGACGGGCGAAGCGCGTCCCCATTTATTTTTTTGAAGGCGATGGTCGCCATCGGGTAACCGATCAACGCGATGCTCATTCCCTCGCGAATGCTCGCAGGCGGTGCCAGAGCGAGCGTCGGGCGATTGCCGACGGGGACGCTGAGGATGGCGACGTCGCGCACGTGGTCGCGTCGAACGATGCGCGCGGTATATCGTTCGCCTTCGTTGCTATCGAAGATGACGTCGACCTGCGACTCGCCTTCGACGACATGGTTGGCGGTCACGATCGTCGTGTCGGTTGCCGTTGACGCGACGGCGAATCCCGACCCGGATTGCGTTCCCGACGGGCCGAGGGCAACGATAAAGACAACGGCAGGCTTCGCCGCGGCGACGATATTCGAAAGGTCGACCGGCGCCGTCGGCGGCGGCGTGGCGATCCCGAACAACGTGAGGGCGAGCATCAGCGGGAGAAAGTGGCGCATCGGTTCTCTCCTTACGCCATAACCGTAGCGCCGCGAGCCGTCCTTTTTTGGAAGAATTGAAGAACGAGCGCGCCTGGGGCAACCTTCTCCGGCGCCCGCGCGATTGAGGCGAGTATGAACGACCTTCGCGCAAACGCCCAATTCCCCGACGAACAGAGCGAGGACGGGCGTTTTCTTCGCCAACAGGACGCCTTCCGCGATTGGGTACGCGGAGACGGGAGTTCCCCGTATCCCGCCGTCGCCGGGCGATACCATCTCTACGTCTCGCTCGCATGTCCGTGGGCGCACCGCACCATCGTCACCCGCAAATTAAAGAAGCTGGAACGTGCGATTCCGATGACGGTCGTCGATCCGATTCGCGACGAACGCGGATGGCGTTTCGACGACCGATTTCTCAGCGAGCTCTATCGCGCGACCGACCCGAACTACCGCGGGCGCGTCACCGTTCCCGTGCTTTGGGACACGGAAAGCAACCGTATCGTTAGCAATTCCGATGACGACATCATGCGCATGTTCGAAACCGAGTTCGATGCGATCGGCGACGCGTCGCTCGATCTCTATCCGCAGGCGTTACGCGGCGAGATCGATGCATTGAACGAAGAGATGTTTACCACCGTGAACGACGGCGTCTACAAGGCGGGCTTCGCGACCTCGCAGAGCGCGTACGAAGAGGCGGCACGTGCGCTCTTCGCCGCGCTCGACCGGCTCGACGAACGGCTCGCGACGCGTCGCTATCTTTTCGGCGATCTCCCGGTGGAGAGCGACTGGCGCCTTTTCGTGACGCTCGTTCGGTTCGATGCCGTGTACGTGGGACATTTTAAGTGCAACCTGCGCCGCATCGCCGACTACCCACAGCTTTCGGGCTACCTGCGCGACCTCTATCAGATTCCCGGCATCGCCGAAACGGTGAACTTCGACCATATCAAACGTCACTATTACATGACCCACGACGATATCAACCCGACGCGCATCGTGCCGATCGGGCCGCTGCTGCTGCTCGACGCGCCGCACGGGCGCGAGCGTCTGAAGCACGCCTCGTGAGCCCCCGCCGAATTTTGGTAACCGGGGCGACCGGGTACATCGGCGGTCGCCTGATTCCGCGCCTGATCGAGGCGGGCTACACCGTGCGCTGCATGGCTCGCGACGCGAAACGCCTCGATGGCCGATTCCCGTACGCCGAAATCGTCGAAGGCGACGTTTTCGACGAACGAAGTCTACGGGCGGCCTGCACGGATGTCGATGCCGCATACTATCTGGTTCATTCGATGAGCGACTCGCGGGAGTTCGAGGAACGCGACCGCGCGGCGGCCGAGCTCTTTGGAAGAATCGCTCGCGAATCGGGCGTACGACGGATCGTCTATCTCGGCGGCCTCGGGAGCGACGACGAAAAACTCTCGCACCACCTTCGTAGCCGGCACGAAGTGGGCGAGATCCTTCGGGCGAGCGGCGTCGCGTGCACCGAGTTCCGCGCGGCAATGATCGTCGGCAGCGGAAGCATCTCGTTCGAAATGATGCGCTACCTCACCGAGCGGCTGCCGGTGATGATCGCACCGCGCTGGGTGACGACGCTCTCGCAGCCGATCTCCGTGCGCGACGTCTTGCTCTATCTCGTGGCGGCGCTCGACCTTCCCGAACACGAATCGAAGATTTACGAAATCGGCGGCGCCGATACGATTACCTATCGCGATATGATGCTCCGCTACGCGCGGATACGCCACCTCCATCGTCGCGTCATCATCGTTCCGTTTTTCACCCCGCGCCTATCGTCGTACTGGGTGCATATCGTCACGCCGATCTCCGCACGGCTCGCCCAGCCGCTCATCCTCGGATTGAGTAACGAAGTGATCGTTCGCGACCCTTCGGCAACGGTGGATTTTCCGCAGATCGTTCCCGAGGGCTTCGATCTCGCCGTCACGCGCGCGCTCGATCGCTACCGCACCAACGCGCCCGAAACGACCTGGTTCGACGCATTCGATCTTCGAGGAGTTCCCGTGAATTTTTCGGGCGTTCGCGAAGGCATGCTCATCGATCGCCGCGAGTGCGCGGCAAAGGCGCCGCCGCACGTCGTGGCATCGGTCTTTTCACAACTCGGCGGGGAGCGTGGCTGGCTCTATGGGAATTGGCTCTGGAGGTTGCGCGGCATCATGGACAGAGCGATGGGCGGCGTCGGATTGCGGCGAGGCCGTCGTAGCGCGACCGACCTGCGTCTCGGGGATGCGGTAGATTTTTGGCGCGTCGAAGCCTACGAACCGGGACACCTGTTGCGGCTGAGAGCCGAAATGAAACTCCCGGGCGAGGCCTGGCTCGAGTTCGCGGCGGACCCCGTGGGCGACGGCACGACGCGCCTCACGCAGACCGCCTTCTTCGAACCGCACGGCCTCCTGGGCCTTTTGTATTGGTATGCGGTGGCGCCGTTCCATGCATTCATCTTCGGCGGCATGGCGCGCGCCATCGCCGTGGAAGCAGAACGAGCGACCTCCCGATTGCAAGAGCGGTCAACAGGGTAAACCTCGTCCTCTAGCCAAGGTGCGCTCATGCGTCGATCGATCGCCCTCTGTGCGGCTTCGTTTTTATTGTACACGCTCGCGTTGCCGATTAACCCGGCACTCGCGCGAGAAACGCAACTCGTTGCATACAACGAAACACCGGCAGCCGACGGTAGCGTGCAACTCATCCTCGATTTCGATGGCTTCGCACCCTCATCGCAGGTCGTCCAGGCGAAGCGCAACGACGTGAAAGTGTTGCTTTTCGGTGTCGAGCGCGGCAAACGATTACCCGGCGTCTTCGATCCCGCCGGCGAAATCGTCTCGGCAAAGATCGCACCCTTCGCCGGGGTCGGTCTCCTCGTGGATATTCGCCTCAAGAACGACGTCGTTCCGCGCGTCGATACCGTAGGATCGCGCATCGTCGTGCATATTCCCGCATACCGCAGCGACCAAGAAGCGCATCTGCCCGGCCCGGTTACGACCTCTGCCGAAGGCATCAAGATCATCCCGCTTTCGTACGCCGACGTCAGCGAAGTCGCCGGGCTCATCAAGAGCGGCGTCACCGTCCCATCGGTCGATAACTTCCGCGCGCAGTCACCATTCGCACAGCCGACGCCGAGTTCGTCGATGTCGTCGAGCTCATCGTATTCATCCAGCAGCGCGGCTCCAAGCTACGTCACGTTACCGACCTACGCGCTCCTTCCGAAAGATCTGCCGCAGGGCGTTTATATCAACGATCACGTGAGCGTCGATCGCCGATTGAACGCGGTGATTCTGCGCGGTACTCCGAGCGAAATCGCGCCATACGAACGCTTGATTCGCCTCATCGACACGCCGCAACGCAGCGTGCTCTTCCAAACCCAGATCGTCGAACTCACCCAAACCGGCCAGTACGATCTCGGCATCGACTATTCGCCGAGCGGGCACCTCGCAACGGCGACCTTCAACGCGGGAACCCTACCCGGCGCCGTCAGCGGAAGCGGCAAACCGACCTCCGGCGTCGCCCTCTCCGCCCAGTTACAGGCGCTCCAACAGCAAGGCCAAGCGAAGATTCTCGCGCAACCGCGCATCCTCGCACTCGATAATCGCATGGCCGCGATCCTCTCGGGCGAAGCGGTGCCGATCTTCACCTCGGTCGTCGTTCCCTCCGGCGGCACGACCATCGTGCAGCAGCAACTTCAATACATCAATGTCGGCGTCAGCCTCGAGATTCTGCCGCGCATCGCCGAGGACGGCGAGGTGACGGCCGATATTTTCTCGGAAGTCTCGAGCATTTTGAGTTACGTGCAGACCGCGCCGCGCATTGCGGTACGCCAGGAACTGACCGCTGCGACGGTCCGAGACGGCCAGTCGGTGATCATCGGCGGGCTGCTGGAAGACCAAGAGATCAAAACGCTGAGCAAGGTTCCGGGGCTCGGCGACATACCGATCCTCGGCGCTTTCTTCCGCCAAGTCAACAAAACGAGTCAGAAGACCAACCTGTACTTGGTCATCACTCCACACGTTCTATCGAAGAGCTTCCACTCGCTCGATCAACAGAAGCCATCGTCGGCGACTCCGACGACACCGCCGGCGCCGACAACCTCGCCAACGCCAAAGCCCTAGCGGAGGATATTTGAATGAAACGCCTCGTTCGAATTTGTGCAGTAACCGCGATTTTTTTGAGCCTCGCCGCCCATTCCGCATCGGCGGAATTTCTCTCCCACCGGTTCGTAGTATGGAACGACACAACGCACTGCTTTACGATGACCGTCCAACAGCGCGACCAGAAGAAGCCGGCGACATTCGATAGCGTACGGCCGGGAGCGCGCTTCGACCAGATTTTGCATTACGATCGCGCCGTTCACGACTGGTTCTTGGAATGGACGATCTGGAAGTGCGAAGCGAACGGCTCGCCGATCGCCCCGATCTATACGGGTTTCACCATCGACAAAAACCCGAACAGCATCTCCTATTATGTCGTAACGCCTGTAGGCTCCGCCTTCCAAATGACCCGCAAAAATTAGTGCCTCCGTTTCGGGCGCTCCGATGCACGTTTTAATCTACTGCGTCGGCAGCGCCGGGGATGTCTACCCGTTCATCGCAATCGGCGAATCGTTGCGCCGGCGCGGGCACGACGTCGAGGTGCTGACGAGCGCACAATTTCGCGAGAAGGTGGAAGGCGCCGGGCTTGGCTTCATCGAGGCCGGCAGCAGGGAGCAATACGAAGAGGTTCTTCAAAACCCCGACCTCTGGCACCCGAGAAAAGGGGCCGGCGTCGTTCTGCGACTTTTCAGCGATGGTTGGCCCTTAGCGTACGCGTTTCTCGTCAACTGCGTTCGGCCGAACGAGACGGTGATCGTTACGAGTACGTTGGGAATGGCCGCACGGCTGTTGCAAGAAAAGTTGGGAACGAAACTCGTTACGGTGCATTTGCAGCCCTCTTCCCTGCTTTCGGCGACCGACCCGGGAGCGCTCGCAGCGTTGCCGTGGGCGAAATACCTGCCGCTCTGGGCGCGGCGCGCGCTGATCGCCTCGATCGACCGCGGCATGAGTTTGTTGCTTTGCCCGAAACTCAATGCATTTCGTTCCACGATCGCGCTGCCGCCGGTCCGAAGCATACGGCGATGGATGAATTCGCCGGAGCGCGTCATCGCTGCGTTTCCGGCATGGTACGGAGCGCCGCAGCGCGATTGGCCTGCCAACGCCGTGTGCGCGACGTTTCCACGCTTAGCCGCCGCACCCGACGAGCGACTTTCCGACGCGTTGCGCGTGTATTTGGAGGCCGGAGCAGCGCCGATTGCCTTTACGCCCGGCTCCGCCCACGCTCACGGGCGTTTGTTTTTCGAACGCGCCCTTGCGGCAACCGAAAGGCTCGGAATGCGCGCGGTGTTCGTCACGCGCTATCGCGATCAAGTGCCCGATACGTTGCCTTCGTGGATCCATTACGAGCCCTACGTTGCGTACGACGTGCTCGCGCCTCGCGTTGCGGCGTTCGTCCATCACGGTGGAATCGGAACGAGCGCAACGGTGCTTGCCGCCGGCACGCCGCAATTGATAACGCCGTTCACGTTCGACCAGCCCGATAACGCCGCGCGGCTCAAAGCGCTCGGCGTCGCCGAAAGCGTCGCTCCAAAAGCTTCGGCGAAGCGCTGGTCGCGCGCGCTCGCGACGCTCTTGAACGATCCGGCGGTCGCGATCGCGTGCCGGGAGATCGCAGCACGAATGGCGGCAGAGGAACCCGGCGGCGAACAAATCGCCACGTGGATAGAGCGACGGTAAGGGTCGGCACCATCGAAATTCCGAAAAAACTTTACGATGGCGATACTTCGAATCCGTTGCGAACCACAGCGCTGCTTGCGAGACCGCGCGCACTTTCGTGAGGGACGAATGGCCCGTCACTCAAGGCGATCGCCAAGGACGGCGCGCGAGCGAGCACGGTCGACCGGAACGGGAGGACTGCTGCGTAGCTCACCTACCGCTCCCGA
>JAJYHP010000151.1 GCA_021784715.1 bacterium
AGCAGCGCCGCGACCGAGAACGCCGAGATCGCATCGAAGTGCAAGAAAAAATAGAGCGGCATCGGCAAGAGCGGCACGAGCATCGCAACCGCCGGTACCTTCGTCGCGATCGTATCTTCGACGTCGAGTACCTTCGCATCGCTCTCCGCTTGCGGTTCGCGCCAGGTCGCGTAATCGCGTTCGCGAGCAAACCCGACGACGGCGAAGGCGACGAGTGCGACGGCATCGACGGCAGCGAGCGCGAGCGCGAACGGCAGCAAGCGCGCTTCGGTCACTCCGAAAAACGTCGTATAGAAAGTCCAATTCGCGATGTTAAATGTAAAGCCGAGCGCGAACGCCATGAGAAACAACGGCCCCGTCAGCCGCCTCGGCACGCCGACGGCGAGCATCGTCGGCAGCACGATCGCGCCGACCATGACGATCGCGCCGAGCCCGGAGAGCGAGATGAAAAGTACTGCCGTAATCGCGCAGAGCACGAGGGCGAAGAGCAACGGGTTCTCCCCTCCGTACTCGGCGGCGAGGTTCACGATGGCGCGCGCGATCCCGGTATCGATGGTGACGCGCCCGAGCAACGCGCCGAAGATCACGGCGGCATATGCCGGTGCGAGCGCCGTTACTCCGCCGGAGAATACCGCACCGAGGCGATCCGCCGGAACGCCTGCCGCGACGCAGAGCGCGAGCGCCATCAACGGGATCGCCAATAGCGCGGGCAAGATGCGACGCACCATCAACACCGCGCAGATCGCGAATATCGCGAGCATCCAGAGCGCGCTCACGGAATGCGAAGCACCGTGTCGAGCGGCGGCAGGGTTCTGCGTGCGATAAAATCGTCGTAGGTCGCGCGTTGGATGAGGTCGGCACGACGAATCGCCCGTTGCGCCGCGAGATGGTAGCGCTCGATGTTCGAGGCAAGGTGTCCGGGACGGCTTTCGTTCTTCCAAGCACGCGCGTAGAGCGGGGCGAGCCCTTCATACCGGTCGCGCAACTCCCAGAACCAATATTTACACCAGAGCAGATCGCGGAACGAGGGTCCGTTCTTTTCACCGATATGGGCCCGTGCGTCGCGGTAGTAATAACGAACCTCATCGGCGATTTGATAGGCGCGCGCCAAAACATCGATCCGCCGTGCCGCAACGAATTCCGCAAAAGCCGCACCGCGATGTGCCGGAGGCGTATGCGTCAGCAAATGCTGCTCGACGCGTTCGGCCTCCAAGCGGACCGCAGAGAGATCGACGCCCTTGAGGGCAGCCTGATTCGCCGGTAGGAACGGATCGCTCCAGAAGAGCCGGTCGGTCCATTCATGCGGCGACGCCTCCAAGCGATGCACTGCATCGGCCAACGCGGCGATATCGCTTGCATAGCGCGGGTCGTCGCTTTCAAAAAACGCATGTGGGAACGCACGCGCGAAGTCGTGCGGGGAAAGGTCGCGCGAATCCCACGCATCGGCGGCGGCGTAGAGCACCGGATACCATGTCGTCGCATAGAGCGTCTCGCCGTCATCGTGCCACACGGTCTGAAAGAGACCGAGCACGTGCGCCGCTTTCCCTTCGTCGATAAAGCGGCGTTCGTTGGGGATCGCCGTATCGAGATCGGGAAAAATCTCGCTCCAATTGTTCGCTCCCGGCGCGACCATCTGCTGGAATCCGTCTTTTGCGTCGAGATCGATGTACTTGGTAAAAGAGCGATCCTTGCCGTAATGCCAGTTAATCAGCACGACGTTGCGCGGAAGGAGCGGTGCGATTGCGGGATCGGCTTCCACCCCGTCGTCCCAGAGCATCGTGCGCGCACCCGAGGGCGCGATCGTCGCCGCGAGTGCATCGACGTGGTCGGCATAGACGCGCGCCTTGCCGAGTTTTTTCACCATCGCCGCACTCCGGCCGTCCCCCAGCATCGTCGCCTCGTCCGAGCCGATATGAAAGAACGGCGGATGCGGAACGACGGCGAGCTCTTGACGTACTAAGCGCTCTGCATAGGCGAGCCCGGCCGGATTCGCAGGCGAGAGCAAAAACCCATGCGGCAACTCGGCCATCGCGGCATATCGTTCGTATTTCAAGGTGTTATGCATGTGGGCGAAGGTCTGCTGCTCGGGAATAAACGCAACGTGAAAGCGCGCCGCGTACCGCGCGAGTTCGCCGAGCTGTTTGGGGGTAATCCCGTCGAGCGGCGCCGGCAACGGATCGGTGGGACTGATAAACGTGTTTTCCATGTACGGCGAGTAGCCGTTCATCTTAAAGGCGGCGATCGTCCGGATGCGCCGGCGGAAATACTGCATCGTCGGCAACGGTCCGCGCGACACGTCGTCGGAGAGAATGCGCCACTGCAGCGCGGGAGCGTCGACGACGCGCACGCACGGCACGACCGCATGCTTCTGCCGAACGCTCAGCAATTGCGCGAGGGTCGTCATCGCATAGAACGCACCGGCGGCGTCCCCCGAGACAATTCGGGCACGCCCGTCACTGACAGTGAGCCGGTACGCCTGCGCCGGCATCTTCGCCCGGAAAAAGCGGATCGCAGGCTGCTTCGATATCCGCAGAGCCCCGAGCCCGAGGTGCGCGCGCCGACGGTCGAGGATCTCGACCCCGCCGGGGTCGGCTGAGGCCGCGACGCTCGCCGGGGCGCGCTCGCTGCGACAACGTATCGCAACGATGCTGCGCGGCCGAGGTAGGAGGAGCGGCGCGTGGGCGAGGGCCGTGCCCGTAGCGACGAGCGAGAGCGCGAGGGTTCCCAGTGCGCGGAGCATGCCCCGGCGGTTATCGCCAACGAGTGGCTTTCCTTTCAAAAACGAGCAGGCGAGCAGGTGCCTCCCGGTGCGGAAGCGGAAGGTGCGCCTAATAAAAGCATTCGTCCGGAGGGCCTCGCCCGTGAAACGACTCGCTCTGCTGCTGGTCGCTCTCTCGCTTATCTCCGTTCGGCCGACCGAGGCTGCAACGATCAACCAGTTGCAGAATCTCCGCGGCAGCGTCTCCTACCAACGCGGCGCCGGAAAGCCGCTCGCGTTGCCGCAGCGGACCGCCGTCGCGCTCACGGACAACGATTACGCGCTCACCGGAGCGGGGAACTCGCTGGCGGGAATCACGTTGCCGGATAGCTCGCGCATCGAGATGGGCGCCGATACGCGCGTGCAACTCTCGTATTTCCGCCAATCGCGGATCGCTCACGCGAAATTCCTCGTCTATCAAGGGAAAGTGCGTTTCCGCATCGAGCATCCGCAGGGCGCACGCGCCGATTACGTCTTTCAGACGCCCAGCGCGCAGATGGCCGTCCGCGGAACCTTCGGTGACTTTCTCGTCTCGCCGACGAAACTTATCGTGAACGTCTATTCCGTCAGCAACCCGAAATTGCCGGTCGAAGTCACCTTCAAAAACGGGAAGAAAATCTTTCTCGGCGCCGGACAATCGCTCATCGCCACGTTCGCCGGGGCGCAGGCCGCCGTCACCGTCGGCAACATCAGCCGTCAATCGCTCTCGCATTTCTCGGAGTTCACGACGCCCAAGGGCGTCCCGGGGATACTGAGCAGCACCGGTGCGGGGAGCGCCGCCGCCACCACGACGACGGCAGCGATCGTCGGCGGGACCGCAGCGACTGCAGCGGTCGCCGGGTCGAAGGGCGGCAGCGCGCCGCCGACGCCGACGCCGACCGCTCCGCCGACGCCGACCGTCGTCATTCCGATCGGAAGCTTGAATTGCCCGAGCCCGCCGCCGGGCGCACCGGGAGCCCCGAATGCCGTCGCGACGCCTTGCGGCTCGCAGCCGGTCGCGCCGCCCGGCCGTCCTCCGCTCAAAGGTGCGCTCGCGCTCGGAGCGGTTCTCGCGCTCGGTCTCGCCGGCCGCCGCATAAAGAAATGACGGCATGAGAATTCTGGCACTTGCGTTGCTCGCGGCGATTCCGCTCGTTGCAAGCGCGCAAGGAGGGAAGTTCCTTGAGAACAAGCACGGCAGCGTTTCCTATCAACGCGCCGGCGCCCCGGTCGTTGCGCTCGCCGAGCGCGCCGGCGTCAATCTCAACGACGGCGATGAGGCGATCACCGGTGCGCGCTCGTTGGGTGCAGTGACGTTGCCCGACAGCACGCAGATTCTCATCGGCGCTTCGACGCGCGTCCGCCTCGCATTCTTCAATCAAGCCGAAGGCACATCGGCGAAGTTTATCGTGAAGGATGGACGCATCCGCTTCGCCGTACACCACCCGCACGGTGCGAAGGCGAACTACGTCTTCTCCACGCCGACGTCACAGATCGCCGTTCGGGGCACCCAAGGCGACATCGAAGTCGACGGCAACGGCACGCTCCATCTCAACGTCTACGAACTCGGCAACCCCAACCTCCCCGTCGTCGTAACGACCGCCGGCGGCAAGCGCTACGACGTTGCGGCAGGGCAAGGGCTCGTCGCGCAGTTCGTAAACGGGCAACTGCACGTCGAGATCGGGAAACTCACACAAGCGCTCGTCGATCGCTTTACCGGCGATTTCGGATTGCCCTCGAACTGGAACCAGCTGAAAAACACGATCTTGCAGAAAGCCGCTCAGCAGTTACCGGCGCCGCCGAGCCTGCCGGTCCCGATTCCGCTGCCCCCGCGATAGCGTGCGACGATCGTCATGAATGGATTGATCGCGCTGCTCGTGCTGTCGCTTGTGCTCGCAGCGGCGCTTGCGTTCTACGCCGTCAGTATTTTGCGGCGCTATCTTACCGAACGCGACGAACACCGACGCGTTCGCGCGCTCTTTAGTCGGTACGTCCCGCCGCCGGTCGTCGACGAGTTGCTCGCGCGAAAAGATCCGCGGCTTTTTGAAGCGCGCCAGTACTACGCGACGATTCTCTCTTGCCGCATCCGCAATTTTGCCTTACTTGCCGAAGAGCTCAGCGCGGAAGAGACGCTCGCCTACCTCAACGAATTTTACGCCGTTGTCGGGAAAGCGGTTCAGCGCCACCGCGGCATCATCGAGAGCCTCCGCGGCGAAACGGTGACCGCGGTGTTCGGCGTTCTCGTCGAAGAGCACTTTCAGGAAGAGCGCGCCCTGCGCGCCGCGCTCGACATCGCGCGGATGATGAAGGCGATGGAAGGGCAGTGGAGCTCCCAAGGCCGCAAAATATTGCACGTCGGTATCGGCGTAAATTCCGGAACGATCGTCGCCGGCGATACCGGGTACCAACAACGTCGCGAGTTCGCCATCGTCGGAAATCCGGCCCAAGTGGCAGCGCGGCTGGAAGGTGCTTCGGAGGAACTCAACGCCGGCATTCTGGCCTCGGAGGCGACCTACGATGTCGTGCGCGAGCTCTTCGTCGGCGTACCCGCAAGTTCGCTTCCGCTTCGAGGCCTCAAACGTCTGCATTCCGCGTACGTGATTCGCGGGCTCACGCGCCGTGCCGGAAGTGAATCGGCGATCTCGCTACCGAGGCGCGAGAGCGTCGCGCGGACCGTCCTGCGCGAAGAAGAGCCGGCGACGCTCTACGAAGCTGCGGAGGCAGCAAGCGCGGCGAGGGTTGACGAACGCGTCGCCTCCAACGCACCCGCTCGCTCGGAGCATTTTGCGGCGCCGACGCAATTGCGCGCCGAACCGGTGCGCTTCTCGCAGCTCGATGACGAACGGGCGGTTCTCCCCGATCCCCCGATCGTTACCGGCACCTACGAGGACGACCAGGGGCCGCCTATTCAGCTTCCCCCCTAGGCTCTTCGCCGACGCAAATCCGCGCGGGGTTGCCGCGCGTTGATAGGGATGCGGGTAGAGCTCCGCAAGGCCGCGAATATCGCCGACGTGAGCGACGATGCCGAACGCCTGATGGAACGGGTGCGAGCGCGTGATGCAGTTGCCTTCGAACAGCTCTACGACGAACATCATCGTATCGTCTGGTCGATTGCGATGCGAGTCCTGGGGGAGCGCGAAGCGGCGGAAGACGTGACGCAAGCAGTATTCATGAAACTTTGGAATGCACCGGATCGCTTTGTCGGCGGAAATTTTCCCGGCTGGCTTGCCCGCGTCACCCGCAATCGCGCGCTTGACGCCCTTCGCTCGCGTTCGCTGCGGAGCACCGAGGAGCTTCCTGCAGCGCTCCCCGAGGACGAGCGCCTCGAGGACCTCGCCTTTGCGCGCCTCGATGCCGGGTTCGTGCGACGCGCGCTGGCGACGCTTCCCGCCGAGCAGCGCAACGCCATAGAACTCGGCTTTTTCGGCGGGCTCACCCACGAAGCGATCGCCGCGCGCACCGGCGATCCGCTCGGCACCGTAAAAACGCGCATCCGATCGGGGCTGCGAAAGCTCCGCGCCGCACTCGATGGGAAGATCGAACGATGACCGAGCACGACGCCTTTCTCGACGATGCCGCGGCGCTCGCATTAGGGACGCTCTCTCCTGCGGAGGCCGAGCGCGTGCGCGCGCACGTGGAGAGTTGCGACGCGTGTCGCGCCGAGTATCGGGCGCTGGCACCGCTCGTCGCCGCAATTGCCTCCCCCGCCGAAGATCTCGCAGCTCCCAGCCCGCTCTTGCGCGAGCGCATTATGGCGCAGGTCGCGCCGGGGGCGAAGGTTCGCTCGCTCCCGCGCACTTCGCGCGCCCCGGCTTGGCCGCTTTATCTCGTTACTGCGGCGTCATTTATCGCGGCTTTAATCTCGACGTTCAACCTCGCAACGACGCGCGAGAACATGAGCCAGATGAAAACGCAAGTTGTCGCACTCCAACAGCGCGTCGATTCGCTGACACACTCGTTGCAGAGCGCGCAGATGGCGGCGATCGATCTCACCAGCGCCGACGCGACGCGTTTGCCCGTCCATCACGGCGAGATCGTGATGCGACATGGCCGCATGTACCTGGCGATGCACGACATGCCGATGCCGCCGCGCGGCCACGTATATCAGGCTTGGGTGATGCCGCGAGGCGGTAAGAAGATCGAACCGTCCTCGACGTTTATGCCCGACCGCGATGGAGTTGCCGTCGTACCGATCGCCGAGCATAACGCCGACTCGATGACCGAGGTGGCGGTCAGCGTGGAACCCGTCGGCGGCAGTAAGCAACCGACGACAAAACCGATGTTCGTCGCCTCGCTGGAGTGATACGTGTCGCGCCGCTCTTAGCCGAGCGTACCGCCGAAGCGATCGCGCTCGTCGAGCGCGATCCATATCTCAACGTCTATCTCAGTTATATTCTCGAACGAGATGCACTCTCGCGGCGCTCGCTCGTCGGGGCATTCGCCGATCGGCACCTGATCGGACTTGCCTACTTGGGGCGGCAAATCGTCCTCGCAGGTGAGAGCGCAGCCGCGGAGGGTTTTGCTGCGTACGCGGCCGGCATGCAGCACCCGAAAGCGATTACCGCGCCGGCTAACCTCGTCGAAGTTTTCTGGGACCGGCTCCCGGAGTGGCACCGCGCCGCGCGATTGATTCGCGAACGCCAGCCCGTGATGGCGGTCGATTCCGGCACCTTACTGGTTCGTGAGAACGCACGCGTTCGCGTCCGTCGGGCGACGCTCGCCGACTTAAAAGTCGTTGTCGAGAACTCAGCCGAGATGATCTCCGCCGAACTGGAGAGCGACCCACGCAAGCACGGACGCGAATTTACCGCCAACATCGCTGCGATGATTGAAAGCGATCTGTGGTGGATCGGCGAGTACGATGGGACGCCCGCCTTCTTCTGTCACATCGGGTCGTGGTCGGCGCACACCGCGCAAATGCAGGGCATCTGGACCGTTCCGCAACTTCGCGGAAAAGGGATTGCGGCTGCAGCGTTCTCCGCCATTTCAGCACGCTTACTCGAAATCGTGCCGAGCCTCTCGCTCTACGTGAACGACTTCAACCAGGCCGCGATCGCCCTCTATCGCGGCCTGGGATATCGCGAAGTCGGCGAGTTTCGCACGATACTCTTCTAGGTGAAACCCGTCACCCTGAATAGCTCCAATCTGTCACGCCGAGTAGATGGCGAAGCCATCGTATCGAGGCGCAGAGGACGCAGCCCTCGATACGCGCTCCGTACGGCGTTAATTGTCGCGGTGGGTTATTGCGTGCTCGACGTTTTCCACGCCCGATTCAACGGCATGCTCGGCGCGGGTCAACAGGTTGACGATCCATCGAATCGTCGCAACGACACCGATGACCGCAAAAATAAAAACGATCGCTACGGCCCACGCCGCATCGCGAGCAAGATTCACGAAAAAGTGTTCCATCGGTCCCTCCTTCAATCGATCGCCCGCGGAACTCTGCGGGCGCGCCTGGGGTTCAACGCAGCGATGGCGGACTCTTCGTTCGATCTCGCGGTTATCGGCGGCGGCGTCGCCGGGCTGACCGCAGCGGCGCTTGCCGCACGGGCGGGCGCGCGCGTTTTTCTCGCCGAGCACCACAACGTGCCCGGAGGCTGCGCCTCGTTTTTTCAGCGCGACGGCTACCGCTTCGACGTGGGAGCGACCGTCGTCAACGGCTTTGGCCCGCGGGGCATCCACCGGCGGGTCTTCGAGAGACTCGGGGTGACGATCGCGGCAACGCCGCTCGAGCCCACCATGCTCGTCCATCTTCCCGGCATGCAGATCGCCCGTTACGGTGACGCGCGCTGGCGCGACGAGCGAATCGCCGCGTTCGGAGAGCGATTCGAACCGTTCTGGCACGCACAAGAACGCATCGCCGACCGTGTCTGGGATTTTGCAGCGCGGTTGCCGACCTTACCCGCCGATCTTGCAAGCGCATGGCATCTCGCACGTGTTTTTCGTCCGCGCGATCTCGCGTTGCTGTCATATCAAGGACAGAGTATCGCCAGCTTGTTACCGCACGACGCCTCACCGGAGTTACGCTCCTTCATCGATCTGCAATTGCTTATCACCGCGCAAGCACCGGCAAGCGAGACCGATCTCGCGTTCGGCGCCGCCGCACTCGATATCGCTCGCGAAGGTACGTTCCATCTCGCAGGCGGCATTGCTACGATCGCCACCGCGCTCGCGCGTGCGATTCGCCGTTTCGGCGGCACGATTGCCTATCGCACCGACGTCGCGCGCATTCGAACCGATCGCCGCGGCTTTAGCGCGATCGAACTCGCCGATGGACGGACGGTAGCAGCGCGTCACGCCGTTGCGGCGATACCGTACGAGAACGTTCTGCAACTCCTCGGCAGAGCGCCGAGTCCGTCGTCGCGCACCGGGCAGCGTTGGAGCGCGGTAACCGCCTACGTTGGGCTCGAAGCAGGGGATCTTCCCGACGATTTTCCGCTGCACCACCAAGTGCTGCTCGACCCGCGGGTGCCGTTGGGCGACGCAAATTCGCTCTTCATCTCGCTCTCGGCGCCCGGGGAGCGCGAACGAGCGCGCAACGGAGGGCGCGCGGTGACGATCTCGACGCACGCCGACCCGCTTCGCTGGGAGCAGGCGTACAGCGCCGGGCGCGGCTCGGAAATCCAACGAGCGTACGCGCAACAAATGCTCGCTGGGCTCGAACGCGCGGCGGGAAAGCGGATCGTTCCCTCGTTTTTCGAGTTGGGAACGCCGCGCACGTTCGAACGCTACACATTACGCTATCGTGGGCTCGTCGGCGGAACTCCGCAGCGCATCGAGAGTGCGAACCTTCGCGCGCGTTCGCACCGCAGCGGAATAAACGGGCTTACCCTCTGCGGCGACACCATCTTCCCGGGTCAGAGTACGGTCGGCGTCACGCTCTCGGCGATCAACGCCGTTCGACCGTTCGGCATCGATTTGTCGGCGTTATCGGCATCGGCGAGCGTTGGCGCAGGCCGCCCGGTCAGCGATTCAGCGAGCGCGCTAGCGTTACGTGCGACCATTCCATAGATGGAGAGCTGCGGATTCGCGCCCAAACTCGTCGGGAACGCCGAACCGTCGAAGACGTAGAGATTCTCGAGTGCATGGCTGCGTCCGCGTTGGTCGATGACTCCGGTTCGCTCGTCTTTCGACATCGCGCTTCCGCCCATCACATGCGCGCTCGCCACGCGCGTGAGCAAAGTCTCCATCGGCAGTTGCGCGATCGCTCCACGCGCTTGTGCCCACGAACTATAGGGCACCGCCGATTCGTGGAGCGGATAAACGGTGCGGGCTCCGGCCGCGAATTGAATCTCCGCCATCGCAAGCAGCGCGCGCCGCATGCCGTCCCACACGAAACCCGAGATCGGATAGTCGAGAATCGGCGTCCCGTCGCTATGGAGATCGACCGTACCACCGACGCTCTCTTCGTTGAAGCCGTCGCGCATCAACGCGATGATGGCCTGCAGATGGTTGAAGCTCCGCATCTGCCCTGCAGCGAACTCGCCGAGCCCGGTGAACGTCGATGCGGTAAGAACCGGATGTAACGGTGGAACCTCGAGCTTGTAGCCGATCGGTCCATCGATCGGCTGCGTCCTAAGAAAATGATCGCTGTAAATGGATTGCGGCGCACCCGAAGAAGCGACGACATCCTCCGGCATTGTCGCGGCGGAAATAACCGTCGGGTGCAAGAACGTTCGTTTCCCGATGCGGCCGTGCGGATCGGGAAGCGTGCTCCGAAGCAAGAGCGCCGGAGTATTGATCGCTCCACCCGCGGCGATAAAAGCGCGCGCACGCACGCGGATGGTGTAGGGGCCGGGCGCGAGCCCCGCCGCGTCGAGCGCGCTGCACAGCAATTCGGTTACCCGGCCGTGCGCGTGAACGAAGTGCTCGGCGCGCACGCGGCTCACGAGTTGCGCCC
>JAJYHP010000047.1 GCA_021784715.1 bacterium
GGGCCGAGCCGAAACGCAATCGGCGAAATGTTCGGATAAACAAACCAGTGTTGCATGTAGTCCTTCTGCGGCGGTGCCTCTACAGGCCCGCGCGAGCCGCCGTCGTACAATAGGGGCGTACGTGAACACGACTGCGCATATCAGCGTCGGCCTCGCGTTCCTCGCGGGCTTCGTTTCCTTCGTCTCGCCATGCGTCCTCCCGCTGGTGCCGGCCTATCTTTCCTTTTTGACCGGGGCGAGTCTCGAGGAGCTCCGTGGCAAGGAGGCCTCCCCTGCACTGCGCGCCCGAGCGATGACGCACGCGCTCGCGTTCATCCTCGGCTTCACCCTCGTCTTCACCCTCTTGGGGATCTCGGCGAGCGCGCTCGGCGGGGCACTCGCCGAGAACCGCGTGCTCGTCGCCGAGATCGGCGGGGCGGTAGTGGTGGTGCTCGGGCTGCACATGATGGGGCTGCTTCGCATTCCGCTGCTGATGATGGATACGCGCGCGCACGTTGCCGGGAGTCGACCGCGCTCGCACCTGACCTCGTTTATCGTCGGCGTCGCCTTCGCGGCGGGCTGGTCGCCCTGTATCGGGCCGATTCTCGCAGGCATTCTCGCACTTGCGTCGCAGCAGCAGACTCTCCAAGCGGCATGGCTGCTCGTGGTCTACTCCGCGGGACTCGCGGTACCGTTCTTCGCGACCGCGGTCGCGATCGGGTTGGTCCTTCCGCTCCTCGATCGCATCAAGCGCTTTATCCCCGCGATCGAATTCACGGCGGGCGCCTTCTTGGTCCTCGTCGGCCTCGTTTTGGTCAACGACGCTTTCCTCACTATCGCCGGAGTATTTTATCAGTTTGTCCCAGCACCAAAAATCTAGCGCCGCCGCGCTCGCCATCTCGGCGATCGCGCTGCTCGCTTTCGCGCTCGACCAATACACGAAGCACCTCGTGCAAACCACGCTGCTGCCGAACGAAAGCATGGTCGCGATTCCGCGAGTTTTGCGTTGGACCTACGAGCGCAACTATCACGGCGCCTTCGGCCTCTTCGGCAGCAACGCCGCGTTGCTCATCGGGATGGCGGTGGTCGTGCTCGTGTTTTTCTGGATCAGTTTCCGCGAGGCCGCGACGCAGTCGCGCCTCGTTCGACTGGCATTCGGTTTGATCGTCGGCGGGGCGATCGGGAATATCGTCGACCGCATTCACTTCGGGTACGTCGTCGATTTCATCGATTTCTTCCGCATCTGGCCGAATATTTTCAACGTCGGAGATTCATGCGTGACCGTCGGCGTCGTGCTGCTCCTGCTATCGAGTCTCCTTGCGTCACGTCGTCGCACCTGAAGAGGCGGGCCTTCGCCTCGATGTAACCGTCGCGCGGCACGCCGCCGCGCCGCGCTCGCGGGTCGCCGAAGCGATCCGTCTCGGTAACGTGCTGGTAAACGGCGACGTCGCGCGTGCGAGCCGCCCGCTCGTCGAAGGCGACGTACTCGAATACGAACTCGCCGATCCCGAACCGCTCGTTGCGAAGCCCGAACGCATCGATCTCGCAATCGTTTACGAAGATGAAGATCTGCTCGTCGTCGACAAGCCCGCCGGAATGGTCACGCATCCCGCGCACGGGACGCGCAGCGGCACGCTCGTCAATGCGTTGCTCGGCTATCTCGGCACGCTGCCGGGCGATGCGTTACGCCCGGGCTTGGTCCACCGTCTCGACCGCGATACCTCGGGCCTGCTCGTCGTTGCCAAGACGCCCGAGGCGCTCTCCGGGCTCGGTATCGCCATGAAGGCGCGAAAAATATCGCGCGAGTATCTCGGCTTGGTGCACGGCATTCCCGAATTCGATCGCGGAACGCTCGACGGGCCGATCGGCCGGGAACCGCACAATCGACTCAAATACATCGTCACGCGCGAGGGGCGCCGTGCGGTGACGCATTACGAAGTCGTCGAACGATTCGCACGGCACACCGAACTGCGCTTTCGTCTCGAAACCGGGCGCACGCACCAAATTCGCGTGCACTGCGCGGCGATGCATCACCCGATCTATAACGATCCGGTCTACGGGCGCAGCGTTCCCGGCTCGCCGCTGCCCGGGCAGGCGTTGCACGCGTGGCGGCTCGCCTTCACGCATCCGAGCACCCGCGTCGAACTCGGCTTCGAGAGCGCGCCGCCCCCGGCGTACGCTCGCGTCCGTGCGGTCCTCGCCGCGCACGAACGGTGAGCGCGTTCGAGCTCCTCGCGCGATCCGGGAGCGCTCGCCGCGGACGGCTCGCGCTCGCGCACGGCAGCGTCGAGACGCCGGCGTTCATGCCGGTCGGCACCGCGGCAACCGTCAAAGGGCTCGCACCGCGCGAATTGCGCGAGGCCGGCACGCAGATCGTTTTAGCGAACGCCTATCATCTGCGTTTGCGCCCCGGGCGCGACACGATCGTCGCGGCGGGAGGGCTGCACCGTTTCATGGCCTGGGAGGCCCCGATTCTGACCGACTCGGGCGGCTTTCAAGTCTTCTCGCTGCAAGATCGACGAACGCTCGATCCCGACGGCGTCACCTTCAAATCGCACCTCGACGGCAGCATGCACCGTTTCACGCCCGAGGATACCGTCGAATTTCAGGAAGCGATCGGCGTCGATATTGCGATGCAACTCGACGTCTGCGTGAAGCTCCCCGCAAGCGATGAGGAGCTCGCGGCCGCCGTGACGATGACGACCTCCTGGGCGCGACGCGGCGCCGCCGCGCGGCGATCGGAGCGCACGCAACTCTTCGCGATCGTGCAGGGTGGGCTCGACGAACGATTGCGCGAGCGGAGCGCGCGCGAACTCGTCGCGCTCGATCTCCCGGGCTATGCGATCGGCGGGCTCTCGGTCGGCGAGACGCGAGAAGAGATGGAACGCATGGCGCGCTTCACCGCCGATCTCTTGCCGGTCGAAAAACCTCGCTACATCATGGGTATCGGAACGGTCGCCGATATCGCCGTCGCGGTCGACTGCGGCATCGACATGTTCGATTGCGTCTATCCGACGCGTTGCGGGCGGAACGCGCGCGCGATGACGCGCACCGGTGAGTTCAATATTCGCAACGCCGCATACGTGCGCGATTTCACGCCGATCGATCCGGCGTGCGGGTGTGCCGTCTGCGCCACCTACACGCGCGCGTACCTCTGCCATCTCTTCCGCGCCGGCGAGATGCTCGGCCCGCAGTTACTCTCGTACCATAACGTCGCGTTGTTGCACGCGCTGATGGCCGAGGCGCGGAGCGCGATCGAGCGCGGCACCTGGAATGCCTGGCGCGATGCGCTCTTCGCAGGGCTTACGCGAGCGTGCTAACCGCCCGCTCGCAGTCGTCGCAGATCGCTCCGCGCGCGTCGCCCTCGCGCAGTTCCCGGTATTTCCAGCAGCGCGAACACTTCGCCCCGTCGGCACCTCCGATCGTCATGCGGGGCTCCTCCGCGGCGGGATCGCGATGCAACCGCACCTCCGAAACGATCAGCGCTTCGCGCAACGTGTCGCCGAGCGCGGAGAGCGCGTCGAACGCCTCGCCGCCGGCGTACAGATCGAGCGCAATCTCGAAATCGCGCGGCGATGTCGAAGCGGCGACCTGCGCGCGCAGGGCGCGCAATCGTTCCCAGAGGGCGAGGTCGGCGGCGCTCGAGACGCGGTGTTCGTCGGAGAAACGCAACGCGAAGACGCTCTCGCGATCCCCACGCAACGCCTCGGGTAAGGATTGCCACGCCTCCTCGGCGGTAAACGGCAGCAACGGAGCGAGCGCGATGAGGAAGCCGCGCAACAGATAGAAGAGCGCCGACTGCGCGCTGCGCCGCCGAACGCCGTCGCAGCGACCGGAGTAGAGCGGGTCCTTCCAGGCATCGAACGCGAGCCCGGACATCTCGCTCTCGAAGGCGACGATCGCTAAATAGGCATCGTGAATGCCGAAGGTGGCGTAGCGCTCGCGGACGTCGGTAACGAAGGCGTCGGTGACGCGACAGGCGAGCCGATCGAGCGGCAGCATCGCCTCGGGAGCGAGCATCGTTTCGGGGGTAAGGTCGGCGATGTTTCCAAGCACGAAGCGAATGCGGTTGCGAATGTTGCGGTACACGCGCGCGACCTGTTCGACGACGTTGGGGCCGAAGCGCACGTCGTCGACGAATTCCACCGATGCCGCCCAGAGGCGAAGCACGTCGGCGCCGAAGGTCGCCATCGCGTCGCGCGCATCGATGCCGGTGCCGCGCGATTTGCTCATCGGGCGCCCCTGCTCGTCGTTCACCCAACCATTCTTCACCACGCAACGATAGGGCGCGCGCCCTTCGAGCGCGACGGCGGTAACGATCGAACTACGGAACCAGCCGCGATACTGGTCGCCGCCCTCCAAGACGAGATCGCTCGGCCAAGGAAGCGTCGCATCGTGGCCGAGGACCGCGAGGTGGGTCACGCCGGATTCGAACCAGATATCGACGATGTTGCGTTCTTTCTCAAACGCGGTCGAGCCGCAGCGAGCGCAACGGAATCCCTCCGGCACAAAGCGCTCGACGGGTTCGGACCACCACGCATCGGCGCCGACCTCGCGAAAGCGCGCCGCCGCAATTCGCGCGACGCGCGGATCGAGCAGCGATTCGTTGCAGCCCTTACAGACGAGCGCCGGAATCGGCGTGCCCCACGTCCGCTGGCGCGAGATGCACCATTCTGGGTGATTTTCGAGCATCTGCACCAGGCGCGCCCGTCCCCATTCGGGTTCGTAGTCGACGCCCTGCGCGGCTTCGACCGCGCGCGCGCGCAGCCGGTTCTGATCCATCGCAATGAACCACTGCGCGGTCGCGCGGAAGATCACCGGTTGGTGGCAGCGCCAGCAATGCGGGTAGCTGTGCGTGTAGCTTTCGAAGCGCCAGAGCGCGCCGCTCTCGCGAAGGTCGGCGACGATGCGATCGTTCGCTTCGAAGACCTGCAGCCCGGTATAGGGAGCGGCCTCGGCGGTGAAATGCCCCGATGCGTCGACCGGATTGAGAATCGGCAGGTCGTATTTCACGCCGGTTGCGAAATCGTCGGCGCCGTGCCCGGGAGCGGTATGGACCGCACCGGTTCCGGTTTCGAGATCGACGTACTCGGCGAGCACGATCGTCGAATCGCGCTCCGCAAACGGGTGGCGTACGCGCGCGCCGTCGAGGGCGTTTCCGGAGGCCGACGCGAGCAAGCGCGCCCCGGCGAACGCATCGCCGAGCGCCTGCTCCGCGAGCGCCTCGGCGACGATCAAGAGTTCATCGCCGACGCGATAGATGCCGTAGGTCGCATCGGCGCGCAGCGCGATCGCGACGTTCGCGGGCAGCGTCCACGGCGTCGTCGTCCAGATCAAAAACGAGAGCGGCGTGCGCTCGCCATCGGCGTATCCAAAGCGGGAGAGCAGATCGGCGCGTCCCGTCTCGTCGGCGCGGAAACGTACGTAGATCGAGGGCGAGACTTTGTTTTCGTATTCGATCTCGGCCTCGGCGAGTGCGGTCTCGTCGTGAATGCACCAGAGCGTCGCGCGCAGCCCACGATAGAGTTGCTCGCGTTCGGCGAGCGTCGCCAACGCTTCGACGATCGTCGCTTCGAACGAGGCATCGACGGTGCGGTAGGGGCGATCGAATTCGGCGAAGACGCCCATGCGCTCGCGCGTCGAGCGCTGCCGGTCGAGCCAATAGAGCGCGCGCTCCTTGCACTTCGCGCGCAGTTCCAACGGATCGATCTCGTGAAAATCTTTGACGCCGAGATGTTTGAGCGTCTCGAGTTCGATGGGGAGCCCGTGCATGTCCCAGCCCGGAACGAAGCGCGCCGCGCGCCCTTCCAAGAGCGCGATCTTCACGAACATATCCTTGAGCACCATGTTGAGGAAGTGCCCCATATGCAGCTCGCCGTTTGCGTACGGCGGGCCGTCGTGCAGGACCCACGGCTTCGCGCCGGCGTTGCGCTCCAAGGCGCGTTGGTAGATGCGTTGCTCGTTCCACCATGCGACGCGCCCCGGCTCGCGCTTGGGAAGCTCCGCCTTCATTGGAAAATCGGTAACGGGGAGGTTGAGGGTGGCGCGATAATCCGCGCGCGAAGCGTCGTTCATGGGAGGGCTCTCATTCGCCCTCGGAACCGTCGGCTCTTACTCCTCGAGTAAATCTTGTAGGATCTCGAAATTGCGTTCGGCAGCGCTCCGGAGCGCCGCGACGGAGCCTTGCAGGTGCTCGCGAAGCGCCGCGTGCTCCGACATCAGTCGCTCCACGGCGCCGTCGATCGCGGCGTTCTCGGGCACCTCCCCGCCGGGAACCCAGAGCGGCGCGAGCGGGTACGCGAGATCTTCGCAGAGCGCGGAGACCTTCGGATCGTAGGGAATGGCGAGAAACGGCACCGCGAAGCGGGCGGCAAAGATCAGTGCGTGCAGGCGCATGCCGATCGCAACGCGAGCCGACGCGACGATCGCCGCGCTCCGCTCGATCGAACGTTCCGGGAGAAGCATCGGCGCGCTCTCGCAGGCGCGAATGACGCGCGTCGCGACGTCGGCATCCTCCGCCCCGCCGATCGGAAGAAAGACGCCGCGCAAGCCGTGTTCGCGTGCGAGCCGGTCGACGGCGCGCGCGATTGCGGGAATCCCCGCGCGCAAGGCCTGGTGCTTGCGCACGCTCACGACGACGTAGGGTGCGGCGACCGGGTCGAGCCCTTCCTCGCGTACGTCGCGTTCGTCGGGAGCGAGATCGAGCAGAAAGACTGGGTCGGCGCCGAGTTCGACGCGCGTTGCCGGAAGGATCGATTTCAGCAATCGGGCGGAACGCGCGTCGCGCACGCTCGCGCGGTCGACGCCCGCGCAGAGCGCGCGCACCAGCAAGCGTCCCAAGCCGTCGAGCGGCCCGATCGATTGCGCGAAGATCATCGTTTTCTTTTTGCGGCGATGTGCGGCGCGAAGCAGGCCCGCATAATAGAGCAGGCTGCGCGTACTCGTAACGTTCTGCAAGAGCCCGCCGCCGCCGGAGACGAGGCAATCGCAACGATCGATCGCCGCGCGCACCGCGCCGGCGTCGCGCCGTTGCGTGGCCGCGATGCCGAACTGCGCGCTCGTCGCTTCGGGATTTGCAGAGAGCGCTTCGATCCCGACCCCGGGCATGCGCGAGCGAATTCGGCCGACGATGACGCGCAGCAACGCTTCGTCGCCGATATTGCCGAACCCGTAATACCCGCTCAGCAACACGCGCACGCTATGCCGGCAGCCGCCGCGCGACCAAACGGTAGAGCGCGATCCCGATCGCACCGACGATCGCGCCGACGAGGAAATCGTTGCCGATGCGGAAGACGGCGACGAGCAGCGGGGTGTGCAGATGCGAGAAGGTATCGACGGCGTCGCCGAGACCCACGCCGACGCCGAGCGCGCAGAGCCAACCGATCGCGCGGCGGTGCGCGACGGCGAGCGCGGGCAGTAGCATCGCTGCGGGGATGCCGATGAGGAACTGCTTGAAGCGCGGGCGCACGGAGAGCCAGGTGCTGAGATCCTGACGGATGACGAGTTCGAGGTGCGAGGCGCCGATATCGCTCGTATTTCCGCTGCGCATCAAGAGCACGGCTCCCGCACCGAGCAGCGCGGCGACGACGATGAGGTGATAGGCGCGCACCGGCGCGAGCAAGACGTCGACCGCGCGCCCAACTTTCGCTTGGAAGCGCGCGTCGAAGACGTAGAGCAAGAGCGCGATCAACGGCGGAAGTGCGAGCATGAGCTTCACGCCGCGGAATGGCTCGATCTCTTCCATCGCGAGCGGCGTGCTCAGCAACCCGACGACGACGAGCGCGCCGAGCAGCACGGTGCCGATAACGACGAGCGACCAGCGCAACGAGCGCCACCACTGAACCCAAAATTTCGCGCTCGGCGATTCGGCGCACGCGGGCGCGTAGACGAGCATCGCCGCGACGACGAAGAGCAGGCCGCCGCAGAGAGCGAGCAGCGAGCGCGCGAGATCCGCGCGGTGCGTCGCGATGCCCCCCGCGTACAGCAAAATCGTCGCGAGATAGGCGATCGCCGCGTAGCTGGGGCGATAGAGGCCGAACGCGCCGAGGAGCATCACGAAGATCGAAGGAACCGCGAGCGCGACGATGCCGACGAGCAGCCGATTCGTGCCGGGGTAGAGCGGAATCGGCGTCGCGGTGCCGAGCCGCATGCCGTCCGCCGCGATCGCATTTGCTAGGCGGTGGACGATCTCGACGTTGGTCGCCTCGATACTGAGCTGTTTATCGCGGTGCGGATACGGGTGCAGGTAGATCACGCGAACGTTGCGCTCGCGCACGCCGAGCATGAAGCGATCGATCAGCGCCGACACGCTCAGGCGGTCGAGTTCGGTCTTTTGCACCGTTTGCACGCGAACCGTCCGCCCGGGAATGAGTTCGGCGAGCGCGTTGTTGCCCTTCTGCAGTTGGCTGGGATCGTAGACTTCGATCGTGCCGAAATTAAAGCGATGCGCGCGGAAGAGTTCGGCGGCATCCTTCTCGTGGTCCGGATAGCCGAAGACCTGATTCTTCAATCCGAAAAAGATGACGGTCGAGACTTTCGGATCGAGCGCGAGAATGCCGTTGAGTTCGGCGTTCATCTGCGGCGCCTTGAAGCGTTCGTCGTTCTGCAAGCGCGGGATCAGCAGAAGCCCCAACCGCTTCGCGAGCAAAATCTCCGAAGTGGGGATGCCCAGCCCGATGCCGTTGAAGTAGTCGATCTGCGTGTGCAATTCGATCAACCACGGGCGCCGCGCGCGAAGGATGCGAATCGACTTCGGCATGAAATGCAGCGGTAGCTGGAGGCGGAGACGCTCGTAGGTGCTCTTGCGCCCGATGGTGAGATAGACCGCGCGGCTATCGATCTTCTTTTCGCGCGCGAGCCGTGCGAGCAGAGGGTCGTCGATCGGTGCGAGGCGGGCGCCGTTGAGAATCTGAGCGCCGGTCGTCACCGTCGTCGAACCATCGTTGCCGAGATTCGATCCCAACTGCTCGCTGACGGCGAGTGAGGTGAGCCCGGCGCGGCGAAGCGCTATCAAAAAAGCGTCCGCTCGGTAATCGAACGAGCGCGCCAGCTGTGCGAAATCGCTATAATCCATCGCGATTTCGACGCGACGCGCGTGGATCTCGGTACGGACGCGGAGGGCGGCGACGAGGCAGCACGCAAGGAGAGCGACGGCGAGGATCGCAGCGGCAAAACGCGTGTTTTTCTGAATGAGTTGCACGGGCGTTGCCTTCGTCTGCGGCGGGCGGAATGCCCGCTACGATTGCCAGTGCGGCGCGCGTTTTTCCAGGAAGGCGCCGATGCCCTCCACGGCGTCGGCCGCGCGCGCGTTGCGCACCATCACCGCTTTGGTGTAGGCGTACGCTTCGTGCTGCGGAAGGGCGATCTGCTCGTAAAATGCGGCTTTCCCCGTCGCTACCGTCGCACGCGCGGAGCGCGCGATGCGCTCGGCGAGCGCGAGCGCCTCGCTATGGACGCTCTCGGCGGCGACGACGCGATTCACGAGTCCCCACGCGAGCGCGCGTGCGGCGTCGATCGGCTCTCCCAAGAGCAGCATCTCCATCGCCGCCTTGCGTCCGATCGCGCGCGTCAGCGCGACCATCGGCGTGCTGCAAAACAGGCCGATCTTGACGCCCGGCGTTGCGAAGACCGAACGCTCGGAGGCGACCGCGAGATCGCAGCTCGCGACGAGTTGACAGCCGGCGGCGGTAGCGATGCCGTCGACCTCGGCGATCGTCGGCGCTTCGATGCGCTGCAGCGTCTCCATCAGCTCGACGCAGAGATCGAAAATTTCGTCCATTTCGGCGCCGCGCGCTTCGGAGATCTCGCGAAGGTCGTGTCCGGCGCTAAAGGCCGGGCCTTCGCCGCGGAGGATGACGGCGCGGAGGCTCGGATCGGCGGCGACGCCGTCGAGCGCGTCGATCAGCGCCCGCATCATCGCGCGGGAGAGCGCGTTGCGTTTGGCTGCGTTGGTCATCGTGATGACCGCCGTGCTGCCTTCACGGTCGGTGCGCACGAGCGTCGAATCCGTCATCTCGTCCTCGCTTGTAGGGAGTAGGTATCGCGAGGATTCGGCGCGGGAACGCCCGCGCCCCCGGTCGTGGCACCCGGCGCCGCACTCGGCGAGTTCGCCGCGGCGGTGCGCTCCGATTCGATTGACGATTCGTTCTTTTGCGTTTCGCTCGAACCAACCGTTCGGACGCCGTTTGTTTGGGATTCGGAGCTTACGGGGATGTTCTTATCGGTCACATCGACCAAGTAAAGGAACCAGAACATGTCAAACCAAGCAACGATCGTGAAACCGACGCCCAAGTCCAACGGGGGAACCGGCGATCCCGCCGCGACGAAGAGCGGAAACGAGTTCTACGAAAAATTAGAACCCAAAGGCGGCAAGGAGCACGTCGGAAATCCGCGCGCGAGCGCGGCGCACCATGAAGCTGCGGGGCATCACGATGCCGCCGCCCACCATCACCGCCAGGCGGCGTTCGAGCAGTCCCAAGGCGAACACGAATTGGCGGAGCAGCACGCCCACCGCGCTCACGACCATGGCGAACAAGCGCACGCGTACTCCGCGAGCGCATTAGCGCAACTCCGCGGCGAACCTCAACGAAGATCGTAAAAAAAATGCGCCTCATGCCGCGGGCATGAGGCGCATTTTTCGATACCTT
>JAJYHP010000193.1 GCA_021784715.1 bacterium
CCGCTCCCTATATCGGGTACACGTCAAAATCGAACGTGTACTATCAAAATACGCGCCGGTTTCTGCTCTCGGACGATAACCCGTCATTTTATTCGGGTCGGTACGCCTCGGGTATCGGCAGCTTCCATACTCCCGATCACTGGATATGGCCGCTCGCGCTGATCATGCAGGGGCTAACCGCACGATCGCAGACCGAAAAACAAGATGTCCTCAATGAACTGCTCGCCAGCGATCCGGGAGATCATTTGCTCCACGAATCGTTCGATCCCAACGATCCCAAACATTTCACTCGACCGAATTTCGGTTGGCCCAATGCACTCTTTTCGGAGTTCGTCATGACCTCGTTCGAAGGAAAACCGGAGATACCGATGGGAAGCGGTGCGGATTTGGAGTTCCGCAGTCAATGAGCGGACGGATCGATGCCGTGCTCGGCATGCAGTGGGGTGACGAGGGCAAGGGGCGGATCGTCGATTGGTATGCGCGCAATTACGATGTGGTCGCGCGCTTCGGCGGCGGTGATAATGCCGGCCATCGCATCGAGGTCGGTGAGAAAAAACTCGCGCTGCGCCTGGTTCCCTCGGCCGCATTGCACCCGACGGTCGAACTCTTCGTCGGCTCGGGATGCGTGGTGAATCTCGAAGGCGCGCTCGACGAACTCGCGCGGCTCTCCGAGGTCGGTGTCGATATCGAGCGCGTGAAATTCTCCGACCGCGCCCATATCGTGTTACCGGATCACGGAGTCCTCGACCAGGCCTCGGAGCAGGCGCGCGGTGCACAGCGCATCGGCACCACCGGCCGCGGCATCGGCCCGGCGTACGCCGATCGTGTCTCGCGCGTCGGCGTTACGCTGGGGCAGACGCTCGACGAGACGGGTTTTCGAAGTTGCCTCCGCGCGATCCGCAGCGCGCACGAACGCGCGCTGCGCGATCCCTCGATCCTCCCCGACTTCGCCGAAATGGAGGAGCGCATGCTCGCTGCGGCAGCGCGCCTGCGCGCGGCGATCGTCGACGGCGTGGGTTACATTCACACGCGCCTTGCCGCCGGGAAACGCATTCTCGCCGAAGGCGCGCAAGGGACGCTGCTCGATATCTCCTTTGGAAGTTATCCGTATGTAACGTCCTCGCAGTGTACCGCCGGCGGGATCTGCACCGGGCTCGGCGTCGGGCCGAGCGCCGTCGGCCGGATCATCGGGATTCTCAAAGCCTACACGACGCGCGTCGGAGCGGGGCCGTTCCCCTCCGAACTGCTCGATGCCGCCGGCGACCGGCTGCGGGAAGCGGGACGGGAATTCGGTACCGTCACCGGACGCCCGCGGCGCTGCGGCTGGTTCGATGCCGTCGCCGCTCGCTATGCCGCCGCCATCAACGGCGCGCACGCCGTTGCGTTGACGAAACTCGATGTGCTCTCCGGGTTCGAGCGCATCGGCATCGTGACCGGGTACCGACTCGGCGAGCGCGAAGCGACGATCTCGGAGGCATCGCAGCCCGACTTCCGGGCCGACGTCGAGTACCTCGAGGGATGGGCCGAGGATATCAGCGGGGCGCGCCGACCGGAAGAGCTCCCGAACGCCGCCCGTCGCTATATTGCTCGGCTCGAAGCGCTGGTCGGGCTGCCGATCGAGATCTTCTCGGTCGGCCCGGAGCGCGAGGCGTTAATCAACGCTTGACCGAGCCTTGATGCTGCTCGATTTCTCTTAAAATTGACGAAGAACGACGAAGGGCCTGTGGAGAGTGCGGATAATAGACGTACCTAATGACCTATACGCGGACCTCGGAATGCGAATAGGGACGCTCCGACAGGGACGTGGAGCGAGCACAGCCAGGGTCGGCTGCCTGAGTGTAGAGTAAAGAGGACACGTCGTGGAGCAACTGCGAGCGATACTCGCGACCCTGCAAGCGCGAATCCTGAATTTCTGGGCAGGACAGAGCAGACAAGGCCGCGCGCTCGTCACCGGCGGAGCGATCGCGGGTCTTCTCGCACTCATCGCACTCGGCGCGCTCGTCTTCGGTCGCGGCCCGTCTTACTCGACGCTCTTTTCTAATCTCTCGTCGAGCGACGCCAATGCGGTGCTCGGCCATCTCAAGGCCGATAAAGTTCCCTATCATATTTCGCTCAACGGAAAGACGATATCGGTTCCGTCCGCCGACGTCAGCGCGGAGCGCATCGCGATTGCGGGCTCCGGGCTCATCAAGGGCGCGGGCGTCGGTTACGAAATTTTCGACCGCACGAACTTCGGCATGACGCAGTTTCAAGAGCGGATCGATAAAACGCGCGCGATCGAAGGCGAACTCGAACGGACGATCGACGGACTCACCCCCGTCGAAGCATCGCGCGTCAGCATCGTCACCCCCGATCACACCCTGTATAGCGATTCGCAGGAACCGACCACAGCCTCGGTCGCTATCAAACTGCGCCCCGGCCAAGGGCTCGACGGATCGCAGGTGCAGGGCATTACGATGCTCGTCGCACGCTCCGTCGAGGGGCTCAAACCCGTCAACGTCACTATCGTGAATCAAGACGGACAGATCCTCCTCCCGACGCCTGTCGCAGCAGGCGGGGCCTCGGCGCAAGATAACGCCCTACAGCTCACGCAGGAGCAACTCGTTGCAAAAGAGCGCTACGAGTCGAGCTTGCAGCAAAGCATTCAGTCGATGCTCGACAGTACCTTGGGCAAAGGGCGCGCCGTCGCGCGCGTCTCGACGAAGATGTCGTTCGACGTCAATAGCTCCGATGGAAAGGTCTACGCTCCTGCGGGCACCGTGCTCTCGCAACAGAGCTCGCGCGAATCCTATAACGGCACGCAGCCGGCGCAGCGCGCCGCCGTCGGCGTTCCGGGAACGACGAGCAATATCGGCACCTATCAAGCGCTGCAAAACGCGACGACCAACGGTCGATATAATAAATCGAAGACGACGACGAATTACGATATCTCGGTGCAAAATGTCAAACACATCGATGCGCCGGGGAAAGTGCTGCAGACCAGCGTCGCGGTGCTCGTGAACTCGACCCCGCAGACATCGACGGCCCCCGGCGCCCCCGCGGTCGCCGCGGCGCCCTACGTGCTCACGCCGGCGAACGTTACGCAGATCCGCAATGTCGTTATCGCTGCAGCCGGGCTCGATCTCGCTGCCGGCGATCAGGTAAGCGTCGAGGCGATTCCGTTCAACCCCGCCCTGGCGCAGCGGAGCGTTCCCAGCGGCGTGACCACGGTCTTGGGCATCCCGCTCTGGGTCTTGCTCGCCATCGGCGGGCTTGGGTTGCTCGGTCTCATCGGTTTCATGGCGACGCGCGCACGCGAATCGAAGTTCGTTCCGAGCACCGATCTACCGTCCTTCGATTCCAGTCTTACCGACGAGTTGCCGCCCTTTGAAGAGCACCCGCTCCTCGAAGGCGCCCCGGGCCTCAGCGCACCGATGCGCTCCACTGCCGATATGACGAGAGAGCAGATGATCGAGTACGTAACGACCGTGGCGCAAGAGAGCCCCGACAGTATCGGCAAGCTCGTCAAGCTCTGGCTGGCCGAGTAGCGAGCGAGCAGCAAGATGGATTCACCGATCGTCAACCTCTCCAACACGGGACTCCCCGAAACGCCGATGCCGTTCGGCGACAGCGAGTCACTGGAGATCTCCGGGCCGGAGAAGGCCGCAATCCTGTTGATCACGCTGGGGCTCGAACTCTCGGCGACGATCTTTAAATTCTTGCGCCAAGACGAAGTCGAGCGCATCGTCTTGGAGATCGCCAAGATTCCGACGGTCTCGCTGGAAAAACGCGATGCCGTCATTCAGGAAGCCTACCAGCGCGCGATCGCCCTCAAATACATCAACGAGGGCGGTATCGAATACGCGAAGGAGATCCTCGAGCGTTCGTTTGGCGCGGGGCAAGCCGACGACATGACCAGCCGCCTTTTCGCGGCGCTCAAACACGGCAATCCGCTCGAACTCATCAAGAATACCGAGCCGGCGCAATTACTGCAGTTCATCCAAGACGAGCATCCGCAGACGATCGCGCTCATCCTCGTCTACATGCAACCGGAGCAGGCGGGTGCGGTGATCTCCGCGTTGACGCCGGAGTTGCAGGCCGACGTCGCGATGCGGATTGCGATCTTGCAAAAGACCGCTCCCGAAGTGCTCGAACAACTCGACGAATTGCTCGGCCGTCGCCTCCTCATCAGCGGCGCCGATTTCTCCAAAGCGGGCGGCGTAGCATCGCTGGCGTCGGTCATGAATTTCGTCGATCGCGAGACCGAGAAAAACATCCTCGACGGGCTTACCAAACGCGACCCCGAATTGGCGCAAGAGGTCAAGAACCTACTCTTCGTCTTCGAAGATATCATCAATCTCGACGATCGCTCGATTCAGCGCATTCTCAAGGAAGTCGATGGGAAAGAGCTCGCGCTCGCCCTCAAAGTTGCCAACGAAGATTTGCTCGCGCGCGTCTACAAAAATATGTCGACGCGCGCCGGACAGATGCTCAAGGAAGAGATCGAGGTGCTGGGCCCGACGCGCATGCGTGAAGTCGGGAAAGCGCAGCAACAGATCGTCGACGTCATTCGCACGCTCGAGGAGAATGGCCAAATCGTCATCGCTCGCGGTGCGAAAGACGAACGACTGGTCTAGTGGAACCGACGTAGGCTTTCGATGGGGAAAATTGTACGCGGGGCCCGGATGGTCGAGAAGGCCTATGCCGTCGGCATTCCCGAGGAGCGACCGCTCCCGGAGGCAGCCGAAGAGCATCGCGAACTCGGGCTCGAGGGCGTTGAGGATGGAGAAGAGGATCGTTTAGGAAGCGACGCGCCCGAAGCGCACGTCGAGGTTATCGATTGGGATGCGCTGCGCGCCGAGGCAAGTGCCGCCTTGGAGCGAGCGAAAGGAAGCGCCCGGGAGATTTTGGAGGGAGCGTTTCGTACCGCTAGCGCGCTCCTCGAACAGGCGCGCGGCGAGCGCGATGCGATAGCAGAGGCGGCGCGAAGCGAGGGTCGCGAGGCGGGGCGCGAGGAGGGGATCGCGCGCGTCGATGCGGAGATCAACGAGCTATTGACGCTGCTGCACGGCCTCATCGAAGCGGTTCGCGAAGATCGCGATCGCTTTTTGCGTAGTGCCGAACCCGAGTTGGTGCGTCTCGCGCTGGGCGCTGCAGAGCGTGTGGTCCATCACGAAATCGCGCAGGACGATCAGTTCGTCGTCGAAACGGTTCGCGCCGCACTCACCCGCGCCGTGGGGCGCAACGACATTACGATTCGCGTCAATCCCGAAGACATGGAGGTGATGCGAGCGTACCGTGAGCGCCTGCTCGCCGCCGGCGATTTCGAACACCTTCGGCTCATCGAAGATCAACGCGTCGATCGCGGCGGAGCGATGCTCGAGAGCGATTCGGGAACGATCGATGCAAAAATCACCACGCAGATACGGGAGGTTCGCGGTGCGCTCGTCCCTTCCGACGACCTGCCCGAGATAACGGCGACGGCGATCTGACGATGGAAGCGCTCGCGTTTCGCGCCGATCGCTACCTCGACGCCCTTCACGACGTCGATTGCATGCGCCAAAATGGACGTGTTTCGCAGGTGATCGGCGTCGTGATCGAGAGCAACGGTCCGCCGATGGCGGTCGGAGAGACCTGTTGGATTCGCTATCGTCGCAACGCCGATCCGGTGCTCGCCGAGGTCGTCGGCTTTCGCGACAATCGCGTGCTGATTATGCCGTTGGGGGATCTCGCGGGCATCGGTGCCGGCAGCGATGTTGCCGCCGGCGGAAAGCCGCTGCAAATTCGCGTCGGTGACGATCTTCTCGGGCGCGTGCTCGACGGGCTCGGAAATCCGATCGACGACAAGGGGCCGATCGACTCACTAAAACTCGCGCCGGTGACGGCGAATCCACCGGCAGCGATGCAACGCCGGCGGATATCGGAGGCGCTTCCGCTCGGCATCCGCGCAATCGACGGCTTGCTGACCTGCGGGAAAGGGCAGCGCGTCGGCGTCTTCGCGGGCTCCGGGGTCGGAAAATCGACGATCCTCGGGATGATCGCCCGCAATACGGCCGCCGATGTGAACGTCATCGCGCTGGTCGGCGAACGCGGAAAAGAGGTGCGTGATTTCCTCGAGCGCGATCTCGGCGACGAAGGGCTGCGCCGGAGCGTAGTCATCGTTTCGACGAGCGATCAGCCGGCGCTCGTGCGTATTAAAGCGGCATTCGTCGCGATGACGGTCGCCGAGTATTTCCGCGACCTCGGGCTCGACGTGATGTTCATGATGGATTCCGTCACCCGCTTCGCAATGGCGCAGCGCGAGGTCGGGCTGGCTATCGGGGAGCCGACGACGACGCGCGGCTATACTCCCTCGGTCTTCGCGACCTTGCCGCGATTGCTGGAACGGGCGGGAACCGCAAGCCGCGGGAGCATTACCGGTCTTTTCTCGGTGCTCGTCGACGGCGACGATATGAACGAGCCGATCAGCGATGCGGTTCGCTCGATTCTCGACGGGCATATCGTGCTCTCCCGGAAGCTCGCATCGGCGAACCATTACCCCGCGATCGACGTGCTCGAAAGCATTAGCCGAGTGATGCCCGACGTCGCCGATGAAAATCATTTAGCGGCATGCTCGGCGATTCGCGAGTTAATGGCGACCTATCGCGAGGCTGAAGATCTCATCAATATCGGCGCGTATGTCGCGGGTAGTAACCCGCGCATCGATCTCGCGCTTGCAAAAGTGGAATCGATCCGGCACTTCCTGCGGCAAGGAATGTACGAGCATTCGGAGTATGGCGCGACGCTGGCATCGTTGATGAGCGTGGTATAACCGTGGCCACCTTCCGTTTCCGTCTCGACCCCGTGCTCGTGCAACGCAAACGAGCGGTCGAGCGCGAGCAGGGCCTCGTCGCCCTCGCGCAGCGCGCCCACGATGCTGCGCGCGCCGAATTTCGGCGCCTCGATGCGGAGTTCGCCGAGCACTCGCGGATCCTCCGGGAGGAGCACGCGCGCCTCAAGACCGACGAACTCGTCTTGCTCTACGGACATATCAGCTATCTCGACCGAGCGATGGATGCAGCGAAACGCGATCTCGACCGGCGGAAGAACGAACTCGACGCCGCGATGTACTCCCTCCACGAAGCAATGAAGCGAAGGAAAGTCGTGGAAACCCTCAAAGAGCATGCGCGGGATGCCTTTCGCGCCGACGAAATGCGTCGCGAGCAAAACGAACTCGATGACGGCAACGCGCGTCACGACGATCGTCGGACGGCGTTGGATGCAGAGATTGGAGGCCTACGGTGATCGTCACACGCCAGCGTCGTAAACCCTTTCCCGTGGGACGGATCATCCTGCCGTTGGTCGCGATTCTCGCGATCGTCGGCGCGTTCATCTGGCCGCCGTCGCGTGCGGCGATCCTCTCGGGGCCGCTCTCACCGCTCTGGAATGCCCTCGGGCCGCGCTTCGCCGTCGTTGCCGCTCCGTTCCATTTCGCCGCGCAGAATCAACTGATCGCGCGTCGCAATCACGAGATCGTGACCCTCCAGGCGCAACTCGCCGACGCGCAGCGCTCGCTGGCAGCGGCGCAGAAAGGCACCGCGGCGTTGAAGGCGCGCGTCGTGCAACTCGACGCACAGGTCGCGCAGACGCATGCGAAGCCCGCCGCCCCAAGCGTTGCACCGACGGCTTCGCCGGGCGCCTTCGGTGCGACGAGTGCAACTGCAGGCTCCAACCTCGCCGCTTCGGCGACCCCCGACGATCGTCGCGTTGCCGCCGACTGGGCCGCGATGGATCCAAGCAAAGCCGCGAAGGTCGTGCAGCGCCTGCCGGTTCCGTACGTTGCGAAGATTTTTTCGCTGATGTCGGCAAGCGATGTCGGGGCGATTCTCGATGTGTTGCCGCCCGCATTTGCCGCGCGGATAACTCAAGAAAACGCAACCCTGAAACCATAGTGCGATCGAGTCACCCTCCCATCGTTCGGACGCGCACGATCGCATCCGATACGCTCACGCCGATTCTCGCCTACCGTGCGCTCGCGCAAGCCGGTGCGAGTTGCCTGTTGGAGAGCGTCGCCGCGGGCGGTACGCTCTCGCGTTTCTCCTTCGTCGGCTGCGATTATCGCGCGGCGAAGCATTTTGAAAGCACGGCGACGATGTACGACGAGATTCGTGCCTTCGTCGATGCACATCGGCCGTCCGCCGATGCGGCTCCCGGCGGCGGCGCGCTGCTCGCATTTTCCTACGATGCCGCGCGCGCAAACGCTCGGTTGCAGGCGCGCCGTTCCGACCCTCCGGAGATGCCGGCCGCGATCGTCGCGATTCCCGGCACATGGTTGATCTTCGACCACTACACGCACGCGTTGACGATCTGGTGCTGCGACGACGAAGGCGCCGATCTCGAGGCGCGTATCGACGGATATATCGAGCGATTGCTCGCCGCCCGCGCCTCGCTTCCCACTCCTTTTAGGGCGCGCGGAACGATGCAGGCGAGCATGGATCGTTCTCGATATCTCGCGCTGGTGAATCGCGCGCAAAAAGCAATCGAGGACGGCGAGGTCTATCAACTCCAACTCGGCATTCGCTTCCGCGCGGAGTTCGAGGGCGAACCGCTCGATTGCTACCGCGCGCTGCGCCGACGGAACCCCTCGCCGTACATGTTTTTCGTCGATACGGAATTCGGCGCGCTCTTCGGGGCCTCACCGGAATTTCTCGTGCGACTCGACGGCCGACGCGCACGCATCCGCCCGCTTGCGGGCACGCGTGCGCGCGGAACAACCCCCGAGAGCGACGCGCGGATCGCGGCGGAACTGCTTGCCGACGAGAAAGAACGGGCCGAACACGTCATGCTGGTCGATCTCGGCCGCAACGACCTCGGATCGGTCTGCAAACTCGGCAGCGTTCGCGTCGAAGAGTTGCTGCAGATCGAACGCTATAGCCACGTCATGCATATCGTATCGGATTGCGTCGGCGAGTTACGCGAGGATTGCGATGCGCTCGATCTTTTTGCCGCCGGATTTCCCGCCGGAACGGTGACCGGTACGCCGAAGATTCGCGCGATGGAGCTGATCGACGCGTGGGAGCCGGTAACGCGGGGCTTCTATGCCGGGAGCGTCGGACGCTGGAGCTTCGAGGGCGATTTCGATTCCTGTATCACGCTGCGGAGTCTCCATGCTGCCGACGGCAACATTTGGTGGCAGGCGTCGGCGGGCATCGTCGCCGACAGCGTTCCCGTGTCGGAGTATGCCGAGATCTTCCAGAAGACGCGCATCGCGCGGGAAGTGCTCGACCTTCAAGAGGAAGTCTCCGCTCGATGAATCTGCTTTTCGTCGATAATTACGACTCGTTTTCGTATAACGTCGTACACTTGCTGGCATCGCAGGGCGCGACCGTACGGTTCGTGCATGCCGACGATCCGCAACTTGGGGTGGCGACGCTCGCCGAGGTCGACGGGATGGCGATCGGCCCGGGGCCGGGCCGCCCGAGCGACACGCCGATGCTGGCGCGCCTCATCGCCGCAGCGCTCGAACGCGATCTCCCGACGCTCGGCATCTGCTTGGGGCAGCAGGCGATCGGCGAGACGTTGGGGGCGAGGGTGATCCATGCTCCGCGGCCGATGCACGGGAAGACCGACGCGATCCGCCATGAGGGGCGCGGGCTCTTCGTCGACCTCCCGAACCCTTTCCAGGCGACGCGCTACCATTCGCTGGCGCTCGAGGAGCGCTCGCTACCGGAGAGGATCGAGATCCACGCCCGGAGCTCCGATGGGGTGCTTCAGGGGATCGCGGTGACCGGCAAGCGCTGCTTCGGGCTGCAGTTTCACCCGGAATCCGTGCTCAGCGAGTGCGGGGAGGCCCTGGTCGCGAACTTCCTGGCTCTCGCCCAAGGCTAGGGCGTCGCGCTGGGGGGCCTTGACTCCTTTGGCGTCCTTTGATACGTTAATCGCCTATGCCCTTCGGCGCGTAAGCCACAAAGAGAGCGCGAGCCCATCCGACCGGCCGGATCAGCTCGTGCTTTGATGTTGCGCGAGATTCGCGAAGGACACGTGCCCCACCCCTGTCTGGACAAGGTAACAAAGAGAGAACGAATGGCGACGACGAAGGCAGCGAAATCCGCAACGACGACGAGCAGCGGGGGGACGAAGGCGAAGGGAAAACGCTCCGGAGGCGAGGGGAAGAGTACCCCCATGGCCTCGCATTTTCCGATGCCCACCGGCGCCTTCACCGTCGAAGTCCCGGTCGATCCGGGCCCGAAGCGTTCGCGCCACTCCTTTTCGAAGATTCCCCACGTCCTCGAGCTCCCGAACCTGATCGAACTGCAGAAGGCGAGCTTCGAATGGTTTAAGACCGAGGGACTCGCCGAGGCGTTCGCGGCGATCTCGCCGATTAAAGATTTTACCGGCAACTTGATCCTGATGTTCGGCGAGCATTCGCT